>NZ_JAPZKZ010000008.1:0-396978 GCF_033804605.1 Mycobacterium sp. RTGN6
GGGATCGGTCCCGTTGAACACCTCTTCGCCATCGGAGACGCCGTCACCGTCACTGTCGGCCACATTCGGATCGGTTCCGTAGTAGTCGGTCTCGTCGTCGTCGTACAACCCATCGCCATCGGTATCCGGCCGCGGATCACCGGAAGTCGTGCCGCTGGACTGACCGCTACTGCCCGACGTCGTGCCGCTCGAACCCGTTGACGACTCGCCACTCGAACCCGACGACGCGCCGGACGAACCCGTTGACGACTCGCCACTCGAACCCGACGACGCGCCGGACGAACCACCACTCGACGACGTGCCGCTCGACCCAGTCGACGACTCGCCACTCGAACCCGACGACGCGCCGGACGAACCACCACTCGACGACGTGCCGCTCGACCCAGTCGACGACTCGCCACTCGAACCCGACGACGCGCCAGACGAACCACCACTCGACGACGTGCCGCTCGACCCACTCGACGACTCGCCACTCGAACCCGACGACGCGCCAGACGAACCACCACTCGACGACGTGCCGCTCGACCCACTCGACGACTCGCCACTGGAACCACCGCTGGCGCCACTCGAACTCGACGAGCTATCGCCGTCGGCACCGCCGGAACTGCTGTCGCCGGTGGTGGCGTTGGTCAGGAACATCGGTACGTCCGGCTCGGCCGGCTGATAGAGCGCCAGCGCGCAGATGGTCAGGCCGCCCGCGAACAACACGGCGCCACCCCTGGCCCGGGTGAGCTCCCAGAGCGAGCGTTGCGCCGCCCCTCGGTCCACGTTGGGTTCGAGGTCACCGGGCTTCTGGTCGCTGGGCACGTGGAAATCCCCCCTGCGGATTTGCTGTTCGAATGCTGCAGATTTGACGCTAGTGCTGGCAACTCCCCAGGGAATCGGGTGTTTCCCTATGACCCCCCTACAAGAACCGGGCATTCACCACCGGGGTCAGGCGTTGCGGGGGGATGCCGGCTTGCCCGCACACCTCCGCAACCGCTCCAGCGGAGTGCGCGTCGAAGACCCCGAACGCGACTTCGTCGCCCGGCACCGCGAGAGTGACCAGCAAATGCACAGGCGCGCCGCCAGCGGAAGCTGAGGCGGCGCACTCGGCGAGCCGATTAACCTTTTCGTCGAATCCGCCGCTCGCCGCGTCCGGCCGATACCACTCGACCAGAAAGTGCGACTTGTTCCGCGCCCGAGTCATCGCGCCACCCTAGATGGGGAGGTGCCGCGTGTGAATCGGGTGTTTCCCTAGTCCTTCAATCCACCCATGAGTCGGCCGAGCTCCGCACGGGAATGGATGTTGAGCTTGCGGTAAACGCGAGTGAGGTTGGCTTCCACGGTTTTTGGGCTGATGAACAGAGCCGCCGCCATGTCGCGATTGGTTGCTCCCGACGCGGCCAATTCCGCGATTCGTTGTTCGGCGTCCGTCAGCCCGACGGCCCGACGGACGCCGGAATCCACTCGCGCAAGCTCGGTGACGGCCCGCGCTGCCCACAACGGAGTGCCCATGTCCTCGAAGGCCCGCTGGACGGCGCGCAGGGTCGCCGCGGAGGCATCTCGGCGTCGGTTCCGGCGTTCGAGCTGACCCAGTAGCAACTCCGTACGGGCCCGTTCAAACGGCATGTCGAGTTGCCGGTGATACTCCATCGCCCGCGCGATGGCGTCGTCAGCGGCCGCGAGCTCGCCACGGGCGGCCAGCACCATCGCGCGGCCGCGCGCACCGACCGCCGACATCCAGGCCCGGTTCAGCCGGCGCCCGTTGTCCTCGAGGATGCCGACCAACCCCTCGGCGTCGGGGAGGCGCCCGACCGCGACCATGGCCTCGACGGCGTCCGGAACGAAGGACGCCGACATGAGCTCCGTCATCTTGGGCGTGGCCGCAAGTAGTGCCAACATCGGCTCGAGCGTTATCAGCGCCTGCTCGTAGTGCCCCAGCGAAGCTTCCAGAAAGCCGAGGCTGGTGACCGCCCACTCGGCCAGCCGCTGCGAACTGCAGCGCTCGGCGGCGGCGAGCGCACCGGCGGTGTCTCGGCGGACCTCGTCGACCCGACCGGCGTAAGCGCCGTTCATCGCCCGGATCGTCAACGCGACGAACATCGGCAGGTCACCACCCAACTGCAGCGCCCGCTCCATCAGGTCGTCGGCGACCTGTTCGGCGTCGCCGAACTTGCCCTGCCAGACGTGTACCAGCGCGGTGTGAAAGCCCAGGAAGATCAGATCGTTGTCCTCGCCGCGCTCCGCGCAGCGCTTCTGGATGGCACTGAGTTCGGCGGCCCCCTCGGCGTAGTGGCCAGACCACGCGCGCAGCAGCGCGTGCTGCAGCCGGGGCCGCAGGGGGACGGGAACACCCTCGGACTGATCGTCCAACTCGCGGACGCGGGCCAAACTCGCTTCGTCGATGCCGTCGCCGACCAGGAAGCGAAACGTCGTGCGCATGCCCAGCGCCTGGCTGAGCAGAGCTGATTGCTCCAACCGGGTGGCGCTCGCCGCGGCGTCCTCGGTATGGGCCAACGCCAACTCGGTACTACCAGTGTTGAAGAGCGCATAGGAGAGCATCACCAGCATCTGCACCCGCGAGGCCGGGTCGCCGCACTCCTCGATCGCGCGCTCGAGGAGCCCGGCGGCTTCGACGAAGCTGTCGTCGCTGATCCGGACGAAGCCAAGCAGCTTCATCGCTTCCGCACGCATCGCGCTCGGCCCCAGCCGGTCGATGACGTGCTGCAGGTGCCTGCGGGCCTCGACCAAGTCACCCGCATCGAAATGATTTGCTGCGGTGAGGATTCGGCGCTCCGAGGTATCACCATCGAGGCTGATGGCCAGCTCGAGCAGTTCGGCGGCCGCTGCGGGTGCGCCCCGCACGCGCGCCATGTGTGCAGCCGTATCCAACGACTGCAACGTCTCCTCATCCCCGCCCGTAGACGCCAGGGCGAGGTGTCGAGCGCGAAGCTCGGGTTCGTCGAGGAGCTCCGCGATGCGCCGGTGCATTCGGCGGCGAGCGGCGGGACCGTTCTCGCTGTACACGCCACGGGCCAGCAGCGGGTGGGTGAAACGCAGCCGGTGCCCGTCGATTCCGATGATGCCGTTGGCCTCGGCCGCCTCCAGCGCCCCGACGACGGCTTCCGGGGTCGTGTCGGTGGCACGCGCGACCAGCTCGACCGTCGGGTCCGCCAGACTCGCGGTGGCGAGCAGCGCACCCCGCGCGCCGGGGGTCAGCTTCCCGATCCGGATCTTGACCAGCTCGGCCAGACTGCCCGGCAGCGACGCGCCGGCGTCCCACGTCCCGTCGTCGGCGGCCCTTGCCAATTCCACTGCGTAAAAGGGGTTTCCGCCCGAGACGTGATGGATCTGAAGCATCTTGGGTCGCGAGAACGACCGCCCGACCCGGTCGGCCACCACCGCGTGCAACGCTCCGACGCTCAACGGCCGCAACGACATCCATTGCATGCGGTCCGGCCGTGGTAGTTCGAGCCACGACCCCAGGTTCGCGCTGTCCGGGCCGGTGCGCACCGCGGCCAGGACTCCGATCGGCCCGCGCAGACGCCGTGCCACCGATGAGACGATCTGCATGCTGGGCGGGTCGAGCCATTGCACGTCGTCGATCGCCACCAGCACCGGGGACGTCTCTGCGAGCTTCGCGAGCACGGAGAACATGCCGGCCGCAACGGCGCGCTGATCGGTCATGGGGCCATCGGCGCCGACTCTCAGCAGAACTCGGTCCATGGCGAGCCGCTGCGGCGTCGGCAGCGCGGCGAAGGCGCGCGGTTCGACCGTGTCGAGAAGTCCGGCCAGCCCCGCATAGGCGAGCACGGACTCGGCCGCCGAAACCCTGGATGAGAGCACCCGGAAGCCAGCACCGCGGGCCCGCTCGAGCCCATCCATCCAGACGGTGGTCTTGCCGATGCCGGCGTCGCCGGCGAGTACCAACGCGGCCGGTTCAACGGCGCTCAGCTTCAGAAATTCGGCAACCGCACGCTGTTCGGTGGGACGGCTGACAATCCCCGGGGCCATGTCAGCATGTTCCCAGTTGATATTGATCTGGTCCACCCGAACCAGCAAAATCACAGGAACGACATAAACCTACGGTAAGCACTAACTTTCGTCGGATAGATGCCCTGCACGCAATCGCGATGAGGTCAGGCGTCGTTGTCGGCGCCCGGCGCGGTGGCGTACTTGCCGGGGTTGAACAGCGACGCCACCGCTCCGATCAACATCATGACCGCGGCGGCGATGAACACCACGCTCAGTCCGGAGTGGAACGGTTCGGTGATGAGTTGCGGGAAGAACGTCTTGCCGGTCAGCACGTCGGAGTTGACGCCGGGAGCGTCGAGTGCGCCCGAGGGGCCGAGCAGCTCGGCGATCGGGTTGTAGCCGAGGAATGCCGCGAAGAGGCTTCCGACCGGAGGCAGGTTCGCGACGTCGTGCGCCACCGATTCCGAGACCCCTTGCGCCTGAAGGCCGCTGCTCATCGCCGAGGGCAGCGTGTTGGCCAGCCCGATGATCATCAGCGAGAAGAAGATGCCGATCGACAGCGACGAGCCCGCGTTGAAGAACGTCGCGCGCACACCGGAGGCCGCGCCGCGCTGGGCCGCGGGCACGCTCGACATGATCGCCGCCGTGTTTGGCGCGGTGAAGATGCCGCCGCCCAGCCCGTTCAGGAACACCAGGATGGCGAACACCCAGTAATCGAAGTTCACCGGAATCATAAGCAGCGCAACGAAGGACGCCGCCATCAGCAACATGCCGCCGACCGTCAACGGTCGCGCACCGAAGCGGTCGGAGAGCGTGCCCGCGATGGGGGCGGCCACCAGGAAGCCGAACGTGACCGGAAGCAGGTAGATGCCGGCCCACAAGGGCGTGGACTCGAAGCTGTAGCCGTGCAAGGGAAGCCAGATGCCCTGCAGCCAGATGATGAGCATGAACTGCAGGCCGCCGCGCCCTACCGAGGACATGAGTCCGGCGAGGTTGCCCATGCCGAAGGACGCGGACCGGAACAGCCGGATGTCGACCATCGGCGACTCGATGTGGAGTTCGATGTAGCAGAACGCCACCAGCAGCAGCAATCCGACGGCGATCGAGCCAAGCACCCAGGGGCTGGTCCATCCGGTGGTGGAGTCGCCGTAGGGCTGGATGCCATAGGTGATGCCGACGAGCAGCACCGTCAGGCCGAGTCCGAAGGACAGCGTGCCCGCCCAGTCCAGACGCCCGGCCGCGCGGACGCCGAGTTCCTTCAGCGACCGGTAGCTCCAGATGGTGCCCATGATGCCGATCGGCACGCCGACCCAGAAGACGGCCTTCCAGTGCCACTCCGACAGGAAGCCACCGATCAGCAGCCCGAGGAACGAGCCGGCCACGGCGGCCACCATGTTGACCCCGAGCGCCATCCCCCGCTGATTGGCGGGGAAGGCATCGGTGAGGATCGCCGACGACGAGGCCATCAGCATGGCGCCGCCGATGCCCTGGATGACGCGCCACCCGATCAGCCACAGCGCGCCGCCGTCGAGGTTGAACGGGTCGAACGACAGCGCGACGGCGGCAAGGGTGAACACGACGAACCCGAGGTTGTAGATGCGGACCCGACCGAACATGTCGCCGAGCCGGCCGAACGGCACGACGAGCACGGCCGTCACCACGAGGTAGCCCATCAGCATCCACAGCAGGTAGCTGACGTTGCCGGGGGCCAGCGGGTTGAGCCCGATACCGCGGAAGATCGCGGGTAGCGAGATGAGCACGATCGAGGCGTTGATCGAGGCCAGCAGGATGCCCAACGTGGTGTTGGACAGCACCACCCACTTGTACCGGGGGTGGTCGTGGTCCATTCGGCTGCGCCGACGGGCGGTCTCGGCCAACGCCTCGTCGGCCGGTGCAATGTTGTTGGTCGGGTCGAGCTCAGTCGTCATCGATGATCAATTCGCTTTTCGTATCGCTTGCATGTCTCAAAGAAGGGCCGCGCACGGCCCAAGGCGTCCAAAACACATATGTTAGCTATATAAAACATCTTGGGGCAATTCCTATTCCGTCACACCGGCTGCGGTACGTTGAACCAGTCCACACACGGGAGCGCACACCTAGTGCGCTGAGAGGACAGCTAGGGCTGTCGACCGTATGAACCTGACCGGGTAATGCCGGCGTAGGGAGCTGAAAATGAGTGATGTTGTTGTCGATCCTTCAGTGACCACCGGCCCGATCACGGGCAGCACGAAGGTCTACCGCGAACTCGCCGGGGGCGCCCGCGTGCCGTTCCGCCGGGTGAACCTGTCCGATGGCGATCACCTCGACCTGTACGACACCTCCGGGCCGTACACCGACGCCGCGGCGGTGATCGACCTCGCTGCCGGGCTACCCCATCGCCCCCGCGTGGTGCGCGACCGTGGGACCCAGCTCCAGCGGGCCCGCAACGGTGAGGTCACCGCCGAGATGGCGTTCATCGCCGAGCGCGAGGGCGTGCCCGAGGAACTGGTGCGCGACGAGGTGGCGCGCGGCCGCGCCGTCATCCCGGCCAACCACAACCATCCCGAGAGCGAGCCGATGATCATCGGCAAGGCGTTCGGGGTCAAGGTCAACGCCAACATCGGCAACTCGGCGGTGTCGTCGTCGATCGGCGAAGAGGTCGACAAGATGGTGTGGGCCACCCGTTGGGGCGCGGACACCATCATGGATCTGTCCACCGGCAAGGACATTCACCTCACCCGGGAGTGGATCCTGCGTAACTCTCCGGTACCGGTCGGCACGGTGCCGATGTATCAGGCGCTGGAGAAGGTGGGCGGCGATCCGACGCAGTTGACCTGGGAGCTCTACCGCGACACCGTGATCGAGCAGTGCGAGCAGGGCGTCGACTACATGACCGTCCATGCCGGGGTGCTGCTGCGCTACATCCCGCTGACGGCCAACCGAGTCACCGGCATCGTCAGCCGCGGCGGCTCGATCATGGCGGCGTGGTGCCTGGCGCACCACACCGAGTCGTTCCTCTACACCCACTTCGCGGAGCTGTGCAAGCTCCTCGCGCGCTACGACGTGACGTTCTCGCTCGGCGACGGGCTGCGGCCCGGGTCGATCGCCGACGCCAACGACGAGGCTCAGTTCTCCGAGCTTCGCACGCTGGGCGAGCTCACCAAGATCGCGAAAGCCCATGGCGTGCAAGTGATGATCGAGGGACCGGGCCACGTGCCCATGCACAAGATCGTCGAGAACGTCCGGCTCGAGGAAGAGCTGTGTGAGGAGGCACCGTTCTACACGCTCGGCCCGCTGACCACCGACATCGCTCCGGCGTACGACCACATCACGTCGGCCATCGGCGCGGCCATGATCGCGCAGGCCGGGACCGCGATGCTGTGCTATGTCACGCCCAAGGAACATCTCGGCCTGCCCAACCGCGACGATGTCAAGGTCGGGGTGATCGCCTACAAGATCGCCGCGCATGCAGGCGATCTGGCCAAGGGTCACCCGCTTGCGCAACTCCGTGACGATGCACTGTCCAAGGCGCGCTTCGAGTTCCGCTGGCACGACCAGTTCGCGCTGTCGCTGGACCCCGACACCGCGCGCGAGTACCACGACGAGACGCTGCCCGCCGAACCCGCCAAGACGGCGCACTTCTGCTCGATGTGCGGCCCGAAGTTCTGCTCGATGCGCATCACGCAGGACATTCGGGACGCCATGAAGAACAAATCCGAGGAGTTCGCCCAACACGGCAACCGTGTCTATCTACCGTTGACGTCGTGAACTTCCTACCGCTGACCCCGCCGGGCGAGACTCCGCTACGGGTCATGACGATCGCCGGCTCAGATTCCGGTGGCGGCGCAGGCATCCAGGCCGACCTGCGCACGTTCGCGCTGCTCGGCGTGCACGGATGCGTGACCGTCGCAGCAGTGACCGTGCAGAACTCGGTGGGGGTCAAGGGTTTTCACGAGATCCCGCTCGACGTCATCACAGGGCAGCTCGAAGCCGTCGTCGAGGACATCGGCATCCAGGCCGCCAAGACCGGAATGCTTGCATCGTCGGAGATCATCACCGCCGTCGCAGAGACGTGGCGCGCGCTCGACATCGAGGCCCCGCTCGTGGTCGATCCGGTGTGCGCCTCGATGCACGGCGATCCACTGTTGCATCCGTCCGCGCTCAATGCCCTTCGCGCCGAACTGTTTCCGCTCGCCACCCTCGTCACACCGAACCTGGACGAGGTGCGGTTGATCACGGGAATCGACGTCGTCGACGCAGCTTCGCAACGCGACGCCGCGAAGGCACTGCACGCACTGGGGCCAAAGTGGACGCTGGTCAAGGGCGGTCACCTGCGCTCGTCGCCACACAGCCCCGACGTGTTGTTCGACGGTGACGAGTTCCACGAGTTCGACGCCGAGCGCATCGACACCGGCCACGATCACGGCGCGGGTGACACACTGGCAGCCGCCACGGCATGCGCGTTGGCCCACGGCTTCTCGGTGCCCGACGCGGTGGCGTTCGCCAAGCAGTGGGTCACCGAATGTCTGCGCGCCGCATACCCGTTGGGCCACGGGCATGGCCCGGTGTCGGCGTTGTTCAGGTTGAGCGCTCGTGAATCTTGACGCCATCGCGGGCGTCGCGCACGAACCCGACGGCACGCCAAAGGGCGCTGTCGTGCTCACCCATGGCGCGGGCGGCAACCGGAACTCCCCGATGCTCATCAAGCTGTGCGACGAATGGGCCCGCCGCGGCTGGCTCGCGGTGCGCTACGACCTGCCGTACCGGCGCCGCCGCCCGAAGGGTCCACCGTCGGGCTCGGCCAAGACCGACCAGGCAGGCATCGTCGAAGCCGTTGAGCTGGCGCGCGGCCTCGGTGTCGGACCGGTCGTCGCGGGCGGCCATTCCTACGGCGGCCGCATGACGTCGATGGCCGTGGCCGAGGGGCTGGCAGTCGACGCGCTGACGCTGTTCTCCTATCCCCTGCATCCGCCGGGCAAGCCCGAACGCGCCCGCACCGAACACCTCCCGGCCATCACCGTGCCGACGGTCTTCACCCACGGCACGTCCGATCCGTTCGGCACCCCCGACGAACTGCGCGCGGCCATCGCGCTCGTCGGCGCGCCCGCCGAATTCGTGGAGATCACCGGGGCCCGCCACGACCTCGGATCGAAGACATTCGACGTGCCCGCCCTTGCGGTCGACGCGGCGCTGCGATTGCTCGCCTGAGCGCCCCGCCCGAACACCCCGAATCCTGTATCTTCCGGGGGTGACCTGGCCTTCCGGAGGAGACCCGAACCAGCCCTACGGCGGGCCGCCCCAGCAGCCGTATCAGCCTCAGCCGCCGAATCAATACCCGCCGCCGCCGGCCTATCAGCAGCCCTACCCGCAGCCGGGGCCGCCACCTCCGCCGCCCATGCCGTACGACCCCGGCCCATACGGCCAGGCCCCGCCGCCGCCGTACGTGGCGCCCAAGAAGTCGAAGAAGGGCTTGTTCATCGCGTTGGCCGTGATCGGCGTGCTCGTCATCGCCGCCGTCGTCGGGGTGGGCTTCCTCGTCGTATCCAAGTTGGACGACACCACCATCGCCACCGAGATGAAGCTCGGGGACTGCATCACCGAGATCCCCACCGACTCGCGGGTGTTGACGCTGCCCACGATCGACTGCGCCCAGCCCCACGGCGGCGAGGTGTACGCAGTGATCACCATGCCCGACGGCGACTACCCGGGACAGGCGAAGATCGACCAGTACCAGAACCAGTGCCCCGACAAGCTCGCCTCGTTCTCTCCGGACGCGATGACGGACGACTCCGTCGGCATCTACGTGCTCTATCCGACGCCGGAGACCTGGGAGCGCGACGACCGTACGGTCACGTGCATCGCGACGCTTGACCCCAAGCGCGCGGGCTCGCTGAAGGGATAGGGGTGCCCTACCTATCCGGTACCTGAGGTACCGTCTACCTATGACTTCGGAGCTAACCGACGCCATCATCGTGGGGGCGGGGTTCGCCGGAATCGGCGCCGCCATCCAGTTGAAACGGCTGGGCTACGACGACTTCGTGATCCTGGAACGCGAGGACGACCTCGGCGGCACGTGGTACGTCAACCACTACCCCGGGCTCGCCGTCGACGTCCCCACCACCACCTACTCGTACTTCTTCGAGCCGAACCCCAACTGGTCGCGGCTGTTCACTCCTGGGCCGGAGATCAAGCAGTACGCCGACGACGTCGCCGACAAGTACGACGTCCGGCGCCACATCAGGTTCAACACCAGTGTCGAGGGTGCCCGTTGGGACGAGGAGGCCAGCGTCTGGCGGGTTGCCATTGCCGGCGGCGAGACGCTGAGCGCGCGGTACCTGCTGACCGCGACCGGCTTCCTGTCGCAGCCGAAGGTGCCCGAGATCCCGGGCATCACCAGCTTCGAGGGCAAGGTCATCCACACCACCGAGTGGGAGGACGACTTCGACGCAGCCGGCCATCGCATCGCCGTCATCGGCACCGGTGCCACGGCCGTGCAGCTCATCCCCCAACTGGCGAAGAGGGCCGCGGACCTCACCGTGTACCAGCGCACGCCGATCTGGGTGGTGCCCAAGATCGACCTGCGGTTCGGGGAGCGGGCCAAGCGACTGTTCGCCCGAGTTCCGTTGACGCAGAGGGCTATTCGCTGGCTGACCGACTCGATCTACGAAGTGATGATCAACACCGCGGTGCTGCAGCACCGCAAGTTCCACCGGCTCAACATCGCGGCGGCCGACTTGTCCAAGGTCCACCGGTTCGCCTCGATCCGCGACAAGGAGCTGCGGCGTCGGCTGACTCCTGACTACGACTTCGGTTGCAAGCGGCCGACGTTCAGCAACGGCTACTACCGCGCCTTCACCAAGCCGAACGTGCACCTGCAGGACGTCGGCATCGATCACGTCGAGGCCGATGGCATCGTCGGCAAGGACGGCACCAAGAACGCCATCGACACGCTGGTGCTGGCGACTGGGTTCGATCTGTGGGAAGCCAACTTCCCCGCCATCGAGGTCATCGGCCGGGACGGGCGCGATCTCGGAAAGTGGTGGCGCGACACCAGATTCCAGGCGTATCAGGGCGTGTCGATGCCGTACTTCCCGAACTACCTGAGCCTGGCCAGCCCGTACGCGTTCCTCGGGCTGAACTTCTTCAACACCATGGAGTACCAGATGCGGCTCATGGACCGGCTATTCACGGAGGTGAAGCGCCGGGGCGCGACGACGTTCGAGGTCACCGAAGAGGCCAACACCGCGTTCCTGGACCGGATGACCGAACTGCTCGGCGACTCGCTGTTCATCATCGGCAACTGCGCCAGCGCGCGGTCGTATTACTTCAACCCCTCGGGTGAACCGACACTGTTGCGGCCATCGTCCACGGAGACGGCCATCCGGGAAGCGTCGGAGTTTCCCCTGAGCGACTATCAGATCGCCTGATCGGAAGGGATTAATAGGTGTCACAAGAAGGCGGAAAGAAGAATTCGCGGTTTCCCCTGCTCGCAGGGTTGTCGATCGCCGGCGCCGGGGTGGCGCACTTCGTCGCCCCGCAGCTGTTCGAGGGCATCACGAAGTCCGCCTTCCCGCAGGACACCGACCGGCACATCAAGACCAACGGCGGCATCGAGACCGCGATCGGCGTGGGTCTGCTGGTTCCGAAGACGCGCAAGCTGGCCGTGCTCGGCTCCTTCGGCTACGTCGCCTACCTGGCCGGCAACGCCATTCGCAATCGATAGCGCCCCAATAGCGTCAGGTCCAGTAGGCCGCTGACCATCGCACGGGTCTGCGCCGTGTCGCGGTAGTCGGTCAGCCGACCGATGTCGATCACCAGCGCCATCGCCGCGTGCACGGCGAACCGCGCCTCGGCCGCGGTCCACTCAGGCCGCATGCCCGTCACCAGCTCGACCCACGCCTCGACGATCGACCGCTGTTGCCTGCGCAACACGTTGCGGTCGGCCACCGACATGTTCAGTCGTTCGGTGTAGTAGACGTAGGCCAACTCCGGGTGTTGGAACGACCGTTTCACGTAGGTGTCGATCACCGTCGTCAGGGCGTCCTCGGGATCGCGTGCCGTCGACGTGTCTGCCGCGACCTCCGCGGACAGCCAGTCGGTCGCCCGGCGAAACGGTGCCGCAAGCAGGTCGCTCTTGCGGGCGAAGTACCGGTAGACCCCCGATGCGGGCAGTCCCACCGTCGCCGCGATGTCCTCGACGCTGGTGTCGCGGTAGCCCTTCTCGTTGAAC
Source organism: Mycobacterium sp. RTGN6 (assembly GCF_033804605.1). Taxonomy (NCBI): domain Bacteria; kingdom Bacillati; phylum Actinomycetota; class Actinomycetes; order Mycobacteriales; family Mycobacteriaceae; genus Mycobacterium; species Mycobacterium sp. RTGN6. The sequence continues at coordinate 12,167 of NZ_JAPZKZ010000008.1, forward strand.
AGCCGCATCGCCGCGTCGAGCAACGCTTCGTACTTCGACTCCGGCGTCCGCCGCTTCGGCGGCACGCGCGGTGGCGCGTCGTCGGCGGGGACGACGAGGTCGGACGTCGCGATGACCATGCAGAGCTCGGCCAGCAGTGCCTTAATGCGTGCAGCGGGCAGTCGGGCGCGATGGTCGACGATGCTGCCGATCACGCTCAGCACGGCCGTCGAGCGGGTCCAGCGCTCCCGCGACGACAGCCCGGGGCGAAGCGCGGCGAGCGGACGCTGGACGCGGCGGTGCACGGCATGCAGCTGACGGTTCAGTTCGCGCGCATCGTCGTCGCTGAGGAAGCGGCCCTGCCATCGGTAGAGCCCACCCGATTCGCGGGTCGCCAGTGCGGTGTCGGCAAGCGCGGCGACCAGCAGACCCAAGTCGACGCGCGGGTCGTCGTCGGAGCCGGCCAGTTCGGTGGCGTCGACGAGTTGCTGCCCGAGGCTGAGCACGGCGCCGCGGAACAACTCGTACTTGCCCGAGTAGTGGCGGTAAAGGGCCGTCGCGGAAACCCCGACGCGTGACGCGATGTCCTCCATCGTGACGCCGTGATAGCCCAGCGCACTGAATGCTTCGGCCGACGCGCGCGCGATCTGCGCCTTGCGGTCTCTGGGGCGGGCGGCCATGGCGCTCACGCTAGGCGACCGCCAGACAACTTGATAGCCGACTTGGGTTGGAAATTATCACTGAAACCGTCAATCCAACGAGAATGGTCATTAACATATGGGCAGGGGTTCGGGATGGGTCGGGGGGTCGAGAAGCGACTCCTTCGTGTCATGAATAAGGAGTTCTGAGGTGAGTCGTCGCAGTTGGTATGCGGTCATCGGTGGCGCGGTCCTAGTGATCGTCGGATTGTTCGCGTTGCGGTTCCCCGTCTTCATCGACGACTTCGATCAGTGGGGGTGGCAGATCAAGTGCGGCACCGGGCTGGGTACCGACGTCTCCCAGGCCGCCGCGGCCACGAACGGCACGGGCTTCGTCGACCGCTGCGAGTCAGCCCTTTTGCTGCGCCGGTTGTGGACCGTCCCGATGGTGGTACTCGGGGCCGTCGCGTTCGTCGGAGTCCTGCTCGCGTCGGCCCTTGAGTCGTTGCGCGAGGAGTCGCCCGCCCACGCCGACGGCGCCTGATCCGGCAACGGGTTCGACACCCTCAGCCGACTGTCAGGCCAGCTTCCCCGGTTGAGACCGGTTTTCCAGCTACCCTTCACGCGTGCCGGATGTGACAAAAGTGACGCGTGTGACTATGGCGCGAACGCGGACCAGAACCGCGGCGCCCGCGTTGTCGCGCCGCAACGTACTGCTTGGGCTGGTCGCCACCGCGACAGCCGTTGCATTCGCCAAATGCGGCACCGAGGCCACCGGCCAGGCCGCGCAAGCGCCTGCGCCGCCACCTGGGCCGCTGCCCCCCGAATGGCCGCCACTGCGGCCGGCTCCGCCGCCGTCTGCGCGAGTGCCGTTGCCCGGCGGTGCGGCGCTGAGCGCGCTGCCCGGACCCGGCGACCTGATGGCGCTGACGCTCGACGACGGCGTCGACACCGCGGTGGTGCGGGCCTATGCGCAGCTCGCCCACGACACCGGAATTCGGCTCACCATGTTCGTCAACGGCGTGTACTCATCGTGGACCGACAACCGCGACCTGCTGCTCCCCCTTGTCGAGTCCGGACAACTACAACTGGGCAATCACACCTGGCGGCATCCCGACCTCACCAAGCTCGCCCCGCCCGACATCGCCGACGAACTGCGGCACAACGACCAGTTCCTCAAGGACACCTTCGGCGTCGATGCCACGCCGTACTTCCGTCCGCCGTACGGGGCCTTCAACGACCTCGTCACCAAGGTCGCCACTGACCTCGGCTACACCGTCACGACGCTCTGGAACGGCAACATCGGGGACGACGCGATCCTCACGCCGCGGGACATCGTCGCCAACGCAACGAAGTACTACACCGCAGGCAACATCGTCATCGGCCACCTCAACCACCCGCCGGTAACCACCGTGTACCACCAACTGATCGACGTCATCGCCGAGCGCAACCTGCGCACGGTGACCCTCGACGACGTGTTCACCAGACCCGAGGTCTCCCGACTGACGTCGCAATACCCCGCGTAAACCCGGCCTCGGTACCATCCGGCGCGTGACCACGCCGGAGCACGTTCCACTCAAGCGCACCCTCGGCACCGTCGACGCGGTCACGATCGGGCTGGGTTCGATGGTGGGCGCGGGCATCTTCGTCGCCCTGGCACCCGCTGCGGCAGCCGCAGGGTCTTGGCTGCTCGCCGGGCTCGCGGTCGCAGCCGTGGTGGCGTACTGCAATGCGACGTCATCGGCCCGGCTGGCCGCGCTCTACCCGCAGTCCGGCGGCACCTATGTGTATGGGCGCGAACGGCTTGGCGAGTTCTGGGGCCACACCGCGGGGTGGAGTTTCGTGGTCGGCAAGACGGCGTCGTGCGCGGCGATGGCGCTCACGGTCGGGTATTACGCGTGGCCCGATTACGCACGGGTGGTCGCGGTCGTCGTCGTGGTGGCCCTGACCGTGCTCAACGTCGTCGGCGTGCAGCGCTCGGCGCTGCTGACGCGGGTGATCGTCGCCGTCGTGCTGGCCGTGCTGGCCGTGGTCGTCGTGGCACTGGTGTCGTCGGAGGCACTCGACTCGTCGCGGTTGGCGTTCCACGACGCGGTCGGCGTCGGCGGCATCCTGCAAGCGGCCGGGCTGCTGTTCTTCGCGTTCGCGGGGTACGCCCGCATCGCCACGCTGGGCGAGGAGGTGCGCGACCCGGCCAGGACGATTCCACGCGCCATTATCCTCGCGCTCGGCATCGCGCTACTCGTGTACGCGGTCGTGGCGACCGCGGTGTTGGCCGTATTGGGCAGCGCCACACTGGCTTCCGCGACGGCGCCGCTGGCCGACGCCGTGGTCGCCGCCGGACATCCCGGCCTCGCTCCCGTCGTTCGGGTCGGAGCGGTAGTCGCCGCCGTTGGCTCGCTGCTTGCGCTCATCCTCGGCGTGTCCCGCACCACGCTCGCGATGGCGCGCGACCGCCACCTGCCCCACGGCCTCGCCGTCGTCCACGCACGGTTCGGCAGCCCACACCGCGCCGAACTGGTCGTCGGGTTCGTCGTGGCCGTCATCGCGGCGACGGTCGACCTGCGTGGCGCGATCGGTTTCTCGTCGTTCGCCGTGCTGGTGTACTACGCGATCGCCAACGCCGCCGCATTCACCTTGCGCGGCAAGGTGATCCCGACGTTGGGTTTGGTCGGATGCGTGGTGGTCGCGTGCGCGCTGCCGCTGGTGTCGGTGCTGAGCGGACTGGCGGTGGTCCTGGTGGGCGTCCTGGTGTACTGGACGCGCCGGCTCCGATTGCCGCGCGCGTCGACGCGAGATGGTGTGTAGTTCGACCTTGTGATCCCGCTTACCTGGAAGCCCGTCCCACCCGACGCGGAGGTCGTCGCCCCGGACGAACGGCTGAGCTGGCCCCGCACCATCGGACTCGGCGCCCAACACGTCGTCGCCATGTTCGGCGCGACCTTCCTGGTACCGGTGCTGACCGGCTTCCCGCCCACCACCACGCTGCTGTTCTCCGGCATCGGCACGATTCTGTTCCTGATCATCACCGGCAACCGGCTGCCGAGCTACCTCGGATCCAGCTTCTCGGTGATCGCTCCCGTGCTCGCGGCAGTGGGTACCAACGGGACCGGCAGCGCGCTCGGCGGGCTCGTCGCCGTCGGCCTGACGCTCATCGTGATCGGCACGGTGGTGCACTTCGTCGGGACCGATTGGCTGAACGCCACGCTGCCGCCCGTCGTGACGGGCGCCGTCGTCGCGCTCATCGGCTTCAACCTCGCCCCCGCGGCGAAGCAGAACTTCGAGAAGGGGCCCCTCGTCGGCCTCGTCACGCTGGTATTGCTGGTCGCGACGATCGCGTTCTTCCGCGGCATCGTCGGGCGGCTCGCGATCTTCCTCGCGGTCGTGTTGGGCTACCTGCTCGCGTGGGCGCTCGGCGACGTTGACACCTCGGCGATCGCCGCCGCGCCGTGGATCGGCCTGCCCGAGTTCCAGACTCCGTCCTTCACTCTGGCGGTGCTGCCGCTGTTCCTGCCGGCCGTCATCGCGCTGGTCGCCGAGAACATCGGGCACGTGAAGTCGGTCGGCCAGATGACGGGCAGGGACATGGACCCGCTGATGGGTCGCGCGCTGGCGGCCGACGGCGTCGCCACCACGCTGGCCGGGTTCGGCGGTGGTTCGGCCACCACCACCTATGCCGAGAACATCGGCGTCATGGCCGCCACGCGCATCTATTCGACTGCGGCGTACTGGATCGCCGCGGCGGTCGCGATCGTGTTGGCCATGTGCCCGAAGATCGGGGCCGTCATCTCCGCGATCCCGCCGGGGGTGCTTGGCGGCGCCACCATCGTCTTGTACGGGCTCGTCGGCGTGCTCGGCATCCGCATCTGGCTGACCAATCACGTGGACTTCAGCCTGCCGATCAACCAGATGACGGCGGCCATCCCGCTGATCCTCGGCATCGCCGACTTCACCTGGACGACCGGGAATCTGACGTTCACCGGCATCGCGCTTGGCTCGATCGCCGCCCTGGTGATCTACCACGGCATGAGGCTGCTTGGGTTCCGGCAGACGTCAATCCGGTCAAACCCCGAGCACAATGATCGACGCGCGTGATAATTACTGCAGGTCGGGCTATCAGAGGGATGAATGCGATGAAGAAGCTGGCAGCAGTGCTCTTTGCGGCGACCGCGATGGCAGCTATGCCGTTGGTGGTCGCACCGGCGGCGCAGGCCGACATCTGCGCGGGAGCCCGCGGACGCCACGTCGGTGTCGGCGGTTGCACCAACATCGCCGGTGACGTGGCAACGGGGGTGGCCATCGCGTCGGCCGCGACCCCGTACGTCTACGGCGAGATACCGTGCTACACGGTCGAAGGCGTGCCCTACTACACGCCTCCTGGCGACCCCTGCTAAGCGCCTTCGAGCACCGCCGCCGGGCCGCGGTTCAGCAGCTGACGACCGATGATCAGCCGCTGAATTTCGCTCGCGCCCTCCCAGATTCGCTCCACGCGTAGCTCGCGGTACATCCGTTCCGCGACGTTCTCCCGCATGTAGCCCCGGCCGCCGAAGATCTGCACGGCGCGGTCGGCGGCCCGGCCCGCCATCTCCGAGCAATACAGCTTGGCCATCGACGCCTGCGCGTGCAACGTCTTGCGATCGGCGCCCGCGTCGATCGACCGGGCCACCTCGTAGAGCATGGCGCGGGCGGCGAACAACTCCGTCGCACTGTCGGCGAGCATGCCCGCGACCAGCTGGTGCTCACCCAGCGGCTTGCCGTCGACCACCCGGTCCTTCGCAAACGCGGTCACGTCGTCGAGCAGCCGCTGCGCAGCGCCGACGCAACGGGCGGCCACCATCAGCCGCTCGAACCGGAACCAGTCCTGTGTGAAGGTCATCCCCTCGCCCTCCGCACCGACGAGGTTCGCCACCGGAACCCGGACCCCGTTGAACGCGACGATGGGGTGCTCATCGGGGATGTGATGCGAATAGTGTGGCGTGCGTACCACTTCCACGCCCGGCCACGGCAGATCGACCACCAGCAGCACGTGCTCGCCGTCGAAGTCCCCGCCCACCAGCCGCGCCTGGACGAACAGGTACTCGGCCAGGTTGTAGGACGTCACGTGCCACTTCACGCCGTCGACCACGTACTCGTCGCCCTCGCGGCGCGCCGTCGCCTGCAACGCGGACACGTCGGATCCGGCGAACTCCTCGGTGATGGCGTAGGCCTCATGCTTCTCCCCGCGCACGGCGGGTAGCAACCACCGCTCGCGCTGATAATCGCTGGCGACGTCGACCCACCACTGCGGCGGAGTGTGCATCACCCAACCCAGGCCATTCGTGGCCCGCCCGGTCTGTTCCTGGACCAGCACCTGCTGAAGTGCGGTGCATCCAGGGCCGCCGACGGAGGTCGGCATGTTGGTGGCGTACAGCCCCAATTCGATTGCCCGCGCTTGATGTTCGGCCGTCACCTCCTTGGGCAACATGCCACCCGCGAGCTCGGCCTCGACCTCGAGCGGGATCACCGAATCGACGAACGCGCGGGCCGCATTCTGGATCCGCCGATCCTGCTCTGACAGTCCGTACATCCGGGCTCCTCGCTCTTGACTGAGCGTTCAGTCTATGCCAGCGTTTGGTGCTATGACTAGTTCCGCTCATGCCGACGTGGTGGTGGTCGGCGGGGGGACGGTCGGTGCGTGGACCGCCGTCCTGCTCGCCGAATCCGGGGTGGGCCACGTGGTGCTACTGGAAGCCGCGACGCTCGGCGACGGGGCAAGCAGCCGCGCCGCGGGCATGGTCCGCGCGCAGGGCGGCACCGAGGCTCCGATCAAGCTCGGGCTGTTTAGCCAGGAGTTCTACGCGACCAGTGGTGATCGCTTCCCGCTCGATTGCGGCTTCGTCGCTCAGGGCTATCTCATGCCGTGCTTCACGGAATCCGAAGTGCAACAAGCCCACGACCGCATTGCGCTGCAACGCAGTCTCGGGCTCGACGTCGAGTGGCTGAGCAGCGCCGACCTCGACACCCGACACACGGGTCTGGCCGCAGGCGTCACGATGGGCGCCTCGTATGCCCCCGGCGACGGGTACATCGACGCGCCGCGCAACGTGCTGGCCTACACCGCTGCGTTGGTCGCCCATGGCGTGGACGTGCGCGAACGCTGCGCCTTCACCGGGCTCCGGACCAACGGCGGCCGCGTCGTCGGCGTGGACACGGCGAACGGTCCCATCGACACCGAACACGTCGTGCTCACCGGCGGACCGAAGCTCGCCGCCGTCGGCGCTACGGCGGGCGGGCGCGTATATGCCGGCGGCGCCCGCCACCAGGTCGTCGTCACCGCCGCACCGTCCGACCTCGACATCCACGAGGTACCGATGGTGTTCGACGTGACGTCCGGAATCTATTGGCGGCCAGGCGAAGCGGGTGGCGTGCTGTGGGGCATGAGCAATCCCGACGAACCGCCTGGCACGGCCGTCGACTTCGACACGCTGTACTACCGCAAGGCCCGCGACCGCATCGAGTACCTCTTTCCGGCGGTGCGGGGATTGGGGCTGCGGCGCTCGTGGGCGGCGACCATCGACTACACGCCCGACCACCTGCCGATCCTTGGCCCGCTGCTCACCGACGACGGACCCGTCGACGGCACGGTGGTGGCCAGCCCGGCCGGGCACGGAATGATGTGGGGCCCCGGCGTCGCCCAGGTGGCCGCCGACCTGACCACCACCGGCGAATGCACGTGGCTCGACCTCACCGATCTCGGACTCGACCGCTTCGACGCGGACGGCAACAGTCGCGTTGCCCCCGAACCCATTTCACTACCATTCCCAGAGAAGGCTACCCAGTGAACACCAGCATCCTTGCCCAAGCGACTGACGCCGAGCTCGAGGACTGGGGGCCGCTGCCCGAGGCCACCGGCCCCGAGATGGCCACCCACGGCGTCGAACTGTGGGTCGACGGTGATACGTCGGCCGGCGTGTGGCAGTGCGCGCCTGGGCCGTCGAGATGGACGCTTGAAACCAACGAGGTCATCTACCTCGTTGCGGGCCGGATGACGGTGACACGCGATGGCGGCGCGCCCGAGGAGATCGGCGTCGGCGACATGGCGGTGTTCCCGAAGGGCTGGACGGGCACCTGGGACCTGCACGACACCGTGCGAAAGGTCTACTCGATCTTCTGATTTCGCGGGTACAGCAGCGCGTCGACGGCGACCGCCCCGCGGTGCGACGCGATCACCGGGTTGGCCTCCACCGCGTCCAGCGCGTCGCCGAGTTCTCCTGCCAACGCCGAGAACGCGACGATCACGCCGACCAGAGCGCCGACGTCGGCCGCTGCCGCCCCTCGCCAGCCGTCCAGCAGCGGCCGAATCCGCAAGGCGTTCACCAGACCCCGCGCCCCATCCCACGAGACGGGCGGCACGGCGACGACGCGGTCGGCGATCAACTCGACCAGCGTGCCGCCCGCGGCCACGACCAGCAGCAGTCCGAACGCCGCGTCGCGCACCAGGCCGATCGACACCTCGACACCGTTACCCGCCATTGCCTGCACGGTGACCGCAGGACCGAGCCGCTCCGCCAGCTCGTCGTACGCCCGATACAGGTCGCCGTCGGCGCCGATGCCGAGCACCACCCCGTCGACGTCGCTCTTGTGTTCGGCCGCACGGGTCTTGAGCGCCACCGGATAGCCGACCACTGCCGCGGCCGCGAGCACGTCGGCGGACGTCGCCGCCACCCTCGACTCGACGACGCCAACGCCGTAGTCGGCCAACAGCTCGAACGCCCACGCCGGATCCCAGCGGCCCAACCGCTCCAGCCACCGCTGCCTGCGGGCCTCGTCTACGGCCACGGCGGCCGGCTCGACGAACAGCGGCCAGCGGGCCAGATGCCCCAGGGCGGCCAACCCGCTGCGGAGGCCCTCCAGCACGGGTATGCCGTTGGTGCGCAACGCCGTCGCGGTCTCCCGGTCGACGGCCGAGGGCACCGACGCGAGCACGGCCAGTGGTCGATCCGTGTCCGCCGCGACGTCGAGGATCGCGTCGGCGTACGACGTGTCGTCGTCGTATTCGGTGACTAGGTCGACCGCGAGCGCGGTGACGGCCACCGTGGGATCGTCGCTCAGGACCCGCAGGCAGGCCCGGAACAGGGCCCGGGTGTCCGCGCCGGTGCCCCACACGTCCAGCGGGTTGGTGGCGGCCAGCCCGTCGTCGAGAAGTTCGGTGAGTGCGGACTTCGTCTCCGTCGCCAGCGGGGCGAAGGCCACGCCGAGTTCGTCCGCGAGGTCGGCTGTCAACGCGCGCTCGGCGCCCGAGTCGTGCACGGTCGCGATGCCGGGCCCGCGTCCGGCTGCCCTTCGCCCGGAAGCGAATAGCTCGATGGTGTCGGTGAGTTCGGTGAGCTCCCGCACGCGCATCGCCCCGACGGAGTCACAGAACGCCTGCCAGGCCAGGTCGCTCGCCGCCAGCGCTCCGGAGTGCGCGGCGACCATTGCAGCACCCGTTTCAGACCAGCCGACTGGCAGCAGGACGACGGGCACTCCCTGCCGTGCGGCCCGTAGCAGTTCATGCCGCAGCCTCGGCAGCGCACGCGGGGTCTCCATCAACAGCGCGATCAGGTTCGTCTGCGGGTCGTCGAGCGCATACGCGACGTAATCGGCCGTGTCGGTGACGAGCTCCTGACCCGACGACACGGCCAGCCGGTACCCGAACCCTCGCTGCGCGCGCAGGAGCGTCGAGAACGCCGAACCGGAGTGGCTGACGAGGGCGACTCCGCCCGCGGGCAGCGGATCGGGTTCCAGGTAGCCGAGCGCGCGCACGCCGAGCGCGTTGTTGACGAACCCCATGCAGCCTGCCCCACACAGCGCCATATCCGCGGCGGTCGCGATGGCGGCCACCTTGTCTCGCAATCCGTTGGCCGCCCCGAACAGCACGGCCGACCGCGCGCCCGCCTCGGCGGCGGCCTCCAACTGGTCGAGCAACGCGGCGTCGGGCACGCCGAGCAGCACCAGGTCGACCGCCTCGTCCAGGTCGGCGAGCGACCGCGCACATGCCACGTCGCCGATGCGGTCGTAGCGCGGGTTCACCAGGTGCATCCGGGCCGAACTGCGTTGCGCCTCAATGATCATGCGCTCGCCGAAACTGTCCGGTTTGGGGCTGGCCCCCACCACGGCCACCGAGCGTGCGCCGAGCATCGCGGCGACTGCGGCCCGACGTGCGTCTTTCATCGCTTGCGCCAGCGACGCTTCTTGTCCGAGAGCGCCGCCCTGGCCGCCTGCCAGCCGGGGATGCCACACACGCCGCCACCCGCGTGGGTCGCCGAACTGCCGTTGTACAGGCCGGCGATCGGCGTGCGGTAGTCCGCGAAGCCGGGGGCGGGCCGCATGTGGAACAGCTGCTCCAGCGACAGCTCGCCGTGGAAGATGTTGCCGCCGATCAGGCCGTACTCCACTTCCATCTCGTTGGGTCCGACGACGTCGCGGTGCGTGATCGACGCCTTGAAGCCGGGCGCCACCTGGTCGTAGGTATCGATCACCCGGTCGGCGTAGGCGTCGAGCTCCTCGGTGTGCGGCGCGTTGGCCCACTCCGCGGGGCACCACTGGGTGAACAGCGACATGATGTGCGTGCCATCGGGATTGAGCGTCTTGTCCAACGTCGTCGGGATGACGCCGTCGCTGAACGGCAGCGTAGCGGGCTTGCCGACTCGGGCCTCCTGGAAGGCGGCCTCGAGGTATTCCATCGACGGTGCCATCTCGATCGAGCCGGTGAGGTGCTCGGCCATTCCGGAACTCGGGTTGGCGGTGAAGCTGGGCAGCTCGGATAGTGCGACGTTGATCTTCACCACGCCGCTGCGCGTCTTCCAGTGTTGAATGTCGCCAACGAAATCCTCTGGGAGTTCATTTTGCGAAAGGTGGTCGAGGAAGGCGATCTTCGGATGCAGCGTGGTGACCACCAACGGGGCAGTCACCTCTTCGCCGTTCTCGAGCACGACCCCGCGGACCTGCCCGCCGCGCGTCAGCACGCGGGAAACCCTTGCGTTGGTGCGGATCTCGGCGCCGAAGCTGCGCGCGGACTTCGCAATGGCCTCCGACACGCCACCCATGCCGCCCTCGGGATACCCCCAGCTGCCGAGTTGGCCGTCGCCCACGTCGCCGATCGAGTGGTGGGCCATCACGTAGGCGGTGCCCGGTTCGCACGGTCCGGCCCACGTTCCGATGATGCCGTTGACGGCCATCAGTCCTTTGACTTGCGGTGATTCGAACCAGTCGTCGAGCAGGTCGGCGATGCTCATGGTCAGTAGTCGGGTGATGTCCGCGGTGAGGCGTGGAGTGATTTTGCCACGCAGCGGCCATGCCAGCTTGGCCAGGTCGAGCAGATCCGACGGCCGCTTGGAGCCGATGTTCGGCGGCACCTGTGTCAGCAGCGGGCCCATCACCTCGGCGATGCCCTCGATCCAGGCGTAGTACTCGGGCAGCGCGTCCGCGTCCTTCTTGGAGAACTTGGCCAGCTGTTCGTGGGTGCGCTTGGGGTCGTCCTCGTAGATGATCAGCGAGCCGCCCTCGGGGAACGCCTGGTAGGACGGGCCCATCGGATGCACCTTGTACCCGTGGCGCTCCAGGTTGAGCTCGCGGACGATCGTCGGCGGCATCAGGCTCATCACGTAGGACAACCGGGTGACGCGCAGATGTGGGGCGTCCTCCCACGGGGCCTCGGTGGTGGCCGCGCCGCCAAGGCTGCCACGCGACTCGAGCACCAGGGTGCGGGCTCCGGAGCGGGCGAGGTAGGCCGCCGAGACCAGCCCGTTGTGGCCGCCCCCGATCACGATCGCGTCGTAGGAATTCGACATCGGAACCTCTTCCCGTGTGGACTGACTGACTGTTCAATCTAAGCGAGTGTTAGGCTGCAGACAAGTAGCAGCGTCGCTTCACGAGGGGAGAGTCTTCACGTCATGGCCGAGCCCGCACCCGCGACCGAGAACAACGAGGCCCGCCGCGTCGAAATGCTGCACGCGGCCGCAGAGCTGATCTGCGAGCGCGGTTTTGGCGATACTCGCATCGCCGACGTGGCCAAGCGGGCAGGCGTGAGCTCGGCGCTGGTGATCTACTACTTCGGCACAAGGGACCGGCTGCTCGTCGACGCGTTGCGCCACTCGGAGGAGTCGTTCTACGAGGCGGCGGAGCAGATGCTGGCCGAGGTCACGTCACTGCGCGAGCGGCTCTCGCTGCTGATCAAGTGGACGTGCGTGCCGTCGGCGGTCAACGAGATCCCCGGCGCCTGGGGGCTGTGGTTCGACCTGTGGGCTCAGGCCTTTCGGCACGACGAGGTCAAGGCGGGTCGCGTCGAGTTGGATGCGCGGTGGCGTCGGATGATCGTCGATGCGATCCGCTCGGCTGAGGCGTCGTCCGAACTCGAGATCGAGGTCGACGCGCGGATGTTCGCGCTCGAGTTCGGTGCACTTCTGGATGGGCTGTCGATCCAGGTCGCGCTCGAGGACCCCGAGGTCGACTCGAGCGTCGCCTATGACATCGCGATGCGCTTCGCCGAGCGCGAGCTCAACCTGCCTCCGGAGAAGCCCGCCGCGAAGAAGCGCGGCAAGGTCAAGGCGCGCTGAGCGCTTCGGCCTCCGCTTCGATCACCGGATCGGTGATCGGCGACGCCGAACTGCGGTGCAGCACTCGCACCGCGTCGTGCGTGCACACGCAATTCACCGAGGCCCCCGGGCCGAAGGACACGGAACCGGGCCCTGATGCGTTGGGGACCTCGACGACCAGCGGTGCCGGGGCTCCGACGTCGACGTGCACCTGGGTACAGGCACCCAGGTAGACCACCTGCGCGACGGTGCCTCGAATGGCGTTGTGCCCCTGCTCCACTGGTGTGCCTGCAGCTTGCAACGAGATGCGTTCCGGGCGGATGACGATGGCCGCCGGTCCGGGCCGCACCGACTCGTCGACCGCGGCCCCGAGCCTGGTATCCAGCGACGAGCAGACCGCCGACGAGGCCGACACGTCGAGCACGTCGGCGTCGAAGATGTTGGCGGAACCCAGGAAACCGGCCACGAACGTCGTCGCCGGCGCCGAATAGATCTCCTGCGGCGGCCCGACCTGTTCGACTTTGCCCTCGGCCAGCACCGCGATCTGGTCGCTCATGGTGAGCGCCTCTTCCTGGTCGTGCGTCACGTAGACGAACGTGATGCCGACCTCGCGTTGAACAGCGCGCAACTCCAGCTGTAACCGCTTGCGCAGCTTGGCATCCAGGGCGCCTAGCGGCTCGTCGAGCAACAGCACCCGTGGCCGCAGCACCAGCGCACGGGCCAGCGCGACGCGCTGTTGCTGACCACCCGAGAGCTGACCGGGCTTGCGCTTGGCGAAGCCGCCCATCTGGACCAGGTCGAGCGCCTCGCCGACTCGCTGTTTGGTCTCCTCCTTGGACGCCTTGGCGTATTTGAGGCCGAACGCGACGTTGTCGGACACCGACATGAACGGAAACAGCGCGTAGTTCTGGAACACCGTGTTCACGGGCCGTCGGTGCGGCGGGTCCTGCACCATGTCGCGGCCGTCGAGCTCGATGCGACCGGAGTCGGGCTTCTCGAACCCCGCGATCATGCGCAGCGTGGTGGTCTTGCCGCACCCGGACGCACCGAGCAGCGAGTAGAACTGGCCGGCGGGGATGTCGAGGTTGATGCCCGAGACGGCGGGCAGCCCCGCGAAGGCCTTCGCGAGCTCCACCAACCGGATTGCACCGCCGGACGTCACTGGGCGCTCAGTCCGCCACCGCGGCGGCCAGCCGGGCGAAGTTCGACGCGAACCGGTCGACGTCGTCGACATCGTGCTGGACGGACAGAAGCCATTGCTCAACCTTCCCCCAGGGCGGGAGGAACACACCGCCATTGTGCTGCATCAGCCAGTGCAGTTGGCCGTATCTGGCGTCGATCTGCAAGAAGTCGCGGAACTCGCGCACCGGATCGCGCCGGAACGTCACGCAGCCCTTGGCCCCGATCGTCACGACGTGCCAGTCGTAGCCATGCGTCGCGATCACGTCGTCGAGGGCGATCCGCAGCCGCGCGCCGAGCGCGTCGAGGTGCCGGTACCCGTCATCGGTGAGCACCTCGGACAGCGTCGCCCTTGCGGCCGCCATCGCCAGCGGGTTGCCGTTGAAGGTGCCGACCTGTTCGTAGCGCCCATCGGAGATGGCCGACATCACCTCGGTCGTGCCGCCTATCGCGGCGACCGCGATTCCACCTCCCAAAGCCTTTGCCAGACAGATCATGTCGGGGACGACACCCGTCAGCGCGGTGACGCCACCCGGACCCGTGGTGAAGCCCGTCTTCACCTCGTCGAAGATCAGGTACGCCCCGGCCTGGTGGACGAGCTCGCGGATGGCGGCGAGATAGCCGTCGTCGGGCTTGATGATGCCCGCGTTCATCATCACGGGCTCCAGGATCATCGCGGCCACCTGATCGCGATGCTCGGCGAGCGCGCGGGCGACGGCCTCGGGATCGTTGAACGGCACCACGACGACGAGGTCGCGGATCGCGGCGGGGATGCCCGTGTTGCCCGGTACGCCGGTGGGGTGGTCGCGCGGGCCGACCTCGTCGGCCTCCGGAAGCACCGAGACCTGCACCGAATCGTGGTGGCCGTGATAGCAGCCCTCGACCTTGATGATGAGGTCGCGCCCCGTCAGCGCGCGTGCCAGGTGCACGGCGTCCATGGTGGCCTCGGTACCGGAGTTCGCGAACCGCCACAGCGGCAGGCCGAAGCGACGGGCGAGTTCGCCCGCGTTCCAGATGGCGTCCTCGGTTGGCTGAGCGAAGTGCGTGCCCCGCCTCACCCTGGCGCTGACCGCGGCGATGATGGCCGGATGCGCGTGTCCCGCAATGGAAGCGCCGTAGCCACCGTGCATGTCGACGTACTCGGTGCCGTCGACGTCGTACACCTTGGAGCCTGCCCCGTGGCTCAACCACACCGCTTGAGGGTCGGCGATCTGCCAGTTGGAGGTGGCCCCACCGGCGAGGTGTTCGCGGGCCTGCGCGATGAGTTCCGTGCTGCGCGGCTGGCGCTTCAGAAACGCCTGCTGTTCAGCGGCGATCAATTGGTCTACTTCGTCGGACACCGGACTCTCGAGTACCGAGGATGACACGGTGAAACCTCCACTCAACAGCGGTTGACTGAGCATTCAGTCTATGTGAGAGTACTCACGAGCGACAAGATGAGACGACCTTTCGGGGAGGCCGACATGCCAGGACCCAACGGATTCGATCGAGGCCTGCCGAGCCGTCGACAGTTCTTGCAACGCGCGGCAATCCTGGCCGCGGGCGCACCCGCGTTGGGTGCGTTCCTCGCCGCGTGTTCGAAGTCCGGCCCCGCGTCGTCGGGACCGAGCCTGACGATCGCGAAACCGGACAGCCCCGTCAAGTGGCCGATCGCCGACGACAACAAGGCGATCGCCGACGGACTCGCCCCTGAGAAGGGCGCGACGCTCAAGATCTACAACTACGCCGACTACCTCAGCCCGCAAGCCATCAAGCAATTCGAGGACAAGTACGGCATCAAGATCGAGGTGTCGACGTTCAACGACGGCGACGAGGCGATCACCAAGCTGCGCAGTGGAGTCGACTTCGACATCTACAACGCCAACTACACCGAGATCAGCCGGTTGGTGACCGGCGGCCTGGTGCGCCCGCTCAACCACAGCTACCTCCCGAACATCTCCAACGTGTGGCCGAGCTTCACCGACCCCTGGTACGACCAGGGCTGGCAGTACACCGTGCCGTACACCATCTACACCACCGGAATCGGTTGGCGCACTGACCAAGTGCCCGCCGACATCGGGAAACTCAGTAACCCGTACGCATCGCTGTGGGATCCCGCGTACAAGGACAAAACCGCGATCATCGACGACTTCCACACCGCGATGGCGATGGTGTTGCTCAAGCAGGGCATCACCGACGTCAACACGTCCTCGGCCGACGACCTGAAGATGGTGGGCGAGCAGCTCACCGCACTGGTGAAGGCGACGTCGCCCAAGGTGACCATCACCATGTACAGCGACTTGCCGGCCGGGCAGTTCGCGCTGTCCCAGATGTGGTCGGGCGACATCATCAACGCGCAGTCCTACCTCCCAGAGGGCGTCGGGACCGAGATCCTGCAGTACTGGTTCCCGCAGGACGGCAAGGGCCTGGTGGATAACGACATGTTGGTGACGCTCAAGGGCGGAAAGAACCCCGTGCTCGCCCACCTGTTCCTCAACCACATGCTCGACCCCGACGTCGCCAAAGAGAACTTCTCGGCGATCGGGTATCAGCCGCCGCAGAACACCATCACCGCGGATTCACTGGTGGCAGAGGAGTTCATCCCCGAGAACCTGCGGTCCGCGATCGTCAAGCCGGAGTACTTCGACGCCGGCTACCGGCTGCTGGAGCTCGATACCACCAACGAAGATGCGTGGCGCAACGTCTGGAACGCGTTCAACTCCGGAGGGTCCTGACTTAGGTGGCGCTGCGGACGCGAGCAGCAGAACGGGCCCGCCCGCGCGAACCCGGCAACCGATTGTGGACCGTACTTGCCGCACCGGGGATCGGCTGGCTGCTGCTCTTCTTCCTCGCGCCGCTCTACGTGGTACTGGCCATCGTGTTCGGGCAACGCGACCCGATCTTCCGTACCGCGGTCCCCGTCTGGAATCCGTTGCAGTGGGACCCCACTCAGTTCAGCTATGTGCTGACCCGCATCGGCCCCGGCGGCATCTACTTTCCCGCCCTGGTACGCACCGTGGTCTACGTCGGGGCGGCGAGCATCCTGTGCCTGTGCATCGCGTTCCCGGTGGCGTACTACGTCTCCCGACTGGCCGGTAGGTGGCAGGGTCTGCTCATCGCGCTGCTGATCGCGCCGTTCTGGATCAGCTACATGATGCGAATGCTGGCCTGGGTCAACCTCTTACAGAACGACGGCCTGGTCAACAGGATCCTGAGTTTCGGCGGCCTGTTCGACGTGAGCGTGGACTGGCTAACCGGGCAGCCGATCGTCGTGGTGCTCGGGCTGGCGTACGGCTACGTGCCGTACATGATCCTGCCGCTGTACGCGGGGCTGGATCGGCTTTCCCAGTCGATGCTCGAGGCGTCGCGAGACCTTGGTGCCAGCCGTGTTTCGTCGTTCGTCCGGGTGACGCTGCCGATGTGCCGGCCGACGATGCTGGCGGCGGTCCTGCTCACCTGCCTGCCCATGCTCGGTGACTACTTCACCAACGATCTGCTGTCCGCGTCGCCCAAGACGGCGATGGCCGGAAACCTGATCAACGACAGCGTCCAGGCCCCTGGCCAGACGGGTCAGGCGGGCGCGTTCGTCATGCTCGTTCTGATCGCCACAGTGCTGCCGATGATCTACTACGTCCGAGTGACGTTGCGGGGCGACGAGGTACGCACGTGACCGCCCTGAGCATGCGTGGACCGATCGGCTGGTACCGCGATCCGTGGCGGCGCCCCCGCGTGCTGGCCGGGATCACCATCGCGTACCTGGTGTGGTCACTGCTGCCGGTGCTCATCGCAGTGATGTTCTCGTTCAACGACGGTCGGTCCCGAACCAACTGGCAAGGCTTCTCGTTCCGGTGGTACTGGGGCGACCAGACCCGGTCGGTCTGGCACGACGCGTCGCTGCACACGGCGCTGCTCCAGACACTCAAACTCGGACTGATCGCCACGCTAATCACCGTCCCGCTCGGGGTGATGTTCGCGATCGGCATCGACCGCTGGCGTGGCAGGCTCCCGTCGGGCGCCAATGTGCTCATGCTGATCTCGTTCGTCATCCCCGAGGTGCTGCTCGCCGTCGCACTGCTGTTCGTGGTGACGTCGCTGGCGCTGCCCTTCGGACTGGGTACCTCGGCTCAGGTGGTCGGGTTGGTCACCTACCAGATCGCCTATCCCGCTGTGCTGGTGCGAGCCAGGCTCGCCACCATCGGTCGACAATACGAAGAGGCCGCGATGGATCTCGGCGCTTCGCAACTCGAGTCGTTGCGCAGGGTCACGCTCCCCATGCTGATGCCGGCGATCTTCGCCAGCACGGTGCTGGTCTTCGCGGACGTCATCGACGACTTCGTACTGGTGCGGTATCTGTCCAACGGCTCTGCGACCGAACCGGTGTCGGTGAAGATCTACAACACCGCGCGAGCCGCGCCCACCCCCGCGCTCAACGCACTGGCCACGCTATTGCTGCTGGCCGCGTTCATCGCGGTGGTGTTCGGCTATCTCGTCTTCCGCCGGATGACTCGCAACGACACGACCACCGATCGCGGTATCGGCGCCTTCGCCGGCGAGACGTAGCGCGCCTTTTCTCACGGACATCTGTAGACCGCAACCGTCCTACGGATTAGGCTGACTGTATGTTCAAACAGCATGGTCCGGCTCCGGTCCCCGTTGACGACCTGGCCGCGGCACTGCGGCCGTTCGGCAGCTCGCGCATGCTGCCGCGGGAGGCGTACGTCGACCCCGCGGTGTTCGAGTGGGAGCAGGCCAACATCTTCTCCGGCTGGATCTGCGTGGGCCACGCAAGCGACCTCGTCGGGGTCGGTGCGCAGCGGGCGGTCGGGTCGGGCGCCAACTCGGTACTGCTGGTGCGCGGCGACGACGACGAGGTGCGCGCCTTCGCCAACACCTGTCGACACCGCGGCCACGAGCTGCTGGCGTGCGGCGCAACCACGAAGCGCCGCAACGTCGTCTGCCCCTACCACTCATGGTCGTACCGCCTCGACGGACAGGTGCGTCACGCTCCCGGCTTCTCGGACGTCGACGGCTTCGACGCCACTGAGTTCGGGCTAGCGGCGCTGCGGTTGACGAACTGGCACGGCTGGCTGTTCGTCGACCCCAGCGGTACCGACGGCGACTTCAGCCACCACGTCGCGGGTCTGGAAGACGTCATCGGCCCCTACCACCCCGAGGATCTCACCGTCGTCGCGCGGCACTCCTACGAGCTCGCGACCAACTGGAAGGTCATCGCCGAGAACTACCAGGAGTGCTACCACTGCTCGACGATCCACCCCGAACTGTCCCGCATCAGCCCGCCCACCAGTGGCGAGAACCTCGACCTCCAGGGGTCGTGGATGGGCGGCTGGATGTCGATGATCGACGAGGCCGAGACCATGTCGTTGTCCGGAAAGAGCGGCGGGGTGGCGATCAAGGGGCTGTCCGAACACGAACTGCGCACCGTCATGTACTTGGTCGGCTACCCCAACCTGCTCGTCAGCCTGCACCCCGACTACGTCATGACCCACCTGATGACCCCGCTCGCGGCCGACCGGACGCATGTGGAGTGCGCCTGGGCCTTCCCGAAAGACGTTGCGGCCCAGGGCGACTTCGACCCCTCCTACGCCGTGGACTTCTGGGATCTGACCAATCGCCAGGACTGGGCGGCCTGCGAGTCGGTGCAACGCGGGCTGAGCTCACCCCATGCGCGACCGGGCCCGTTGGCGCCCGACGAGGACGGGGTCTACCAGTTCGTCACCCGTGTTGGTCGGGCCTACCTTGGTCGTGCTGCGGAGGTTGCTGGTACTGCTGATGGGTCGGCGTAACCGTCACGGTCGCAGTGTCGGTCTCCACACTCGTCGCGATTGACGTCTGCGTCTGGGTTTGAGTTTCGGTGTTGGTTACGGTGCCCGGCGCCACCGTCTCAGTCTCGGTGACCTGCGGGCCGCCACCGGGGCCGTGGCCACCGTGCTGGTGTTCGGTGGTCGACGGCGTGGTGGTGGTCGTCGTGGTCGTTGGCGTGGTCGACGTCGTGGTGGTCGGCGCCGGAGCGGTGGTACTGCACGCCATCGACAACGACCCCATCGCCACGGCGGTGGCCAGCCCCAACAATGCCGAGTACCGGCGAGAACTCTGCTTCACGAACGTCATTCATACGCATGCCCGCTGAGAAATCCGCTACCCACGGGGTGCCGGAATGCGTACGGCTTGCTGTCAACTCCGCGTCGTACCCCGTTGACGCCCCCGGTGAACGCCGAGTACGTGCAGACATCGAACTGAGCCAAGACGGTACAACGTGATCGTGGCGGAGCACCAAACGGGCCTAGGAGATCGTCAATGTTGTGTACTAGCTGCACTTGTCGGTTTGCATAGTCGAGTGCTTGTCTTCACGCAACACCGCCGGGCATGCACGGAACCGTGGAGTGGGTGTCTTGGGGAGTAGGGAGCGGGCTGCGAACTTGCTACTGCCGGTAAGGGCCGTAGGTGCTCCAGCCGTTCATATGGGGCGCCAGGTCGTTGTGACTGGCGGATGTGACGCGCAGGAGGTGCAGCGGCCCGTTGATGGGGTCGGTGCGATCGGCGTGCTGTCGAACCCAAGTAGCCCACTCTCTAGCCTCTTCTTTGTCCGGATCGTCGAATTGTTCGGCGCGGGATTCGATTTCGTTGGCGTATGTTCGCATGGTTGCGGCGGCCTGCCGACGCTCCAGTTGGTCACGGAGCATCTCGGCATTGCGTACGTACGAAAGCTTCGTGAACGCTTCCTGCTTTACCTCTTCCCAGCGGGTCTCGCGGATCTTCGAGCGTCGCGACTCCTCCTGGCGAGACCAGTCCGCTTCAGCTTCGGCGATCTCCAATTCTCGGATCAGCGTTGGCAACTGCTCTTCGAGCGAGGCACCGACGGTATCTCTCAGGGACAGAACCGTTTGGTCCTCCCAGGGTTTCTTGATCGCGACTTCCAGATTCCCCGATGCTCGGAAGTGCTTGTTCGCGGTCGTTCGCTCGGTGCGCGTGTAGTAGTCCCTCTCGGTTGTGTACGCCTGCACACGGCGACCGCTTTGGTCGAGTTCGCGGATCGTGACGACAAGCTCCCGCGATGGAAGCCGGAGGGAGAGGTCGGGGCCGAATTCGCCGCGCCTCGGCGACATGTCGCGCATCTTCGATGGGGTCTTCCAACCAACTTCGGCTGTTGCCGAAATCAGAGCTTGCAGGAATCGCGCGGCACGACCGACTTGAGCCTTCGATACCAACGACTTCTTGTTCTGAAACTCCATAACAGCGGGATGCGGGTCCCGGAGTTGGCGAGGAACGCTGAACGGGCGCAGTGCGGTCAAGGCCTCGAAATCTGGCTCCAAGTAGACCGTCAGTCCCAGGACGGGATCCATGCGCGTGGGCTCCTGGGCCAAGCGTTGCCGCTCAGGCAGACGACCCGACTGGGCGAGGGCGTGCTGCATCCGCCGGATCTCCTCAGGGTCAGCGCTAGGCCCCAGGTCAAGACGCCCGCCCGCTGCGACGACGTCGTGCAGCAACTCCGCCGCTCGGTCGCGGAGTTGCTGTTTCACGCGTTCGCGCTCGGCCCTGGCCTGTTCTTCGCGTCGGGCACGTTCTCGTTCTGCCTCGACGCGCACAGCCTCTTCTTGCAGGTGTCGGGTACCGTTCGGCGTGATCTGGACGGCCCACGTCGTGCCGCTGCCTGAGACACGAAGGAAGCCCCGGTTGTGGAGCGCACGCGCAGAGACGCGATGCGAGCTGCCCTCGTACACACCGTCTTTGCACCCGCCAGCGACCCACCGCAGCAGATCGAATTGGGAGACGGTCAAGTGATTCGTACTTCGTCCCACTGCAACTCCCCCCGGCGTAGAGCTTTACGCGTCTTCATCACCGCTCGGGAGGTGGCACACCCGGAGCAGTAGGCGATCCAAATTCTCCACGCGATCGACGCCGGAACGGTGGAATTGACCGCGCATGACGGGTCGGTCGCTCCGCCATGCCCTGCAGCAGTCGAGGTGAAGCCTGCGGCCGTCTCGCTAATCCCGAGGGAGTCGCTAAGCCGACGGAAGGTGTCGTTAACGGCGGCGCCACGTTAGACAAGCAGTTCGGACGGCCCTGCTCGTGCGCGGGTTTTGGCATGATCGGCGTATGACTCCGCTTGTCGGCAATAAGGCGATCGAGGGTGCTGCGATCGCATGGGTAATGGAGCTCGAACGTGCGGCGGGGCGCGACCCGCGAGACACCCGCCACAAAGGTGCTCCTGCCGACATCGAATCGCCGCCTCGCGTGATCGAGGTCAAGGCTTTCGGTACTACTACGCGCGGCTATGACCTTCCGCTAGAGGTGCGACAAATGGACGAGGCAAAGCGAAATCCGAACTTCTATTTGTACGTGGTCGAGCACGTCAAACAAGGTGACCCCGACGAGTTCACGCTTCGAGTTCTTGGCGGAGAGCGCCTTCAACGCTTGTTGGAGCGGGCCAAGGAATACAGAGGCTATTACGTCCCGTGGCCAGTCGCTGACTATGACGCTGGCGCGCTCGGCCTAGATCAGTAGCGCCCGCCGCCGCGGCTGCGCGGGCGTCTGAGTGGAGAGGCTGAGCCCGATGCCTGCATCGATGACCGTGATACGCCGTTGCGTTAATCGGGTGTTATCGGCTGATGATGACGTGACGTGGGCGAACTGAGCGGCACAGCATCGCCGTACGCGTTTCCTGTCGGATAGCTGAAATAGGCTACAAGGCATGCGACGGGTTGGTGCACAGCTATCCAGTCGTAATGGATGATGGACGTGGAGGTGGACACAGTGACTCGGAGCGCGGTACAGGCGCCGCGGTCGACGCTGTCTTACTCGGCCATAGCGACGTATGCCGAACAGATCGCACGACAGCACGGCGTTATTGACGATGGCGGCAACGTCAACGTGTATGAGCTGCTCAATCGACTCGGCGGTGAGATTGAAGTCGAGAATCGTGCCGAGTCACTTCACGTCCGCGATGCGGGCGATTTTACCGTGTTCGTTCCCACGCATACCTCGGTGCTGCGTGACCGGTTCACGATCGCGCATGAGCTTGGGCACTACTTCCTGCATTGGCGAGCACCGGATCGCCACCTCGTAGGCGAACGCACATCGACGTTCACCCGGCTGGGTCGTAACGTCCCAGAGACGCAGGCCAACGTCTTCGCGTCGAACCTCCTCATGCCGGAGGCGTACTTCAGGAAAGTGTTCGACCCGGCGGTCGGTGACATGGTGCAGGTCGCCGAGCACTTCGGCGTGTCCGTTCCAGCAGCGAAGGTCCGCGCCGAGTACCTCGGCCTCCTCGCCTGATGGCGGCGGGCCTCAACCAGGACGGCTCAATACTGTTCCTCTCCTGCGACCTGCAAAATTCGACGCAGTTCAAGCAGAGCCACACTGACGGCTGGATCGCGACGTTCCTCGCCTTCTATACCGAGTTCCCGTCGCTGTTGGCGACAGAGATCGCGGACTCGTGCCCGGGTCTGCGCGACCGGCTGTCGCTGTGGAAGGCGGTCGGCGATGAGGTGATCTTCTCCGTTCGGATCCAGTCTGAGCAGGAGTGCAGCGACGCCGTCGACGCATGGCTGTTGACGATGCTCGCTTTCGAGAGCCAGCATCTCCTCCGCAAGACACCGATGACGTTGAAAGGCGGAGCGTTCCTTGCAACTGTCCCGTCGCCGGACCGTCGTGTCGCAATTCCCCGCACAGTCCAGATCCTGGACGGCAGATCGCAGCTGGACGCGGAAGCGATGAATGAAGCAACGCTGAATCGTTCCGACGAGAGCGGCGACTTCGCGATCGATTTCGTCGGCCCCAGCATCGATACAGGTTTTCGTGTCCTTAAGTTCGCATCGCGTCGATACTTCGTCCTCACCGTCGAAGTTGCCCACCTGCTGTTCAAGCACTACAGCGACAAAGTTATGGACGATCGGATCGCGTACCTGCTTGGAACGCATTCCCTGAAGGGCGTGTGGGGCGGCCAGTCGTATCCAGTCTTTGCGCTCGCCCGGGCCCTGGAGGGAGACCCGCCGGCCAGACTGCTCGCTGAGGCATTCGGGAGCAGCGGCTTGATCACGGACGAGTATCCGCGATGCAAGCCGTACGACGCCCTCAAAGCGATCGCGGCTTATCGCGCCGCCGACAGCTGGCAGGGTGCGATCCACGTGCCGGACGCACACGAAAAGGGTTTCCAGAAGCATCCGACGGGTGCAGAAGTGCGGGCCTACCTCGACAACCTCGTCGACACGTCCGAAGATCGTCTCGACAATGAGCAGGATCAGGGCGAGGAGAACTCGGTCGCCGAAGACCTTCCTACGAACTAGAAGGCCCTGCAACGCATCCAGCCACTAGGCGCTGATCGCCCTCTCGGGACTTACAAGGTTGGGTCGGAGCTGAGGCCAACTCGTCAGTTAATTCGCGTGCGGCGGACCGCCACCCGTCAGGCCGAGGATGTCGCAGCTGAATGCCGTCGCACAGCCCGCGCGCGTGTAGGTCGCTGACCTCGTGCCGGGGATGAAATATCCCTGCCAGTTCCGTTCGAGATCGCCGGTGTCCCAGGGATGCCGCACTCCTGACCCGGTTACGGGTTTTTGTACCGGCGGCGGACGCGTTCTCCCATCTCGGCGCTGGGTCTTCTGCACCTCGGTCACCTGTACACCACCTTCAATCGAGTCCCTCCAGAATAGTCGACGCAACGACATCGGATGGAAGCGTGGCTGCGTCGGCGATGCAGTGCGCGCGTGCACTCGACTAGGCAGTACGCCTTGCCGTCAACCCCGCGCCGGCACCCCGTTGACGCCCTCGGTGGACGCCGAGTAGGTGCCGACGGCGAACGCCACCGCCGGGCCCATGATCGACACCGCGCGGCGATCGACGTTGGCGATCGTGTCGCGCGCCGAGTGGTAGTTCGGGTCGAACTGCTGCCCGGCCCTTCCGCCCCAAAGCCGCTCCTGCACTTCAGTTTTGCGTTGGTTCGACCCCGTGGTCAGCCCCCCGATGGGGATCCCCGCGGCGAGGAACGCGCTGTAGTCGGCGGCCCGGCCGAGCGGCACGTCGGCGGGCCGGATTCCAGCCAGGTTCAGATAGCCGGCCAGCGTGCGTTCGACACCCGCCGAGCCCGCGGGCACGCTGGCCAACGGGACGTCGGGGTTGGGCTGACCCGATTGGTCGCCGTCATAGGTGAAGTAGCCCGCGTTGGGCGAGCCGAGCATGTCGAAGTTCAAGTAGAGCGCGATGTCGGCGATGGCCGTCCGGTCCAGTCCCCGAACGTATTTCGTCGAACCCTCCAGCCCGGTCTCCTCCGCGCCCCAGAAGGCGAACCGGATGGCGTTGGTCACCGGCGGCGAGCCGCCGAGCTGCACCGCAGTCTCCAGCACCGCGGCCACCCCCGTGCCGTTGTCGTTGATTCCCGGGCTGCCGGGCACCGCATCCAGGTGAGCACCCGCGACCACGACGTTGTGGGGATCGCCGGTCTTGGTCTGCGCCAACACGTTTCGGAACTTCACCAAGACGGACTTGACGTCCAGCACCAGGCGCACCGGGTTCGTGGTCCGGCGCAGCTGCGCGTCGACGTCCTTGCCGATCACCGCGACTGGACTCTTCAGCGCTTGGTAGTACCCGGGCGTGAACAGCCCCGCCGGCGCGCCCGCGGTGCCTGGGTCGCTGACCACGAGCAGCCCGACGGCACCCAGGCCAACGGCGACGTTCTGCTTGTCGACCACCGAACACGTGGTGTCGTCGACGACCGCGAACGCGCCGCGTACGTTGACGTCGCCATAGTCGGCGGCCGCGCACCCGGCCGGCTTGCGTGGCCGAAGGGTGGCTGCGGAGAGCCCGCCCGCCTGGGTGTTGACTAGCAGCGAGGCCTGGTCGACGGAGAAGTCGCGGCCGCCGACCGTCAGCGTCGGGTTACCCGGATGGGCCAGGGCGAGCCGTTCAACCTCAGGCGTCTGAACATCGAATCCCTTGTCGCGCAACGTCCCCGCCACGTAGTCGACTGCGGCGTCGTATCCGGGCGTGCCATCGACCCGGCCACCCTTGCCGGTCGTGGCCATGTCGGCGAACTTCTCCAGGCGAGCGTAGATGCCGTCGACGGTCACCTTGGCGGCCAGCTCGCGCGCCGGATCGGCGGCGGGGCCTGGCGACGGTGGAGCCGACGAGCACGCGGCGAGCGACAGGACGACACCGAAGAGCAGTGCCGTCGCCCTCACGGCTGCGACGCCGTGTGGCGGGTGCGGTCGTCTCGCACGGGAACGCCGTTGCGCCCGCTCTCGTCCTGCGCGTAGAGCCCCATGGCGTACGCGACGCCGCGACCCTGGATCTCGAGCGCCGTGCGGTCCAGGTGTTCGTACGTGTCGCCGGCCTTGTGGTAATTCGGGTCGAACGGCGCGTCGGCGTCACCGCCCCACAGGTCGGCCTGCTCCTTGGTCTTCTTGTCCTCGGCGCCTGCGAACAACCCGCCCGAGGGGATGCCCGCCTGGGTGAAGGCGTCGTAGTCCGACCGTCCGTCGAAGTTGGTGTCCTGCGGCGTCTTTCCCGCCCCCTCGAGGTAGGCCGCCAGCATCCGTTCGATCCCCGCGGAACCCTCCGGCACGCGCGGCACGCTGTCGGTGGGCGGCGCGGACTGGTTGCCGTCGTAGGTGAAGTAACCCGGGTTCGGCGAGGCGAGCATGTCGAAGTTGAGGTACAGCGCGATGTCCTTGAGCGCCTCGAGGTCGAGCGTCTCGATGTAGTGCGTCGAGCCCACCAGCCCTTCCTCCTCGGCGCCCCAGAAGGCGAAGCGCACCGCGTTCTTTACGTTCGGCGAACTACCAAGCTGCACAGCGGTTTCCAGCACGGCGGCCGCGCCGGAGCCGTTGTCGTTGATGCCCGGCCCCTCGGGCACGCTGTCGAGATGCGCCCCTGCCATCACGACGTTCTGCGTCGAGCCGGTCTTGGTCTGGGCGACGACGTTTCTGGTGCGTTCCTTGCGTACCCCGGCGTTCAGCTTGATCGTGGCGTTGGCCGGGTTGGCGCGCAGGCGAGCGCCGTCGGCCTTGCTGATTCCGACGACGGGGATCTTCACGTCGGTTTCCTCGCCCAACGTTCCGCCGGCCGTGTCGCCGTCGTTGTTGTTGGCGACGATCATCGCCACGGCGCCGCGTGCGGCGGCCGCGGCCTGCTTCTCGGAGAACGGGCAAGCGCCCCGGTCGACGAGCACGATCGCGCCGGTCAGCGTGAGGCCGTCGTAATCGCTTGCGGTGCAGCCGGGGGTGTCCTCCTCGCGCGCCGAAACGAGCTGCCCGCTGACCCCTTCGGCGGGAGTACCGATCGTGTACATCAACGGTCCGGCCTTGACGTTCTGACCGCCGACCGTGACCGTCGGATCCTCGGCGAACGGCAGCCGCACGTCGAACTCGTCGGTCTTCACGTCGAAGCCCTTGTCCTTCAGGATGCCGGCGATGTAGTCCACGCTGGCGGCGTACCCCGGCGTCCCCAGTGCGCGGTTGCCGCCGTTGGCGTCGGCGATCTCCTGAAGCTTCTTCAGGTGGGCCATCATGGCGTCGGCCGAGACCTTCTTCTGCAGCGCGCCCGCGAACTCCGTTGCCGCCGTCGACGGCGCGGCCGGTTGGGCCGAGGGTCCGGGCTGCGCCGCGTCCGAACCTCCGCAGCCCGCCGCCACCAGGGTGATCATCGTGAGGACAGCCATCGCCGCCGAGGAGCTTCGCCGCATTGACCCCAGGTTAGTCACGCATCGCGCCGGTTCACCACGACGGTGGCCCCGACGAACAGGGCACCGACCACGGCGACGAAGTACAGAAGCGACCCGAGCGGGCCCCACGGCATCGCGTACGCGGGGAAGAGCCACGGCACGTCGATGAAGACGAACGCGTTCACGAACGGCAGGTACGGGCCCACCGCAGCGCCGGTGTCGGGCAGGTTGGCGAGCACCGGCTCGATCACCAACGGCCACAGCAGCAGCACCGCGACGGCCCCCGCGGTGTAGCGCAACAACGCGCCGACGGCGACGCCGAGCACCGCGGCAAGCATCGCGTACAGCGCGACGGCCCCCACGACGCGCCACACGCCCGGCGCGGTCAGCGACAGCCGCGTCGACAGCAGCGGGTCGGCCGTCAGCCGGGCCGTCATGACGGCACCGAGTACCAACACGCCGGCGTACAGCCCGGAGCACAGCGCCGCGACGACGGCCTTGGCCACCAGCACCAGCGTCCGATTCGGGGTGGCGGCGAACGTCGATCGGATCATGCCGGTGCGGTACTCGGTCGTCACCACCATGGTCGACAGGATCATCAGCACCGGGATCCCGAACACCGTCACGCCGGTGACCGCCGACTCCGGAGCCAGCCCCGCCGCCCCGTACGCGCTGGCGCCCTGTATCGCGGCAACACCGAGGCTCAGCACCGCGGCAAGCACCGCCGACCACAGTGGCGAACGGATCGTCGACAGCTTGATCCGCTCGGCGTCGAGCACGGCGAGCGCGCTCACTGGGCTGCCCGGTACTCGACGTCGGCGTCGGTGATCCGCAGGTAGGCGTCCTCGAGCGACGCCTGCCGCACGCTGAGCTCGTGCAGCACGATCCCGTTGCGTGCGGCGAGCTCCCCCACCACTTCGATGGCCGCGCCGCGCACCGCCAACGCCGAGCCGTCCGGCTCGGCCGTCACGTCGATGCCCGCGTCGGACAACAGTTCGGTGAGCGCGTCCAGCTGGGGGCTGCGCACCCGGACGGCGTCGGCGCCGGAGCGGCTGACGAATTCGGCGACGGTCGTGGAGGCGATGAGCTTGCCGCGGCCGATGACGACGAGCCGGTCGGCGGTGTTGGCCATCTCGGCGAGCAGATGGCTCGACACGAACACCGTGCGTCCCTCCGCGGCCAGCGTGCGCATCAACGTGCGCACCCAGCGGATGCCCTCGGGGTCGAGTCCGTTGACCGGCTCGTCGAACAGCAGCACCGGCGGATCGCCGAGCAACGCCGCCGCGATGCCGAGCCGCTGGCTCATGCCGAGCGACAACGTCCCCGCGTTCTTGTCCGCGACCGACGCGAGGCCCACCACGTCGAGCACCTCGTCGACGCGGGTGACGGGTATCCGGTTGCTCGCGGCGAGCCAGCGCAGGTGGTTCCGCGCCGAGCGGTTGGGGTGCAGCTGCTTGGCGTCGAGCAGCGCGCCGACGGTACGCAACGGGTCGCTCAGCTCGCGGTAGGCCCGCCCATCGATGGTCGCTGTTCCGGCGGTCGGCCGGTCGAGCCCGAGCACCATCCGCATCGTGGTGGTCTTGCCCGCGCCGTTGGGGCCGAGGAACCCGGTGACGACGCCCGGCTCGATCGAGCACGTGAGCCCGTCGACGGCGCGGGTCCGTCCGAACACCTTCGTCAGGTCGGTCAACTCGATGACCTGTCCCTCGGCGCTCACCCCAGTGCCTCGACGACGAGGTCGGCCATGGCGCGCATCCCCGCGGCGTTCGGGTGAAGGGGGGCGACCCGGCCGGGCCACGGCAGGCCGAAGCGGGTTGCCCACGGGTCGTCCGACCACGGATGGTGGTCGCGGCTGGCCTCACCGGCGCGCACCAGTTCGCACCCGGTTTCCGCGGCGGCCTCCGCGGTGAGTCGCTCCAGGGTGGCTCCGATGTGTCTGCCGACGTCCGCGTCGACGTCGGATAGCGGCGCCGCGGCGGCACCCTTCGGCGGCAACAGCGTCAGGTAGTCGACGAACGCCACCCTGGCCTGCGGCGCGCGCGCCCGGACCTCGTACCCGACGGCCTTCAGCGACTCGCCCACCTGGCTCAGCGCCTGGGCTCTGGCGTCGGCGTCGAGTTGTCCGCGGAGCACTGGGCCCAGCAGCGGCAACGATCTGGTGAACCGGGGCAGCCCGGCCGCAAACAGCAGTGGCACGTAGCCCGCGTCGTTGCCCGCGATGGTCACGGTGACGAGTTCCTCGGACCCGTCGAGCGCGTCGACCTGTGGAGGTGCACCGTTCTGGCGGTCGGTGAGCACGTGTGCGGTGGTGGCGCCCGAGTACGTCACGTCGACGAGGTCGAGGTTCAGCCGCTGCGCGACGAGGTGCGGGTAGTTCAGCGTCGACCGGCCAGCGCGGGTCGGGCTGCCGGGCACGCGGGGCTTGATGCCGGGTCCTGCGGCCATCGAGGAGCCCAAGGCGACGTAGCGACGAGTCACTCGGCCGCCGGACTCGAGGCCTGCGCCCAGAACCGCTTCGGGATTCGACCGGCTTGGCGCGCCAAGTGGCCTGCCGTGACGGCGGCGGCCATCGCCGCGGCCATCATTGGTGGGTCGGCGGCCCTGGTCACCGCGGTGGCCAGCAGCACGGCATCGCACCCCAACTCCATGGCGAGTGCGGCGTCGCTGGCGGTCCCGATGCCCGCGTCGAGCACGACGGGCACCCCGGCCGCTTCGACGATCAGCTCGATGTTGTGCGGGTTGGCGATACCCAGCCCGGTGCCGATCGGAGAGCCGAGCGGCATCACCGCGGCGCAGCCGATGTCCTCGAGCCGGCGCGCCAGCACCGGATCGTCGTTGGTGTAGGGCAGCACGACGAAGCCGTCGTCCACCAATTGCTCTGCGGCCTTGACCAATTCGATGGCGTCGGGCAACAGGGTCCGTTCGTCGGCGATGACCTCGAGCTTGACCCACTCGGTGCCAAGCGCCTCGCGCCCCAGCCGCGCGGTCAGCACCGCCTCCGCAGCGCCGCGGCAGCCGGCGGTGTTGGGCAGCGGCGTGATGCCGAGCCGGTTCAGTAGGTCGAGCACGCCGGTGCCGCCGGTTGCGTCGACCCGGCGCATCGCCACGGTGGTCAGCTCGGTACCGGATGCGACGAGCGCCTCCTCGAGCACGGCCAGATTGGCCGCGCCGCCGGTCCCCATGATCAGCCGCGAGCCGAAGCTGCGCCCGGCGATGACGAGTTTGGAATCAGCCACCCTGCACCGCCGTCACGACCTCCACCTTGGCCCCATCGCGCAGCGGGTGCGCCCACTCCGAACGCGGAATCACCGCCCAGTCCACCGCCACCGCGATGCCCTTCTCGGGAAACCCGCGAGTCTCCAGAAGCCTTGCCACCGTCATGTGTTCGTCGATCTCCACGGCCTCGCCGTTCACCGTCACGTTCACGCGAGCACTCCAACCTTCAGTTCAGCCGCGATGGCGTCGGCAGTCCACGGCGCCAGCAGGAAGCCGGACCGACCGTGGCCCGCGGCCACCAGCGTGCGCTCGTCGAGCCTACCGACGATGGGCAGGTTGTCCGGTGTCATCGGACGCAAACCCGCGGAGCATTCCGCGAATTCGTACTCGCCAAGGGCAGGGACCACCGCGCAGGCGTCGTCCAGCAGATCGCGCACGCCCGAAACGGCGGGGGCGGTGTCGCGGCCGTGTTCGTACTGCGTCGCACCCACCACCACCCCGTCGGCGCGCGGCACCAGGTACACCTGCCTGCCGTGCACCCTTGCGCGAATCACTCGTTGCGGCACGGGCATACATCCGGGTCTCCAACGCAGGCGCAGCACCTCGCCCTTGACGGGACGGATGGGCAGGTCCGGCCACAGCGCAGGCGCGTCGATGCCGTTGGCGATCACCGTGACGTCGGCATCGCGGGTGTCGTCCAGCGAGGGCACCGGGGCCGCCCACGTGATGCCGAGCCGTTCGCATTGTTGCGCCAGTGCCGCGACGAGCGCTCGATTGTCAACGGCCAGTTCGGTTTCGGCGCGAAATCCGTGCCTGATGCCCTGGGCGAGCAGCGGCTCGACGTCTCTTGCCGCCGTCGTCGGCGTGACCGGCTGACCCTGGGCGGCCAGCCAATCCGCCACCGTCCGGAGGTCTTCGGCGTCGGCCCTGTCGACGGCCACGACGAGTGACTCCCTTGCGGTCACCACGTCGGGCGGCAGCCCGTCGAGGAACCCCTCGTGCCACATGCGCAGCGACGCGAGTCCGAGCTGCAGCAGGCGTTCCTCGCCCGGCCACCCCTCGCTGTGCGGGGCCAGCATGCCGCCGGCCACCCAGGAGGCGCCGCGGTCCTCGGTGCGGTGCACGCGCACGGACCAACCGTCGAGCGCGGCCCGGCGCGCCACCGACAGTCCGATGACGCCGCCGCCGACGACGGCCACTGTTCCCGGAGACATTTCTGCTCCCTTCGCCGGCATGACCCGGATCAGGTGTGACGGTAAGGGGCGTGCGGCCCCACTCTCAGTCCCCGGTCCCGGGACTCCCGTGTTCAGCCGTCCACGTTACTCGCGGCAAGCGAGATCTTCCCCGTCGCTTCGCTCGCCCCAGGACCAGTCGCTAACGTCGCGGATGTGCTGGATCCCTCAGAACGCCTGGCCCAGGCCCGCCTCTACTTGTGTACCGACGCCCGCCGCGAGCGAGGTGACCTGGCCGAGTTCGTCGACGCCGCGCTTGCCGGCGGGGTCGACATCGTCCAGCTGCGCGACAAGGGCTCCGTCGGCGAGCAGCGCTTCGGGCCGTTGGAGGCCCGCGGAGAGCTCGCCGCGCTGGAGGTGCTTGCCGACGCGGCCCGCCGCTACGGTGCCCTGTTGGCCGTGAACGACCGGGCCGACATCGCGCGTGCGGCAGGCGCGGACGTGCTGCACCTCGGGCAGGACGATCTACCGCTCGACGTGGCCCGTGACGTCATCGGCCCTGGCCGACTGATCGGCCGCTCGACGCACGACCGCGCGCAGGTGGCCACCGCCGTCGACGAAGCGGTCGACTACTTCTGCGTCGGCCCGTGCTGGCCGACGCCGACGAAGCCGGGCCGGTCCGCGCCGGGGCTCGACCTCGTCCGGGCGGCCGCCGAAACGTCGACTGCCAAGCCGTGGTTCGCGATCGGGGGCATC
This sequence comes from Mycobacterium sp. RTGN6, assembly GCF_033804605.1. Classification (NCBI taxonomy): domain Bacteria; kingdom Bacillati; phylum Actinomycetota; class Actinomycetes; order Mycobacteriales; family Mycobacteriaceae; genus Mycobacterium; species Mycobacterium sp. RTGN6. The sequence continues at coordinate 44,313 of NZ_JAPZKZ010000008.1, forward strand.
GACGCCGAGCGGCTACCCGAGGTGCTCGAGGCGGGGGCCCGACGCGTCGTCGTGGTGCGTGCCATCACCGCGGCCGACGATCCCGCCGCCGCCGCCGGCGCGCTCAAGGCGGCGCTCAACGCTGCGGATCGACCAACAGGGGAATCGACGCGGTGACGGTGCGCAGCTGCTCCCAGCTGGCGGCGAACCCGGGGTGCAGCGGAAGCTCGGCCACCTCGTCCTCCCCGACCCAGCGCAGTTCGGAGCTTTCGCGGTTGGGCACCGTGTCGAGCAGTGCGGCCGCGTCGGCGATCACCGTCGTATAGGTCCACTGGCCGCCAGATGCGGTGGCCGTCACCACCGTGGTCCGCACGGTGACCTGATGGGCGGACAGGCCGGCCTCCTCGTGCGCCTCGCGCACGGCGGCTTCCTCGACGGTCTCGTGGCTGTCGCGGGCGCCGCCAGGCAGCCCCCACGTCCCGCCCTGATGGCTCCACGGCGCGCGGTGTTGAAGCAGCACCGCCGCGGTGCCGTCCCCGAGCGGAGCACGCAGCAGAAGTCCGGCGGCGCCATGTACACCCCAGAAATGGGCGCCGTCGTCGGACAACACCCAGCCGTCACCGTCGCCACGCACGCGTTCAGGATAGGAACCTCCGCCGTGATCCGCCGACTGTGGGCTCGATCCACGGCGAACCGCCGCCTCGAATCCCCTCGCTTCCCGCCAAATGCTCTTAGAATTTCTTCATAGAAGTCGGGACAGTCGAGTACCAGCCGGGAAGTTGAGGTCCGCGCACAGGTGACTGTGGAGTTGGCGCACCCTTCGACCGAGCCCTTGGCGTCACGGTCGCCGACCTCCCCCGCCCACCCACGGTGGTGGTTCCTGTGGACGACGCCGGGCCGCATCCTCACGATCGGGCTGGTGCTGTCGGCCCTCGTGGTCGCATGCGCGTTGGCGACGTCGACCACCATCGACGATCGTCAGCAGGCATTGACGACCGTGCTCGACCACACCGAGCCGCTGGCGTTCGCCGCGGGCCAGCTGTACACGACGCTGTCGGTGGCCGACGCCGCGGCGGCGACGGCGTTCATCGCTGGCGCCGAACCCCGCCCGGTCCGGCAGCGGTACGAGCAGGCCATCACCGACGCGGCGGTCGCCGTCACGTACGCCTCCAGCGGGCTCACCGACGGCGAGATGATCCGGCTGCTTGGCGACATCAACGCCCAGCTCGCCGTCTACACGGGCCTGGTGGAGACGGCCCGCACCAACAACCGCTTGGGGAACCCCGTCGGTTCGTCGTACCTGTCGGAGGCCTCAGCGCTGATGCAGACGCAGATCCTGCCCGACGCGCAGCGGCTGTACGAGGAGACGTCGCGTCAGGTCGACGCCGAAACCACCGCGTCGACGCGAATACCCGCGCCGGTCATCCTCGTGGTGTTGGCGACGCTGCTCTTCGGTGCGTTCGCGAACCGGTGGCTGGCGCGCCGCACTCGACGCCGGGTGAACATCGGATTCGTCGCGGGCGGGCTCGCGGTGATGATCATCATCATGTGGGTCGGCACTGCCCTGGTCATCTCGACGGCCGCCAGCCGCAGTGCCAAGAGCACGGCCGCCGAATCGCTGAAGACCGTGACCACCATGGCCATCACCGCCCAGCAGGCCCGCGCCGACGAGACGTTGTCGCTGGTCCGCCGTGGCGACGAGGACGCCCGCAAGCAGTCCTACTACCAGCGCATCGACACGATGCAGCGGCAGCTGTCCGACTACCTCGCCCGCGAGGACGCGATCGACAAGGCCGACCTGGCCGACGCCGAACAACTACTGCGGCGGTGGCGGGCCTCCGATGACCGCATCAATGCCTACATCGCCGTTGGCGACTACCAGAAGGCGACGCAGGTCGCGCTCGGCACGGGCGAGGACGACTCCTCTCCTGCGTTCGAGAAGCTCGACGCCGCGCTCTCCAAGGGCATCGAGGAGAGCAGGCAGCAGCTGCGCAACGACATCGTCAGCGCACGCCGGGTGCTCTCCGGAGCCACCGTCGGAGCGGCCGCACTCAGCGTGATCGCGGCGCTCGCGGTGACGTTGGGGCTGTGGCCCCGGTTGAGCGAGTACAGATGATGGTGATGCGCAAACTAATCGCCGGACTCGCCGCCATGGCGGTGCTGACGGCGTGCGAGCAGATCGCGCCGGCCATCCCCGACCCCAGCGTGACCGTTGCACCCCCGACGCCCGCGGGTATGGAGCAGTTGGGCCCGGAGCCCGTCGAGCCGCCGGCGCCGCCGGAGCGCAACTGCACCGAGAGCCTGCGGCCGTTCTCGTCGAAGAGCGAGGCCGATGCGGTGGTGGCCAACATCCGCAACCGCGGCAGGCTCATCGTCGGGCTGGACATCGGCAGCAACCTGTTCAGCTTTCGCGATCCGATCACGGGCGAGATCACCGGATTCGACGTCGACGTGGCCGGCGAGGTGGCGCGCGACATCTTCGGCACCCCTTCACAGGTCGAGTACCGCATCCTGTCGTCGGCCGACCGCGTCGCGGCACTGCAGAACAATCAGGTCGACATCGTCGTCAAGACCATGAGCATCACCTGCGAGCGCAGGAAACTGGTGAACTTCTCCACCGAGTACCTGTCGGCCAACCAGCGGATCCTGGCGCCGCGTGACTCGGCGATCAGCCAGGCCTCCGACCTGTCCAACAAGCGGGTCTGCGCCGCGAAGGGCACGACGTCGCTGCGAAACATCAAGCAGATCACCCCGCCGCCGATCGTCGTCGAGGTCGTCACGTGGGCCGACTGTCTGGTGGCGATGCAACAACGCCAGGTCGACGCCGTCAGCACCGACGACACCATCCTCGCCGGCCTCGTCGCCCAGGATCCGTACCTCCACATCACCGGGCCAAGCATGAACGAGGAGCCCTACGGCGTCGGAATCAACTTGCAGAACACCGGTTTGGTGCGCTTCGTCAACGGGACGCTCGAGCGCATCCGCCGAGACGGCACGTGGAACACGTTGTGGCGCAAGTGGTTGACGGTGCTCGGCCCGGCGCCCGCACCTCCCGTCCCGAGGTATTCGGACTGATGGCGATCAGCGACGAGAAGCCGGACCTCAGCGGCGACGACAACATCCAGGGCACACAGCCCGCGGAGGCAATGACGTACGACTCGCTGGCCACCATGCGGCCGATGGCCACCCAAGCCGTGTTCCGCCCGGTCTTCGACGACTCCGAGGGCATGTCGGTCGGCACGGCGGAGACCGAGCCGACCGATCACCCCACCCCGGTCACACGGACGTTCTCCCCCATCCGGCGGCTCGGCGGCGGGCTGGTCGAGGTGCCGCGGGTGCCGGCCCGCGACCCGCTCGACGCGTTGATGACCAATCCGGTGGTCGCCGAGGCCAAGCGGTTCTGCTGGAACTGCGGCAAGCCGGTGGGTCGGTCGTCGGCCGACGGCAGTGCCCTGTCCGAGGGCTGGTGCCCATTCTGCGGCAGCGCGTATTCCTTTCTGCCGCAACTCTCTCCGGGCGACATGGTCGTCGACCAGTACGAGATCAAGGGCTGCATCGCGCATGGCGGACTCGGCTGGATCTACCTGGCGTTCGACAAGAACGTCAACGATCGCCCCGTCGTGCTCAAGGGTTTGGTGCATTCCGGCGACGCCGAGGCGCAGGCGATCGCCATGGCCGAGCGGCAGTTCCTCGCCGAGGTCACGCACCCGGCGATCGTGAAGATCTTCAACTTCGTCGAGCACGACGACAAGCACGGCGACCCGGTCGGCTACATCGTCATGGAGTACGTCGGCGGGACGTCGCTCAAGCAGCCCAGGGGCGTCAAACTTCCCGTGGCACAAGCGATCGCGTACATGCTGGAGATCCTGCCTGCGCTCGGGTACCTGCATTCGGTCGGGCTGGTGTACAACGACCTCAAGCCCGAGAACATCATGCTGACCGAGGAACAGCTCAAGCTGATCGACCTCGGCGCGGTGTCACGAATCAACTCCTTCGGATTCCTCTACGGCACACCGGGTTACCAGGCTCCGGAGATCGTCAAGACCGGCCCGACGGTGGCCACCGACATCTACACCGTCGGCCGCACGTTGGCCGCCCTCACGCTGGACCTGAGGACCCGCAACGGCCGCTACGCCGACGGGCTTCCCGACGACGATCCCCTACTCGTGCAATATGATTCGTTCGGCAGGCTGCTGCGCAGGGCCATCGATCCCGATCCGCGCCGCCGCTTCGGCTCCGCCGACGAGATGGCCGGGCAGCTGCTCGGCGTGCTCCGTGAGGTGGTCGCGAAGGACAGCGGCCTCCCGCGGCCCGGCCTGTCGGCGGTGTTCAGCCCGTCCCGCTCGACGTTCGGGGTCGACCTGCTGGTGGCGCACACCGACGTGTATCTCGATGGGCAGGTGCACTCGGAGAAGTTGACCGCCCAGGAGATCGTCAGGGCCCTGCAAGTGCCGCTCGTCGACCCCGGCGACGTCGGTGCGGCGGTGCTGTCGGCCAGTTTGATGAGTCAGCCCGTGCAGACGCTGGACTCGCTGCGCGCGGCCCGGCACGGCACGCTCGACTCAGAGGGCGTCGACCTGTCGAACTCCGTCGAGCTGCCGCTCATGGAGGTCCGGGCGCTGCTGGACCTCGGCGACGTCGCCAAGGCCAACCGCAAGCTCGACGACCTGGCCGACCGGGTCGGCTGGCGGTGGCGGCTGGTGTGGTTCCGGGCCGTCGCCGACCTACTGTCCGCCGACTACGAGACAGCCACCAAGCACTTCACCGAGGTGCTCGACACCCTGCCTGGCGAACTCGCCCCGAAGTTGGCGCTCGCGGCCACGGCGGAGTTGAGCGGCACCGCGGACGAGGGCACCTTCTACAAGACCGTGTGGAACACCGACAACGGCATCATCTCGGCCGGGTTCGGGCTGGCCCGCGCGCAGTCCGCGGACGGTCAGCGCGATTTCGCCGTCAAGACACTCGACCAGGTACCGCCCACTTCGAGGCACTTCACGACGGCGCGGCTCACCAGCGCCGTCACCCTGTTGTCGGGCCGGTCCGGCAGCGAAGTGACCGAACGGCAGATCCGCGACGCCGCGCACCGCGTGGAGGCGCTGCCGGAGACCGAGCCGCGGGTGCTGCAGATCAGGGCGCTGGTGATGGGCACCGCGATGGACTGGCTGGCCGACAACTCCGCAAGCACCAACCACATCCTTGGCTTCCCGTTCACCGAGCATGGGTTGCGGCTCGGCGTCGAGGCGTCCCTGCGGGGGCTGGCCCGCGTCGCGCCGACGCAGGCGCACCGGTACGCGTTGGTCGACCTGGCCAACAGCGTTCGCCCGATGAGCACGTTCTAGCCGCAGCACGGCTGTCAACCGAATTTGTCATAACCCCGCTCGCGGCAGTACTTTGGCCGACGGCCCAAGTTCTCTCGACCGTGAAAGCTGCCCATGCGCGCCAGCGTCGTTACCCGCACCCGTTCCGTCCGCAACCGAACCCTTCGCCCGATGGCGGGCCAGCTGTTCGAAGCGACCATCTCCCGCGACGTGGCCGGCTGGACGGTCACCGTTCCCGAGCTCGACGCGGAGGTCCACGTCGCTCGGCGCGTCGAGGCCGAGAGCGCCGCACGCGAGCTCATCGCCGTGCGCACGGGCATTCCGATCGGCTTCGTCGCCGTGTGGGTCCGCGACTAGAAGCCGCCCGCGACTCGCACCACCGCGCGGCCGGAGTACTTGCCTGCGCGGACCTCGTCAAGCACGCCGACCACGTCCTTGACGTCGACGTCGTGCGAAACATCCGAAAGGTGCTGCGGCTTCAGTGAACTGCCCAGCAGCTCCCACAACGCGCGCCGCGGTCCGATCGGCATCAGTACCGAGTCGATGCCCAGTAGCGCCACACCGCGCAAGATGAACGGCATCACGGTGGTCTGCAGGCCGGCGCCACCGGTCAGCCCGCTGGCCGCCACCGCGCCGCCGTAACGCACGGTGCTGAGCACATCGGCCAGGGTGGCCCCACCGACACAGTCGACTGCCCCGGCCCACCGGGTCTTGCCCAGCGGCCGCGGCTTGGCCTCGGGGTCTTCGGGTAGCCGGCCGATGACGTCGTCGGCGCCCAGCGCCCTCAACCGATCCGCGGCGTCGGGCTTGCCTGTCGACGCCACCACCTGATAGCCCGCGGCGGCCAGCAGATCGATGCTCACCGATCCGACGCCACCGGTCGCGCCGGTCACCAGGATCGGCCCGTCTTCGGGTGTTATGCCTCGCTGTTGCAGCGCCTGCACGCTCATCGCCGCTGTGAACCCCGCCGTACCGATGGCGGCTCCGTCGCGCGGACTCAACGAGCCGAGCTTGACGACCCAGTCCGCGGGCACCCGCGCGAACTCGGCATAGCCTCCGTGCCTGCCGGTGCCGATCTCGTACCCGTGGGCCAGTACTGGGTCGCCGACGGCGAATTCTTCGGAATCCGATGACACCACCTCGCCAGTGAGGTCGATGCCGGGCACGATCGGATAATCGCGCACCACACCGCTTTTCGGCGTCAGCACCAGCGCGTCTTTGTAGTTGACGCTGGAATAGTGCACCCGGATAGTCACCTCGCCCGGCGGAAGCTCCGAGTACTCCAGGGTCTCGATCGCCGCGTGAATTCCGTCGTCGCCCTGCCGCGCGACCAGTGCCCGAAACTTGTCCATGGCGGTGGTGATGAGCTGACCCTCTGGCACTGAATCTCCCTGACTAGGCGCGAATTTCGACGATGGCTTGTTCTGGACAGTTTGCGACGGTGACCTTCACGACTTGCCTTCGACGAGGCCGAACTCGAGGTGCAACTCGGTCAGCCCACGAAGGATGTAGGTCGGAAGATATTGGTACCGACGATCGCCGGCCGGGCCGTGGTGCGACTCGCTGATCCGGATGTCAGTGGTGCGGTCGAGCAGCCGCTCGAGCCCGACCCGAGTTTCCGCACGAGCCAGCGGAGCGCCGGGGCAACTGTGTATTCCACGCCCGAACGCCAGATGCTGGCGGGCATTCTTGCGCTCCACGTCGAACGTGTCCGGATTCTCGAAACGGCGCGGGTCGCGGTTGGCGGCGCCGTTGATCACCATGACTGTGCACCCGGCGGCGAGCGTCTGCTCGCCAACGGTGACCGGCACCCGCGACAGCCGGAAGTCTCCCTTCACCGGGCTCTCGATGCGCAGGCACTCCTCGATGAAGTTCGCAAGAAGGCTGCGGTCCTCGCGAAGCCTGCGCTGGATGTCGGGTTGGTCCCCCATCACCTTCAGCGCGGTACTGAGCAGCCGCACGGTCGTTTCCTGCCCGGCCGAGAAGACATTGGTGGCCACCCGCACGACGTCTGCGACCTCGGGCATGGTGCCGTCCGGGAAGGTCGCGGTCGCCAACCCCGTCAACACGTCGTCGTGCGGCTCCGCCCGGCGCTCTTCGACGTACGTCGCGAAGACTTCGTAGAGGTACTCCAGTGGGGTCTTGTTCATCGTCTTCTCGGCGTTGCCCAACCCCCCGCCGTGGGTCCCGCGTGCGAGTCGCTCTAGGAGCTCAGGACGATCATCTTCGGGTACACCCAGCAGGTCGGCGATCACGCGCAGCGTGAACGGGCCGGCGAAGCCCTTGATGAATTCGCCCTCGCCGGGAGCGAGGAAGTCGTCGAGGATCTCGTCGGCGAGCGCCCACATGGCGTCCTCGTTCTCCCTGAGGCGCTTTGGCGTGATCAACCGCATCAGCAGGCCGCGGTGATTGGTGTGTGTAGGCGGATCGAGAGTCGGCAGCTGGTCGCTGAACGGCAGCTCGTCGCGATGCTTCACGATCAGGTCGGTGACGTCATTACCTTCGAGCGGGACGGGAAACCCCGGGAACGGCCCGCTCACCGAGATGCAGGAAGAGAACGTCTCCGCATCGTTGTAGACGTCGACGGCCTCCTGCCAGCCGGTCACCATCGTCACGCCGTAGTGGTCCTCGCGACTAACCGGACACTTGTTGCGAAGCGCCTCGTAGAACCGGTATGGGTCGTCCGTCAGACGACTGTCCCGGAAAAAGTCGACCGAGGTCAGGTCCCCCGCACGCGGTATGAAGTCGGTCATCGGCCCTCCCCGAAGTGGCGTTTCCCCATACAGCCGGCGCACTTGAGCATGTCGTCACGTCTCCTTAGATGACCGGGATGCGCCGTGTGACCTTTCCGCGGCGCCGACGTATTCCGCGGGCCCTGTCGCACATCAACCGTAGCAGTTATTGATAACATACATACCCATTTGATAGTCACGTACATTGTCACTGTGCAAGAACGTGATCATCGTCCTAGGAGAGCATGATTCTCATGTGCGAGGCCCGTCTGAGGTGATGCCGAACATGCATGCAACGTGGACGAGGATCGGCACCTCGAGTCGGTGGAGGCGATGCCGATACTGTGGGCGTATGCCATTTCGTCGCGCACACGATCCTGTGGACGGGACCGCATACGTTTACCGGCCTCAGCGGTGCACCAGGAAACAACGCGCGGATGGTCGGCAATGAAGGAAACCCATGGCAAGGCTCCCGGCGACGCGCCCATGGGGGCGCCGAATCAAGGCAATGGAGTCGGTAGCACTTGGCAGGAACGGGCCATCGAGCGCCGCCTCGGCGACGCGCGGGCCCGCGCGGTCGCTCGCAGCACACACTTCATGACGACAGCCCTTGAGCTCGTCCAAGAGTCCGGGCACGCCAATTTCACTCTCCAGACGCTGGCCGATCGGGCGAACCTCAGCCTGCGGACTTTCTATCAGCACTTCGCAGGCAAGGACGAGCTTCTGTTGGCTCTCTATGAAGACGTCACTGCGCAATTCACTGAAGCGATACGGGAGAAGGTCGAAGCGGCTGAGGGCCCGATGGCGCAGCTGGAGGCATGGTGCAAAGGAGTGCTGTCGCGGCCCGGTTCATCGCAGGAAGTAGGCGGTCGGCTTGTCCTGATCTTTAACTTGAGCCTCGAGATGGATCATCCGGAGGCGTTCGCCAAGGTATGGGAACCGCACCGCAAGCTGTTGACGGAGATTCTGACCGCGTGTTCGCAAGCGGGCCAAATTCGAAACGATCTCACCCTGCAGCAATTGACATCACTGTTGGGCTACACACTGACGTCTCTTGGCCAGTTCAACGCGTTGCACGAGGGGATGGACGGGACGAGCCTGACCGAAGAGGTCGTGTGGTCCTGGTGTCGCCAAGCGATCCTCCCCGTCAGTGACAGCCTATGAGTACGGTTCCGAGAGTCGCTGAGCGGCCAATTCTCGAAGCTCTCCAGACTTGATTTTGTCGCTGCCCGTAAGCGCGATGTCGCCCTCGCGGAGGAAAAGAACGTGGCGCGGCACCTTATAGCTCGCCAGTCGTTCTCGCAGATATCCGCGAATCTCGTCCGCTTCAAGGCTCACGCCGTCGTGCGGTACGACACAGGCGACGACGACCTCCCCGAGCGTCTTATGTGGCAGACCGACTGTCTTGGTTACCTTTACACCGGAATGCTTCGCCAGGACTTCGTCGACTTCGAGCGGTGAGACATTCGCACCGCCCGTCTTGATGATATCGGTGAGCCTGCCCTCCCAGAAGAGTCGGCCGGCCTCGTCGAGGTACCCACCGTCGCCGGTGCGGAAGAACCCTTCTGCGTCGAGCGTCTCATCCAATGGTGTGCCGATGTAACCCAGCATGAGTGTGGGGCCCTTGACGCAGATCTCCCCACTCTCGCCTCGCGGAATCACCACTCCGCTACGTGGATCCACGATTTTGAGTGTCATGCCCGGCAGCGGTACTCCCCAGCTATCAGCGTGCACCTCGTACGGCGTGTTGAGTTCGAAAATCGTTGATATTGTGAACGTTTCGGTGTTGCCATAGGCGTGATCGGGCAAGTGCCATTCGCCGGAGACCGTAGGGTGATGGGCGATCGGCGTCTTGACGTCGGCGAATCGCATGCTGCTGAGGTCGACAGAAAGCCAATTGGGTGCGGCTTCGACTTGCGCCCACTGGTGCGGCCAGGCGAACGGATAGTTGACTCGCTCGGCAGCCATCAGTGAGAGCGCTTCAGTCGCAACGAATGTCGGTTGCAGGACGAGGCAACCGCCAGCGGCGAGCGTAGCCCCCAGCGACATTACGAAATTGCCGGACCAGAAGAAGCCGTTCGCCGACCAGCAACGGATGTTGTCGTCCGGCCCGAAACCGCACACTCTGCGGAATCGCCACATTTGGATGGCGACCCCACGATGTGCGCTGAGTATCCCCTTTGGTTTACTCGTCGAACCCGACGAGAAGAACAGCACTCCCGTATCGCTCGGACATATCGCTTCAGCTGTCGCGTATATCAATTCACGGGGCACGTCGTGACCACGGGCAAGAAACGCCTCCCACGCGTCGATGCCGGCAGACGCATCGCCGACCGTTGCGAGATAACGGAGGTACGGGAATCTAGCGGATTGCAGAGGGCCACGGGCGGACCTGCCGATCGCGGGCGCCAGCTCAGATAGGACGGCGCCGAAGTCCGTCTTCAGCACCTTTCGCTCGAACAACAACACGGCAACGCTTGAGGTGTAGAGCAGGTACTCGAGCTCCGCGGGGGTCGAGAATGTGCTGAGCGTGACGGCCACGCCTCCGGCGAGCGAGATGCCGAAGAACGCCGAGATCCACTCCGGACGGTTCGTCATCAGAACGCCGACCCGGGTGCCCTTGCCGACTCCGCTCGCGCGCAACGCACACGCCACCTCGATTGCGCGTTCCCACAGGTCGGCGTACGTCCAGCGGGTATCGCCGTCGGCCGAACGGAAAACGAGAGCTTCACGGTCGCCGTACATTGACGTCACATCGCGCAGAAAGCCGGGCAGCGTGAGCGTCCCGAGTCCCGTCTCGTCGCGCAACGACGGGCCAGACACGATCGAAAGTGACGGCGCCGGCTCAGAATTCATGTGCTGGTCTCGTCACGCCGGTAGCTCGACCTCGGCGATGCAGCTCACGAGCTCCTCACCGTTCTGGTTGGTCAGCCGCAGCTTCACCTGGACGAGCGGTATACCCCACGTCGACTCGGCCTCCTTGCCGATGATTTCGGCGTTGAAGTACGTCACGTCGCCCTCGAAAGCCGGACCGCGGAAGTTGGCCTTACTGTGGCGGACCATCCCGTCATGGCCAGCCCAGTAGGCGAGATGATCGGTGCACCAGGCGCCCATCGTCGCGCCGTAGCCATACGCGCGCGCCATGCCGACTTCGCTGGCCCTGTCGGCGTCGATGTGACCCCGCGACGGCCCAAGATAGAGTCCGTCACGCTTGCGGGGGTCGATGAACGCGTCTTCCTCGTCGAACGCGAAATCCTTGCCGAAGCCCGGGTCCTGATAAACCCACGGATCCTCGACACCGAGCGGCGTCACCCATTCGAATGCGCCCCAGCTGTTGAAGACGAACGCGCGGTACTCAGTGGTGAACGTAGCGATGCTGTGAGGACCGATGACACGGCGCGGCAGCGTGTCGCCGACCTTTACTTCGTCGAAATGCGGTGAGACACCTAGCCGGTTCGATTCTAGCCAATCGCGGCGAAGCCTCTCGACTTCTTCCAGCTCAAGCTGTGTCCAACGCTTGATTTCGCCGAGCTGGCTCTCGAACATGCCGCGCTTCGTCGCTTCTTCGTAGAGATAACGGATCGCGGTTGACCGTTCGCGGGCCACTAGGACGCCGTTCTGATTGGTGTGGGTGGTGTCGCCGCGCGAAAACATGGTGGGCCCAGCGAATTTGGTCTCTACCACCTTGTAGTCGTGGAACTGTCGTTTCTGAAACAGCTTGTCTCCCGGGCGCACTGGGCAGCCATAGAACCACCACTCCTCCCCGCCGAAAATGAGGTGGCTGTTCGGAATGTGCCCGACACAGGCTGGTCCTGCGCCGTGCCCGTAATCGAGGGCGACCGCGATGGACTGGGGTGCGATCAGCCCGCCGAATTTGGAGTCGCGGGCGAACCGCTCATCCCAGTGGAGGGGATTGGGGTAGTCCATCGCCATCACCCAACGGCGGATGTCAGAGGAACTGCACGGATCCCACAGTTGCCCGCCGCCGACGGGCTTTCCCACGCGGTGGTCGACGTCGGATAGGTCTAGCTTGACTTGCGACGAAGTGGCACCTGATTCGGTCGACTTCCTGACCACGGTGTGCTCCTGTTCAGCGATTGACGTTGATACTGACGATGCGGCCCTGCTGAGGGCGCGGGGTGGACGTCCGAGCCGGCGCAGCGCACCGCGATGCATCCGGTGGCCGACCCCTACTCCTGGCGACCCTTCTTTGCCATTGTCATTTTCCAAGCATCACCATCGGCAATAGTTCGGTACTCAGTGATGCTGCTACTCGCCCATGATGATTGTCAAGAAACTGCGCACGTTGACTTTCGTAATAGGAGAACGTTATTCTCGCCTGACACCTTCGACGGAGATGGGGCCGGAGTTGCTCTTAGAACTCGACGATGACCAGCGCTTTTGGCGCGAAACGGTCCAGGAGGCAGTGTCTAAACAGTGTCCGTCGTCCCTCGTTCGGCAGATCGCTGAAGGTGGCGCCGACGCTGGCCAGCTGTGGAAGTGGTACATCGATCAGGGTTGGACGGACCTCGTCAGCACGGAGAATTTCATCGAGCTTGCCCTCGTGCTCGAGGAACTCGGGCGCGCGAGCGATCCGACGCCTTACTTGGCGTCAATGACTCAGTTCGCACCTTTGGTCGGCGACCGGTTCGACCCGACGCGCGTCGGTGCCGCGGTGCACGCCGGCGTCACCGCACACCGGAACCCCGAGGGTTGGGTTCTCGACGGTACGGCTCATTTCGTTCTTGACGGAGACCGCGCGGACCGGCTTGCAGTGGTCACTGCAGCCGGAGTGTTCGTCGTCGACGCCAGTGAGGTGATCGCTCGTCGGGTCGCTGTCTTCGACCCCGTCCTGCATGTGGCGGATCTACGGTTCGATGACGTGCGCGTCGCCGAAGAGGACCGCGTCACCGCCGACGCCGAACGGGCCTTACACATTGCGCTCACCGGGATGGCGATCACGACCGTCGGCGCGTGTCAACGCATCGTCGACCTCACACTGGAACACCTCAAGCAGCGCTACCAGTTTGGAGTCCCGATCGGCTCGTTTCAGGCGCTGCAACACAAGGCCGCGGACATGCACGTGGCGATCGAGCGGGCGCGGGCCTTGTCATACTTCTCGGCTCTGACCATCGCCACTGACGATCCACGTCGCCGCCTGACCGCCATGATGGCCAAAGCCGCAGCGGGCGAGGCTCAGTCACTGGTCGTGCAGCACGGCATGCAGTCCTTTGGCGCAATGGGACTCACCTGGGAGAACGATCTGCAGTTCGCCATCAAGCGCGCAAGAGCAGGGGAACTGATGTTGGGCGGCGCTGCAGAGCATCGCGCAGTTATCGCAAAGGAGTACCGTGCAGCTGACTTTTGATAACGATGTCGAATCGTTCCGGGCTGAGTTCTCGGCGTTCCTTGACGACAACCTGCCGACCGAAGCCGAGACATTCGAGCGTCCGCGGTCGGTCTCGCATATGCCAACGTGGGCCCGGAAGTGGCAGCGCCTGCTGTTCGACGAGGGCTGGTTACTCCCCGCGCAGCCGCCGGAATTCGGAGGACGCAACGCGACCGTACTGCAGCAATTCGTCCATCTCGATGAACTGTGTCGACGACGCATCTTCCACAGTTTCAACCCACAGGGTGTCAATATCGTTGCAGCCTCGCTGATCACGTTCGGTACCCCCGAACAGAAGCAGCGCTGGGCGTTGCCGGTGCTTCGGGCCGAGATGACCGCCTCACTCGGAATGAGTGAGCCCAGCGCGGGTTCCGACCTTGCATCACTGCGAACGCGCGCCGTCCGCGAGGGTGACGAATTTGTAGTCAACGGGCAGAAGGTATGGACGTCGGGCGCCCACGACGCCGACTTCCTGTTGGCATTCGTTCGAACCGACCCGGATGCCCCCAAACACAAGGGAATTTCAGCGCTGATCATTCCGACCGATACCGAGGGCGTGGTGTGCCGACCGTTCCCTGATGTCGCCAATCAAGACAACCTCGACTTCAACGAGGTGTTCTTCACCGACGTCCGAGTATCAGCTGAGAATCTCGTAGGAGGGCTGCACCAAGGATGGCTGGTAGCCAATGGGTCACTCGGGCACGAGCGCACGATGATGTGGCTCATGCTGGCCGACCGGATCGACAATCTCATGGCAGACTGCCGGCCCCGCACCGATGTCGAACGCGATCGGTTCGCGTCGACAATCATTGACTACCAAGCCCTTCGGGCGATGGGATCAGCAGCACTAGGACGTGCCGCGCGCGGTGAAATGGACACCGCATCAATTTCCGTGCTCAAGCTCTTCGGCTCTGAAGCCGAGCTGCGCGCAGCAGACCTCGCACTGAGTTCGGTGGGCATTGACGGCCTGCGGCATCCGGTGACCGAGCGCTATGAGCATATGAATCCCGACGAGTACTTCGCCAGCAGGTTTGAGCGATATACGCGTGGCATCGCGGCAACCATCGCCGGCGGGACGTCAGAGATTCAGCGCAACATCATCGCGCAACAAGTACTTGGTCTTCCGCGCGGGCCGAAGCGCGACTGATGACGAATTGCCATCGGTGACGGTGACGGTGTCGGAGACGGACAGGAGGACTCGTGGTTGACGCGCAGTGGGCTGCGATGACCTGCATCCAGGTGAAACGGCGGGCGAGCATCGTCGAAGTACGCCTGAATCGGCCCGAGAAGATGAACGCGATCAATAGCACCATGGAAAAAGAGTTCTATTCGGTCCTCGCGGACTGCGATCGTATGGACGATGTCAGGTGCGTTGTGCTCACCGCCGAAGGCGCCAATTTCTCATCAGGTCACGATGTCCAACAAGTGGCTGCCGAGACCATCGGTGGGCAGGCGCCGGCGACGATTCAGGACAAATATTGGGTGCATACTGGCGACCTCCTCCCACCGTGGCGCTTCTCCAAGGGGCTTGTCGTCGCCGCCAAAGGTTATGTCGGACCTCATGCGAACACCTTTTTGCTCGCCGCCGACATAGTCATCGCGGCGGACAACTCGCGCTTCAGTTGGGAAGAATCTCGGGTCGGCGTCGGTGCACCGTACGGCCCCTATGCACTCATGCCCTTCCACTTCCCCATCCGTGTCATGAAGCAGTTGTGGATGACGGGCGGATGGCTAGACGCGGAGACGGCACATCGATTGTTCTACGTGAACAGAGTCGTCGCGCTCGGCGAGGAAGAGGCCGTGGCGATGCGTTTCGCGATTCAGATAGCACGGATGGAGACCGGCGATCTCGTCGCCAACAAACGCGGCACACACCGTCTCTACGAAGCGGCGGGGCTCTCCGCGATGGTTGATGTGGGTCGAGATCCATATGTTCCCAGCGCGGAAGCGGCGGTCGCCAAAGAACATCATCTCCGCCTGATTCACGAGAAAGGTGTGAGAGCCGCTGTACGCGAACGTGATACCGGCTGGGATGAAGAAGTAAGCAAAGTATGAATGCTTGATCCCGGCGCCGCCACCTGATACTGCGAGAAGGGACCGAAATGTCAGACACCAACGCAATTGTCGCGGCCATCAACGCGCACTGCGAAACGCTGAGTGATTTTGACAAGGATGGCTGGCTGGCTCTTTGGGCTGACGACACAGTTCTGGAAGACCCCGTGGGGGTGGATACCTACACCGGTATCGAGAGTCTGCGCACGTCGTTCTGGAAGTTGGTCACCGACCTCTCCCCGATGAAGCTATGGCTCGAGCGCGACGTGATCGTCTGCGGCAACGAGGCCATCGCCATCCTGCAAGGCGTGGTGACCCGTGAGGGCTCAATGCAACACGTCGGCCCCCTGGTGGATCACTTCACCTTCAACGAGGCCGGAAAGATCTCGATGATGCGCGCCTTTTGGAAGTACGCGTGACTTCACCGTGAACGGACCGAGCGCGTACGCGACCAACCCCGTACCTGGAGCACGCGCAGTGCCTGGGAGCTCTGACCTGCATTCACGAGAAACGCTGCCTGCCATCGTCAATCGCATGGCTGAGGCGGATCCGCACAGGGAGTTCGTGCGAACGGTGCACGGTGCATCAGCGACGTGGGCGCAACTCCAAGAGTCGATGATTCTCTGGGCAGCTCGGTTCCTTGCGCTAGACGTGAAACGGGGCGACGTCGTCGTGACGCTCCTCGACGCGGGGCTCGACTCATTGGCCGCTTGGCTGGGCCTTTCGAGCATCGGCGCTACTGATGCCGCGACGAACCCGGAATTTCGGGGCCGCATGCTCGCCTACGCGATCAACAACTGCAGTCCGACGCTAATCGTCGTGGCGGCGCAGTACGTGCCGTTCGTCGACGCCGTTGCGGCGGAACTACAAACCGTCAAGCGCGTACTAGTTCTGGATGCTGACGTACATGACGTCGCGCACAGGTCGCAGTTGCCTGGCCTGACGCAGCCGCAGGCACTTCGGCCGGACATCGCCGAGGCGCAGAGGCGGATGTGTAACCCCCAGATGCACGAAATCGCGTGTATTACCTACACATCAGGTACCACGGGACCCTCCAAAGCGGTCAAGTTGCCATGGGGACAGCTGCATTCGATCAACCTGGGGACATTCCCGTTCGAGGACCTCGCGCCATCAGACGTCTTCTATTGCACTACCTCGCATGCACATTTCGGGTCCAAGTCGATCCCGTACCACGCAGCCATGGCCGGCGCTCGGGTCGTCATCAGGTCGCGGTTTGCCCTCAACAGCTTCTGGCAGGATGTCTCCGAGTTCGGCGTAACGACTGGCATGCTCGTCGGATCGATGGCGGATTTGTTGCTGAGCTCTCCCGAAAGCCCTTCGGGCAACACGTCGCTCAAGAATCTCTTCATGGCTCCGCTCGGCTCTTGCTATGAGCAGTTCAGCGGGAGATTCAACACCCGCATCTGCACGGTCTACAACAGTACTGAGGGTGGCGTCGCGATCCGGTCAGGATGGAACCCGACGAACGCACGCACCGTAGGTCGCGTCCGGGAGGGCTATCCAGGGTTCGAGGTCCGACTCGTGGACGAACATGACATTGAGGTTCCCGACGGGATGCCCGGCGAATGCATCGTCCGTGCCAACGTGCCATGGGTGATGAACGCCGGCTACCTGAACAACGACGCTGCGACGGTGGCCGCTTGGCGCAACGGGTGGTTCCACACCGGCGATGCGCTCATCCGCACTCCCGACGGCGACTACGTCTTCGTCGACCGCCTGAAGGACGTCATCCGGCGCAGGGGTGAGAACATCTCGTCCTTCGAGGTCGAAGCCGACGTGCTGCGAAATCCGGAAATCCTCGAATGCGCCGCGGTGGCAGTTCCGGCCGACACCACCGAAGACGAGATCCTGCTGTTCGCGGTGAAGCGTTCCGGATCCTCGATCGGCCCGCAGGAGCTGTGCGCGGAGCTCGAGACCCGCATGGCGCGTTTCATGGTGCCACGCTATGTCGAATTCGTGGACGAACTGCCGAAAACCCAAGCGACTCAACGCATCGTCAAGGCCGACTTGCGTCAACGGGGTACAGGGCCCCACACGTGGGATAGAAAGAATCAGGGGTACCGCACTTCCAGCGAGTGCGATGTCCAACGAGAGATGTCAGAGGACAGATCATGACGACAGATAGGAATACTTCGACTGCCGGCTGTCCGGCTGGCGGAGAGCGGCTGGAATCCCTTGCGGGAGTGTCGTTCATCGACCCGGCTATTCAAGAGAAGCCTTTCGCCTACTACCGCGCTCTTCGCGACGGCGACCCGGTGCACTTCGAGGAGGACCTCGGGATGTTCCTGGTGTCGCGACACGAAGACTTGATGGCGGTGCTTCGAGACCCGATCGTCTTCTCCCAAGAACTCGGCTATTACCGGCAGATGGCTCACGGCCACCTTGACGAGATGAAGGACATCCTCATACGCGAGGGGGGCGGGTTCTTCCCGGACGTCGCGAACATCGATCCACCGCGTCACACCCGCGCGCGCCGTCTGCTGTCGCAGGCATTCGGCAGGCTGCGTATGAAAGCTCTTGAACCGCAGTTCGAGCGGCTCGTCGATGAGCTCATCGACGGATTCGTCGAGCGCGGTGAGGCGGACGGCTTGCACGATCTCGCCTTGCCGATGGCGATCGCCTTCAGCATGCAGCAATTGCAGGTCGACGATCTCGACATGAGCACGATCAAGCGTTGGGGCAGTGCCTATTTGTCGCAGTTCAGTCTCACGAACACACGTGAGGACATGATCCGGGCGGCTCACGACCTCTGTGAAATGCAGAACTACCTGATCGAACTCGTCCGGAGGCGAATGCACGCTCCAGAAGACGACATGCTCTCAGACATCATCAGAGCAGACACCTCCGACGAGGAACCCCTCAGCTTCGAGGAGTTGGTTGCAACCGCCCGGGCGCTTCTCATCAACACCCACGACTCGATGTCGACGGCGTTCACCAACATCCTTTTCAAGGTCGCGACGGACCCCGCGATCGCCCAGCACTTCTATGAAGCTGCCGACGACGATTCGCGGATGGGGCGCTTCATCGAGGAACTCATGCGGCTCGAGCCGCCGGTACGGGCATTGTCTCGCGTGACGACCAAGCCGGTGACGCTAGGCGATACACAGCTTCCGGAGGGCGCGCACCTACTCATCCTCTTCGCATCCGCAAACGACGATGAAGCGGTCTTCGAGTGTCCGCGCCAGTTTGATTCGGGTCGGGTCAACATCCGGAAGAGCCTGACATTCGGAGCCGGTGTTCATCTGTGTTTAGGCATCGCACTGGCCCGTATGCAACTTCTGGTCGCGGCGAGGCAAACAGCAAAGCGGATGGGGGACATCAGCTTGGCTATACCGATCGAAGACATTCGTTACCTACCGAACGCCGCTCTGCTAGCGATGGAACGTCTTCCCCTCGTGTTCACGCCGCAGGGCACAGAAGGGCTGGACAGATGACCTGCGATCCCACCATGGTGCCTGCCCCACATGAGGTGGACATCCCGTCGCTGAGAAACAAGTACCGAGAGGAGCGGGATCGCCGGCTTCGTCCTGATGGCCAGGAGCAATACGACGCCGCATCCCAGAAGACGGAGGCACTCGACTTCAGCGACCCTCACATGGCTCGGTCGTCGCGCCGTGCCCTCAGCGACGACGTCGACGTTGTGGTACTTGGCGGTGGTTGGGCCGGTGTTCTCGCCGGGTACCACTTGCGACAGGCCGGTGTGACGGACTTCCGAATCATCGAGCAGGCAGGCGATTTCGGTGGCGTGTGGTACTGGAACAGATACCCTGGTTTGTCGTGTGACAACGACTCCTACTGCTATCTTCCGCTGCTGGAGGAGATGCAGTTCTTTCCCTCTAGGAAGTTTGCCGACGGGCTCGAGATTCGCGAGTATTGCCAAAGCGTCGCAAGAAGATTCGAGTTGTATGACGGCGCGCTGTTTCATACGTGCGTCAACGCGTTGCGGTGGGACGAATCGATCAAACGGTGGCGCGTGACAACGGATCGTGGCGATGATCTGCGAGCGCGATTCGTCATCATGGCCATGGGTCCGATCAATACACCGAAGGTGCCACGTGTAGCGGGACTGGAGAATTTCCAGGGCAAGATGTTCCACACCGCCCGATGGGATTACGACTACACCGGCGGGAGCCAGCACGAACCGGTCCTCGACCGGCTGAGCGACAAACGAGTGGCAATCGTAGGCACGGGCGCTTCCGCCATTCAAGCAGTTCCGTTCCTGGCCAGATACGCCAAGCAACTCTACGTGCTCCAACGCACTGCTTCGACCGTAGACGAGCGCATCAACACTCCTACCGACGAATCTTGGCTTGCGACATTGAAGCCCGGTTGGCAGCGCGAACGTCAGATGAACTTTCACCATGCCGCAATCGACGGTTTGTCCCCGGGCGAACAGGATCGGATCTGCGATATTTGGACAGAGCTCAACAGGAACCTCTCGGCTGAGTTCGATGAATCAGGCTGGCCGCAATCGCCTGACGAGTTTCTTGCCACGCGCGAGGTGATGGACTTCCGCGTCATGGAGCGGTTGCGAGCGCGCGTTGATGCTGTGGTGAAGGACAAAGAGACCGCCGCGATTCTCAAACCCTGGTATCGGCACATGTGCAAGCGACCTGCTTCGAGCGACGAATTCTATCCGGCGTTCAATCGGCCGAACGTACGACTCCTCGACGTCTCTCCCACGCGCGGCGTGGAGCGCATGACGAGCCGGGGCTTCATGCACGAGTCTGCCGAACATGAGATCGACTGTTTGATATTCGCGAGCGGCTTCGAGGTGACCAGCGACCTTCAGCGAAGGTGGGGAATCGACAAGATCTCCGGCCGCGGTGGTCAATCCTTCTACGACCATTGGGCACACGAGTTTCGGACCTTGCACGGCGTGATGACCCACGGATTCCCGAATCAGTTCTTTGTCGGCTTCTTCCAAGGCGGATTCAATGCGTCGACGACGGAGACATTCAACAACCAGGGCCGCCACATCGCATGGATCGTCAGCCAAGCACTCACCCGCGGTGCTCGGACCGTAGAGCCGAGCAGGGCAGCGCAAGACGCGTACGTCGACCACGTCCGCGAAGTCGCCGTCGACACCTCCGCGTTCATCCGAGATTGCACGCCAGGATATTTCAACAATGACGGACAAGAAGTCGCGGACGAAGAGGGTGAGCTGCGGCCACGGTCCTATACCGGCGAGACATACGGCTTGGGGTATTACGCGTTCGAAAAGCTTTTGGAGGACTGGCGTTCCAAAGACGACCTGTCCGGGCTGGTGGTCGAAACGTGACTCACGAATCAGTCACGACATCACCCTTCCGGCCCGTGGGTCCTCTGCATCCCCTGTCGGTTGAGCGCCGTAGCAGTCAAGGCTGATATGCCGCGTCAGTAGCTCGACCGCACGGCGCCCGTTCAGCGGTGCGGCTCACCGCTGGTGTTCAGATCGATCAACATGCAACGGAGGACAAGTAGTGGAACCAGAGCACGAACTGACGTTGGGCCAGCGGGCCAAAATGGGGATTCAGGCCTCAGCCGCGGTCGCCCGCAATCCCAAGGTGTTGATCGCGCTGGTGAAGTACAAGCTCTCCGAGCGGAACCAACGACGGGGACAGCCTGACCCCACCAATTCAACTGATCGCATATAGAGGGGCGAATTCCGTGACAGTCCATACCACCCGCGACGAGCTCTACTTCGACCCATACGACGTCGAAATCAACGCGGACCCGTATCCGATGTTTCGCCGCCTACGCGAAGAGGCGCCGTTGTACTACAACGCGCAGCACGACTTCTACGCATTGAGCCGGTACGACGACGTCAACAGAGCACTGGTCGACCATGACACCTTCAGTTCGGCACGGGGTGCGATCATCGAGCTGATCAAGGCTGGCATCGAAATCCCCCCGGGCACTGTCATTTTCGAGGACCCGCCGATCCATGACATGCACCGCAAGCTGCTGGCCAGGATGTTCACCCCCCGTAAGATCAACGAACTCGAGCCCAAGATCCGCGAGTTCTGCGCGCAGAGCCTGGACCCACTGGTCGGTGCGGGACGATTCGACTTCATCACCGACTTCGGCGCGCAGATGCCGATGAAGGTGATCAGCTCGCTGCTCGGCATTCCCGAAGACGACCAAGAGATGATCCGCGACTACGGTAACGCGACGCTGCGCACCGAGGCCGGTAAACCGATGGACGCCGCCGCCGAAGGCATGCTCACGGGCGGCATCTTCGAGGCATACATCGAATGGCGCGCTGGCCACCCGTCCGACGACATCATGACCGAACTGCTCAACGTCGAATTCGTCGACGAGACTGGTACGGTCCGACAGCTTCGGCGCGAAGAAATCTTGGTCTATCTCAACGTGGTGGCCGGCGCAGGCAATGAAACCACGACCCGGCTCATTGGTTGGGCCGCCAAGGTGCTGGCCGAACATCCCGATCAAAGGCGCGAGCTAGTCGAGAACCCCGCGTTGATTCCCAAGGCCATCGAGGAGATCTTGCGTTACGAGCCGCCCGCCCCGCATGTTTCCCGCTATGTCACTCGCGACATCGACTTGTACGGAGAGACCGTGCCGGAAGGCAGTGTGATGATGCTGCTGGTCGGCGCCGCCGTCCGCGATGAGCGCCAGTTCCCGCCGGACGGTGATGTGTTTGACATTCATCGCGAAGCGCGCCAGCACCTGTCCTTCGGCGTCGGTACGCATTATTGCCTCGGCTCGGCCCTGGCCCGGTTGGAAGGCCGGATCGCCCTCGAGGAGATGCTGAAGCGGTTCCCCGAGTGGGACGTCGACATGGACAATGCGTCGCTGTCTCCGACGTCGACCGTGCGCGGCTGGGACACCATGCCCGCGATTGTGCGGTGACCTACGCCCGGGACGCACTGAAGACCTCGCAGATCGCGCTCTTCACGGGTACGAACGAGGACGCCGATCGATGGCTTTCCCGGATCGGAGATGGCGGAGTTGATCGTGAGCCTCGAGGACGAATGCTGGAACCGAGCGCGCGGCGTTCTGTAGTGGGTGCCTGGTGACCGCTACCGATCTGTATGGCATTGGTGGACAACCATAGTCGGCGCACGGCAGCAACTCCACGTCGTCGATCTGAAGTGCGGTGGCCTCGTCACATCGCAGCTCCGCAGAACGAACACACACCGTGGTGCGCCTCGATTGTTTCCACGCAATCAATCGGACGGCGGTAAGGTTACTGATGCAAGTCATCGAATTCTGGAGCTGCGGGGATCCCCACGACCGGTTCCGTGGAAAGTAGGATGTTTTGAGTACATTCGTCCCCCCGACCGCGCGCCAGGCCAAGTGGATGACCATCGGTGGACTAGGTCTTGTTGGACTCGGCATTGCGCGCGTCGTGGCGTTCCTTAATCATGGCGGACTGATGTTCCTTCTGCTCGGCGCATCGTTCCTCGTTCTCGGCGTCGCGTCGGTACTCGGATCGATATACCGGATTCGTCACGGAGACAGTGCGGAGTCGACCCGAGAGGAACGCAGCGATCCGACTGAGCAAAAGCCCTCGGCATAACGACAACGCGCGCTTGCGGCCGAGGGACCTCTGGTGGATCAGATTAAGAACGATCGGACGGTTCCGTCACACCAATCGATCTGGAGTGCTCAACCTCCGGACGACATCACCACATCAAGCCGCGGATGACCTCTGCCTGTGGAATCTGCTCGATCGAGATCAATCCTGCTGGGGCGCTGCAGATCCAGTCGATCACGTTGACGACTCGCGCTGCGGTCGACACGCACCCGGCATCGGTGGAATCAAGCTCCGGGTGGGAGACGTGCGTGTTGAGCTCGACTCTTGGATCTCCCTCGACGACGACACGGTGGACGCCCACTTGGTTGTCGGGCGGAAATGGCCATTCAGGTGCGGCGACAGAGGTGAGCCGATTGATGTGCTCCATAGTTATCACCGGAACCCCGTCGCGCACGCCCTCTGCCGCGAACCGGGCGGCGGCCATCTGTCCGGGCTCGACAATCGCCATCTTGCATTCGATTCGTTGCTCGGCGTACCACGGCTCGGCTCGTTGACGAACCTCGTCGAGGGTGATTCCCAATTGTTCGGCGAGGTTGCGCACGGGCCCACCCCACATGCTCGTGATGACACCGGGCAAGAACAACATTGGCGTCTCTTCATCGGGCGTCATCCCGAAACCCATTGACTTGCCGGTGAACTCGTAGTCGTCGTAATTGGCATAGTCAAAGATCTCTTGTACCGTGACCGACTCCGCGCGGGTAACCAGGCTCAAGGCGCTGTGCACTTCGGTGTCGCCCGAGTAACCGGGGTCGATGCCGTTGACATAAAGCGAGGAATTTCCTGCCGTGCAAGCCTGTTCCAACGGCGCCAGTAGCCAATCGTCAGCCTGGCGAGGAGCTACCAGCCACACCATCGACGTGGCCACGACATTGATACCCGCGGCGAGGAACATGGACATCTGCTCGAGGGCTTCCATCGGCCTGGTCTCGCCCTGTGCGGTATAGACGACGCAATCGGGCCTTAGCGCTATCAGTGCGTCGATGTCATCTGTGGCGATGATGCCCGACGGGTCGGTCAGTCCACACAGTTCGGCTGCGTCGTGCCCGATCTTGTTGGGACTGGCGGCGTGCACCCCGACCAACTCCAGATCCGGCCGGCCGATGAGCGCGCGCAGCGAGTGGCGCCCCACATTACCGGTCGAAACCTGTACGACTCTTCGCATTTCGTCTCCGTTTCAGCCCTAGTAGTCGGGAATCGGCAGCGGCGAGTTGTTCGATTCGATGCCTCCGTCCACGTGGAAGATCGCGTTGGTGGCGTAGCAATCCCGCGTGGCTAGGTATACACAGAGCCGACCGAGGTCCTCGACGTCGCCGAGTCGATGGAGTGGCGTGGCTTCATTCATCTTCTCCACAGATCCGGGCATCAAATCCAAGCTGCCCTTCAATCCATCGGTGGCGAACGAACCGAGGGCGATGGCGTTCACCCGAATCTTGGGAGCCAGTTCCTGAGCCATTGCCCGAGTGAGCGCTTCCATTCCTCCTTTGGCCACGCAGTATGCAGTGAGCGCGCGGATACCGAAGCGTGCCGAGCCTGATGAGATATTCACGATCGATCCGTGCCCAGCTTCGAGCATGTGTGGCGCCGCAAGCTGGCTCATGATGAAGGCCGACGTGACGCACCAATCAAAGGTGTGTCTGAAATCCTCGTCGGTGATGTCCAGGAAGCGTGCGTAGGTGGACCCGCCCACGTTGTTGACGAGGATGTCGATGCGCCCGAAGTGATCCATGGCAGTTCGGACGACGCGCTCGCCGTCAGGCCGGCTCGTGGCGTCAGCGACCATCGCCAATCCCTTGCCCCCGGCCTCCTCTATGCCGTCAATCGTCCCGACGATGTCGGACTCGGTCCGCGCGGTGCCGACGACAGTTGCCCCGGCTTCGGCCAGAACTCTTGCTATGCCTTGGCCGACACCCTTGCCTGCGCCGGTCACGATTGCGACTTGTCCGCCCAGATCGAACTGCTCCAGCGCCACACGAACTCCTTCGCAAACTCACGTGACCATGTCGGCTTCATCTAACGTACCTAATTGACCTACGTCAATGACCGAAGTCTGGCTCGATGACCAAGCATGGCTTTGAAACAGGCACGGCTGGCCCTCGAAACGAAGGCCACCCTCGTCCAAGGTCGCCGCCATGGGAGTTTTCAACAGTTACACCCAGCAAAGGTGCCATATCGAGGCCCGACTGCCCCTGAATCGGCCGCGCTAGTCCGTTTCGCGATACTGTCGTGGAAATCCACTGCTGAGACTCCCGATGAGTCGAACAAGAGTGCAAAGGACAGGGATGGCCGTAACTGACGGTTCCTCGACGCGCGAGACCAAGCGGCTACAGACGCGGGAGCGCCTGTTGGGCGCCGCCATCGCCGAGTTCAAGCGCTCGGGTATGGCAGACGCCGACGTCGGAGCGATAGTGACGGCAGCCGGCGTCGCGCACGGGACGTTTTTCTTTCATTTCCCAACGAAGGAACATGTGCTCCTCGAACTCGAGCGCCGAGAAGAAGAACGCATCGTCAAACAGTTCAACCAGTTCCTGAAGACGCGCCGCGGCCTGTCAGACGTGCTCGAGGAATCCGTGCGGTTGGTGCTGGGGTTGGAGCGCCGACTTGGCGACGTACTGTTCAAGGACTTTCTAGCCCTCCACTTTTCACAGACCCGCCCCCCTCTGGAAGATGGCAACGACCACCCTGTGATCGTCCTGGTCGCCCAACAGATCGAGCAGGCGCGTGATCGGGGCGATATCGATCCGAAGATCGACCCGATGAACAACGCGGTGTTCTTCTTGCTGGGGCTTTATGCGCTGTTGGTCACCACGCTCGAATGGCCGACGCGCCGCGCCCTGGTCGATGACTACGTTTCGAAGACGATGCGCAGCATGGAACCGCCAAGCACGACCAGACGGGCTCGTCCCGCATAGCAATCGCCGACTGTGGGTGCTTCGGAATAGGGGGTCCGGTGAACCTTCGGAGATCGACGGCTGTCGTCCCACCTGCGAAGACGTATGCGGCAACGTCACCCGCCGATACGTTCGCCAGTGGCCTTGACGAACACATGGAGGCATCGCGGCTTGCCCAACGGCAGGCTGACAAGTGGCTCATCTCGGGCAGCCTCCTGATCGGCACCGCCGCCCTGGGCATCTTCGGACTTCCCCTCTTCCTACGGGGCGTCTGGCTCCTACGCAAGGCTCAGCGGGGCGGGTTGACGGTTCGGCCGATGTTGGTCACGCTGCTCGGATATCTCGTGATCATCGATGCCGCCATCAACACTGTGGGCTGGGCGCTCGACCTGGTGGCCAACCACACGATCCTGGCTCGAATCCTGTTGAACGGCTGGGGCGCAATGTTCGACGGCGGGTACTTCTGGCACTACAACGAGCTGTGGCTCGGCGGTGCTGCCGGCCCGGGCGAGAAGGCCATGGAAGTCGGGATGATCCTCACCGTCTTCACCATGCGAATCGCCGCGGCGATCGGCTTCCTGCAGATGAAGCGCTGGGGCCACCAGTGGATGATCATCACCTGCTGGATGGGCGTGCTCATCTGGTGCGTTTACGTGTTCAACATGACCATGTACGCCGATGTGCGTTTCGCAGGCGTCATCCTGCCCGTGGTCGGTTGGTGGCTCTACGACATCTTCTACATCACCCCGTTCTTGGCGATTCCCTATCTGCACACGGTGAATCGCGAGCTCTTCTCCGATTGACCCGTGTCCTACGAGTTACTTAGAGGCCGCCGGCTTCTAGCCAGCACAAGCGGCTTCAGCTAACCAAGAATCTCAATTGATAGCGCTGCAACCACTGCGGATCCCACCGTGCGTGCCGGTTCCATCCTCTCGATCACGCGCTAGAGGCGGGGTGCACATGCTGAACTGTTGTTGACTTAGGTCAGTCATTGGATTACAAAGAAGCGATGGCGTCACAAGTCAGGCACTCCGTGCGGGGAGCACGTCGGGAGCAGACGCGCCAGCGGATCCTCGGCGCGGCCATAGCCGAGTTCAAGCGCTCAGGAATGGGCGCGGCGGATGTGGCGGCCATCGTTGCCGCCGCTGGGGTCGCCCACGGCACCTTCTACTTCCACTTCCCCACCAAAGAGCACGTCCTGCTCGAGTTGGAGAATCGCGAAGAGGCCCGCATGGCAACCGAATTCGCGAGGTTCTTAGGGGAAGACCACGATCTCAAGGCCACGTTAACGAAGGTGGTCCAGCTCGTCACGGGACTGGAGGAACGTCTCGGTGCCACATTGTGCAAGGAACTACTGGCGCTGCACTTCTCGCCATCGCGTCCGTACGCTGACGACTGGACCGATCATCCGGTCGTCGTGCTGTTGGTTCGCGAGCTCGAGCGCGCGCGGCGAGACGTAGTGGTCCATCCGGACGTAGACGTTTTCTTCACTGCGACCTTCTTCCTTCTCGGCATCTACGGCGTGCTGACCACCACCGACAGCCGCGGCTCACGCGCCACCTTGCTGACTGGCTTGATAACCACGGCGATGCACGGCTTGGGTGCTCGATGACTACCGCGTGCACGGATAAACCGACAAGAAAGAGGTCTAAACATGGACTGGGTCTTCGAGATTCTTCGCTACGTCTTCGCATGGGGCGGGGTCGTCCTGATCATCTGGTTCTGGTACTGGCTGTTCTCCAACATCGGCACCTTCTGATCACAGCCGAGTCGCCTCGCCGGGACGCACGCCATGGTTGAGCTGACGGATGCCCATGCGATGGCGCTTGAGCGAAGTTGCTCCTTGACGGCAGTTGCGCTGAGCGGACAACGCCGGGAGGGAGTGCGATTGGTGACAGGCGTCAATCGCGAGTTCGGTCTGAGTTCGAATCTTGATTTCGTGTACGTGCCTTACCCCCAAACCGAGCGGGACTGGAACCGTACGACCGTGACTTGCGCTGTGGCGGTGCAATGTTCGCCGTCCAAAGAACGAGTGCTGGAGTATCGACTTCACCAACTGTCCGTACGTGAGCTCATTGCTCTCACCCTCGTCGAGGCCCGCGTCGCCATGGGCTGGATCGCTTCGACCTGGCCCGGGCTCACCCCCGAATTGCGACGCGTCATCACAGACTTCGAGACCCTGCCGGGTGACCTGAACGCCGACGACATGCTCAATCGCGCGATAGCCCTGGCGCGTACGAAGCAGCCCCTCGTCCTACATCCCCTGATGGGCAAATTGCCCGCAGCGCACACGTCGCCGCAACAGATATCCGACAAGCTGCGCCGCACGCTCGGCAGACTGCCGTGGACCACGAACCAGAAGCGGAAGCCAGGAGCACATACCATGCCCGCCGGTGGCGACGGAGGCGTCCGCAACACCAATCTGCCCCCACCCAGTCGTCCCCATGAGAACGATCTCGACGTCACCCCGGAGCACCGGCCAGGCATCCCCTATCCCGAATGGAACGCATGGACGACGAGCTTCATGCCGAATCACGTTGCCGTGCTGGAACACACCCATTCCAGCCGTACCAACCGGCCGCCTGCCGCCTCGGCGGAACTACAGAAATGGTTCCAGCAGTGCACTCATCGCGCCATGAAGAACCGTCTCGAAGACGGGTCGGATCTGGACGTAGAGCAGTACGTAAGTCACTACATCGACTTGACCACTGGCGAAGCGATCGAACCCCGGATCTTCCGCGAACTGTTACCCAGCAGTCGCGACGTCACCACAGCCCTACTTCTCGATGGCAGCTCTTCGTTGGGCATCCATGGGGGCAAGATCTTCAAGCTCGAATTGGCATGCGCCGACGCGCTGTCGCGGGCGATGACACTCGCGCGCGAACGTCACGGCATCTTCGTCTTCACCGGTAACACGCGACACCGGGTCGAGGTTTCTTGCCTCAAGGACTTCCCAGACCGACGGTTCGTCCCGCCAGGCAGCCTTGGCCTGTCGACGGGCGGATACACCAGACTGGGTGCTCCGATCCGGCACCTGACCAGTCGGCTGTTGGCGCAGCCATCCGAGCGCCGTCTGCTCATCGTCATCGGCGACGGCTTGATCTCCGACGAGGGATACGAGGGCCGGTACGCCTGGTCTGACGCGGCGCACGCCGTCGAGGAGGCCAACGAAGCAGGCGTCTCCATCTACTACATCGGCGTCGGGCCCACTCGCGTCGATCCGCTACCAGAAGTGTTCGGACCCCGCCGCTCCCAACGTATCCGGCGGGTCGAGGAACTGCCCCGGGTACTAGCCAGCGTTCATCGCGAACTCGTAGGCGCATGACCGACCAAACACATGGAGAAGAATTGAGCACCGACATCTATTACTCGAACGGCAAGGAAGTCCAGCTGTTCGAGCAAGCGCACCAAAGGCGCCTTCCTGTGATGCTGACGGGCCCTACCGGATGCGGCAAGACGCGTCTGGTGGAGCATATGGGGTCACTGTTGGGGCGGCCGGTGGTCACGATCAGCTGCCATGACGATCTCACCAGTTCAGACCTCGTCGGCCGATTCATGGTGACCGGCGGCGACGTCGTGTGGACCGATGGGCCGCTAACCCGCGCCGTCAAAGCGGGGGCGATCTGCTATCTCGACGAGGTCGTTGAAGCCCGCCACGATTCGTTGGCCATCTTGCACTCGTTGACCGACCATCGCCGCGCGCTGTATCTCGATCGTGCGGGTGAGATTGTGCAAGCGCCCGACTCGTTCATGCTCGTGTGCTCCTACAACCCTGCCTATCGCAGCTCGCTGAAGGAGCTCAAGCCATCCTTCCGCCAGCGCTTCGTCACGCTGCCGATGCGGTATCTGCCAGCCGACCGCGAAGCGGAGGTGATCGTCGCCGAATCAGGCATCGAATTGGCCAGCGCGCGTCGGCTTGTCAACTGCGCCACCGCTATCAGGACCGCTGACGCGGCGTTTCATTTTGAGCCACCGTCAACTCGCGTCCTGGTCACCGCAGCGCAGCTAATCGTAGTCGGGGCTACGGAATTGGAAGCGGCCGAGGCGTGCGTCCTGGCTCCGCTTTCCACCGACGGCGCGATCACCGACGGCCTGCGTGAGGTCGCCATTGCCAGTCTGGCAGCTACGGACAACTCGAGCGCACCACTCTAGGAAGGAACGGAACATGGTGGATCAAAAAGAACGAAAGCGCAAGAGAGCGCTGATCATCTTCCAGGTGGTCATCTACGGATATCTGCTGTTGATGTTCTCCATTCAGCTATACATGTCCTTCGCACGCGGGTGGTGGGATCTGTGAACATCCCTCTGGCTGATCGCTTTTCGCGGACCAAGCGGGCTGCTGTACCGAAAGGCACCTTGAAACCCAGCAGCTCCGGCAGTCTCGAAGAGCATGACGAGGAATCACGGCTCGCACAACGCCGCGCCGACAAGTGGATGATCATCGGCGCCGGCCTGATGGGATGCTGGGCGCCCGGGATCTTCGGGTTCCCGATCTTCATGCGTGGCATCTGGCTGCAGCGGCAGGCGGCGAACGCGGGTCTTACCATGCGGCCCATGATCGTCACACTGATCGGCTACCTGGTGATGATCGATGGGATGCTCAACACGCTGGGTTGGGGCCTAGACTGGCTCGCCAATCACACGCTGATCAACCGCGTATTGACGGCCGGTTGGGGCTACCTGTTCGACGGCGGGTACTTCTGGCACTACAACGAGCTCTGGCTCGGTGGCGCCGCCGGGCCGGGTGAGAAGTCGTTCGTGTTCGGCTTCATTCTCACCGTGTTCGCGATGCGCGTGGCTGCCGCTATCGGGTTCCTCCAGATGAAGCGCTGGGGCCACCAGTGGATGATCATCACCTGCTGGATGGGTGTGGTGATCTGGGTTACCTATGTGTTCAACATGACGCTCTACGCAGATGTCCGATACGCAGGCACCATTTTCCCGGTCGTGGGCTGGTGGATCTTCGACATCTTCTACATCACGCCCTTCTTGGCGATTCCCTACCTGCACACGGTAAATCGCGAAATCTTCTCCGACTGAATTGGCCTAAGGAGCACGATAATGACTACCTCCACACCGACCGAGGAAGACACCCCGGCCGAAGATCTGCCACCGGGCACCACGCCGTACTACGCGCGCATGCACAAGTACATAAAGCGTGGGGTTCTGGTCTGTCTGATAGCGCTGGTGATCGAAGGCGCCTTCACTCTGCCATTCATGGCGGTGTACTACGGCTACCCGACGTTGAGCCTCACCGAGATCTGCAGTGAGCTACTCAAGGTCCGCTACTCCGATGACACGCTGGAATGCCAGGTCCCCTACCCCGCGTTCGGGCCGCCCGAAGGCGCCGAGGCCAAGGAAACCGCTCAGGACAAATGGGGCATCCAACCGGTCCCAGAGTACAAGCGCATTGGCTTCCGCGAACTGGTGCGCATCCACGAGGAGCGCGAGGCCCGCAAAGCTGCTCAGTGATTCGGCAGCCGGACACCATGAGACAACTGCGGGTAATCCAGTGGGCCACTGGCAATGTCGGCAAGCACGCCATCGCCGCTGTACACGAGCATCCAGACCTCGAACTGGTAGGGGCGCTGGTATACAGCGGCGACAAGGCGGGACTAGACGTCGGCGAGATTGCCGGAATCGGTGAGATCGGTATCACGGCAACGTCCGACATCGACGCTGTTCTAGGACTGGATGCCGACTGTGTGCTCTACATGGCCCAGGGCGACTGGAATCCGTCGGCCGCACTTGACGACGTCTGTCGTCTCCTGGCGTCCGGAAAGAACGTGGTGTCCACGGCCGTCACGGCGTGGATCTACCCCGAAAGCACCGCCAATGACGTACTCGAACGCCTCGAAAGCGCATGCGACGAAGGCCAAACGTCGTTTCATGGCACCGGCATTGAGCCCGGATGGGCTGCGGAGGTTCTGCCGCTGACGATGTCCGGCCTGTTCCGGCACATCGACTCATTAGTTGTGCAAGAGCTAATGGACTATTCCACCTACGCCGTACCGTTCGTCCTATTCGACGTCATGGGATTCGGTAAGCAGCCCGACGAACGAGTACCGATGGACGAACCCTCGGTCGGCGCAATGTCATTCAAGGGTTCGCTGATGCTGCTTGCCGACGGTCTTGGGGCCTCCATCGAAGACTTTGTGTGGGATCGCCAAGTCGCGACTACCGACAAGCCGATCGAAGTCAAGGCAGGACGCATCGAGGCTGGAACCGTTTCAGCACAGCGGTTCTCGTACTCGGCCATCATCGAGGGCCGGCAGGCCCTCACCGTGGAGCACATCACGCGACTAGGAGCCGACCAGGCGCCAGACTGGCCAGACGGTCGCGGCTGGAAGGTGACCGTTGAAGGCCTTCCGTCGATGGTGCTGGAATCGCGCATCGCAATTCACGACGAGGACGACACCGACCAGAGCTGCTTGGGCACCGCCATGCATGCCGTCCACGCGATTGCACCGGTGTGTGGCGCCAGCCCCGGCATACGTACCTTTCTGGATTTACCCACCATCGTGGGTCGCGGAGTTCTTACGACAGGGAACCGCAAGTGACGTACCGAGTTGTGCAGTGGACGACGGGGAATGTCGGGAAGAAATCGATCCACGCCATAGCCGAGAATCCGTCACTCAAACTTGTCGGGTGCTACGCGTGGTCCCCCGACAAAGTCGGTCGCGACGTAGGCGAGCTATGCGGAATCGGACCACTGGGTGTACACGCCACCGCGGATGTCAACGCGCTACTTGCCCTCAAACCCGACTGCGTCGTCTACAACCCGATGTTCGCCGACGTCGATGAGCTGGTGCGCATCCTCAGCACAGGAATCAATGTGGTGACGACATCCGAATTCATCACCGGCCACCAAATGGGCACCGACCGCGACCGTATCGCGCAAGCATGCGAACTGGGTGGCTCGACCATCTTCGGCAGCGGCATCAATCCCGGCTTCATTCAGTTGTTTGCAATCGTCACGGCTGGACTTTCCGATCGGGTGGATCGGATTTCCATAGTCGAATCCTTTGACACGACGATCTACGACTCTCCCGCGACTGAAATCCCCATGGGTTTCGGCTATCCCATCGACGAGCCAGACCTCAACAGCATCACCGAAAAGGGATCCGGCATCTTCCGAGAGGCGGTGCTGCTGGTCGCTGACGCACTCGGAGCGCAACTCGACGAGGTGCGGTGTGAGGCCGAGTACGCACAGACAACTGAAGATCTGCAACTTCCCGGCGACTGGGCCATCAAGGCCGGATGCGTCGCGGGCATCGACGTTCGGTGGAAGGGCATCCTCAACAACCGCGAGGTCATCGAGATCCGCGGCATCTGGACCAAAGGTCAATCGCTGGAACCGGTCTGGTCGACGGGATTCGGCTACACCATCACGGTCGAGGGCCGGCCGACGATCAAGAGCACACTGAGCTTCGAGCCACCGCCGGATTTCGTCGCCGACTCGCTCGACGACTTCATCATGCTCGGGCTGACCATCACCGCCATGCCCGCAATCACCGCGATACCCGCCGTCGTCGCGGCGCCCCCCGGCATCGCCACGTACAACGACTTGCCGCTGTTACTTCCGCGCGGCGTTCTCGCCACAAGCTGAAAGGGTGCTCCCGTGCCACAGAAGACCTACCGAGTCATCCAGTGGATGACCGGTGATGTCGGGCAGGTGGGCGTTCGGCATTTCGCGGACTGCCCCGTGTACGACCTCGTCGGAGTTCTGGTGCACAGCAAGGAGAAGGTCGGCAAGGACGCGGGTGAGATCGTCGGCATCGGACCGCTCGGCGTTACGACGACCGACGATGTCGACGCTGTCATCGCCTTGGAGGCCGACTGTGTGTTCTACACACCGGTCATCATGGATGTCGACACCGTCTGTCGGCTTCTGCGGTCGGGCAAGAACGTCGTCACCACCAGCGGCTTCTTCCATCCTTCGCCAGACTTCGACGAACCGGGGCAATTGATTCGGGCCGCATGTGAAGAAGGGGGAACCTCATTCCACGGCGGCGGCATCCATCCCGGGTACGCCGGCGACGTCCTGCCGCTCACGCTGGCCCGCGTGGCCAGCAGGATCGACAAGATCCTCGTCTTCGAAGTCGTCAACGTGCTCACTGACGCACCGCTGGACCACATCGACTGGATGGGCTTCGGCAAGGAGAGAGAGGTATTTCTCTCAGAGCCAACACTTTTGGGACTTGGTGTGCCGTTCTTTGCGCAGTCGATGCACATGATCGCCGACGGCCTCGGAGTCACGATCGATGAGGTCACTGCGGACCTGAATGCAGCGACCGCGACTGAAGACATTCCGCACCCACTCGGTGCGATCCCCCAAGGGTCGGTGGCAGCTCAACATCACGAATGGACGGCGTGGGTTGACGGTCGGCCGTTCATCGTCTTTCACGCCATCTACACGACAGGTGGTCCCGGCCAACTCGAGCCGGCGTGGGACTGGGGCAAGACACGCTATCGGATTGTCATTGAGGGAGACCCGCCGACCGAGCTCACACTAGAAGGCGTCGACCCGCTGGACGGCGCGATGGTGCACCCCGGCTATAGCTGGACAGCGATGGGCGCCATCAACGCGATTCCGGATGTCTGCGACGCCGCACCGGGCTGGGTAACCCACCTAGACCTTGGTTTGGTTCAACCCCGCGGACTGGTCCGCAAATGACAGCGGAGCACACGTCGCCATCGCTGCACCACGTTGTGTTCGCCGTCGCACCGAACCGCCACGACATAGTGGCACGGTTCTTCAACGACCTCGGTTTCGCGCTGCAGCCCGGCGAACTCACTGAAGCCGGACTGCGCATCGCCCTGGACTGGGACCGAGGGATAGAACTCATCAGCCCGATCCCCGGATCGACCGGTGCGGTTGCCGCATCGGTGAACGAGTTCCTGGAAACCAATGGCGACGGCATCTACACCGTGGTGGTCCGGGTGCCGACCGCCTCCGACGCCGAGGCGGTCGCCGAACGACACGGCGCCGCCGTTCGCTTCCGACAGCGCCTCCAAGGCAGCGGAACTCACCTCGAAGAGATCGACTTGTCCGTGTTCGGCCTGCCATTGACCCTGTTGGACACCAACTTACCGTGAAAGGCCACAGGATCTGCCATGACCGAAACCGTCGCAGGACTGCCGCTACCAAAGATCCTCTACGGCCAAATTCCGATGTCGCACGACCGAGGCACTGGATGGGCCACGTTGCGCGACCTCGGGCCAGTGGTTGAGGGAGAGAACTGCTTCTATCTCACGCGACGGGAGGAGATCCTTGCGGCACTGCGTGACCCCGAGGTCTTCTCGTCGAAGACCGGCTACGACGATATGATCAGCGCGGTTCCCCTCGTACCCCTCGGATTTGATCCGCCGGAGCACACCCGCTATCGCAGGATTCTGCATCCATTCTTCAGCCCACAGACACTCGGATCGGTACTGCCGTCGTTGCAGGCTCAAGCTGCCGAAATCATCGAACTGATCGCACAGCGAGCTGAGTGCGAAGTGATGGCCGACCTGGCAACGCCGTATCCGTCTCAAGTCTTCCTCACTCTTTTCGGCCTACCCCTCCAGGACATGAAGCGCCTCATCACGTGGAAGGACGCCGTCATTGAGCTCGGCCTGGTCACGAACCCAGACCTGACGCCGGCTGTGGAGCTGTTCACCTACCTCACGGAAGCCGTTCAAGCACAACGACAAAGCCCCGGCAACGGAATCCTGTCGCACCTCCTACACGCCGAGGAGCCGCTTACCGACAACGAAGCAATCGGTCTGTCGCTCGTCTTCGTGCTCGCCGGGCTGGACACCGTCACGTCAACCATCGGTGCGACCATCCTGGAGCTGGCTCGACGGCCCGAGCTGCGCGTCTCGCTACGGGAAAATCCCGACCAGGTGGGGGCCTTCGTCGAGGAAATGATTCGACTTGAACCGCCGGCACCCCTGCTTGGTCGCGTGACTACGCGACCGGTGACCGTCGCAGGCGTCCCTCTGCCTGCCGGCGCGGATGTTCGGCTGTGCATCGGCGCAATGAATCGCGACGGGAGCGACGCACTGTCCGGCAATGACATCGTGCTGGATGGCAAGGTGCACAAGCACTGGGGCTTCGGTGGTGGTCCGCACCGGTGCCTTGGCGCTCATCTAGCCCGGATGGAACTGAAGATCGTGGTCACCCAATGGCTGGACCGGATACCAGAGTTCGAGTTGGCGCCCGGATTCGTTCCCGCAATCAAATGGCCATCCGCTACGTGCACGTTGACGGAGTTACCCCTGCGATTCGTCACGACTTCGACCGCCATGGAGATTTCATGACCGTCCGAACCTCCAAGCCGAGCGTCTTCGACGCCGGGCTCCCCACGCTCGACTATGACTTCACGGCGACCCCGCAGGACATCTATCCCCAGTTTCGATCGGCGCAGCAGCGGGCGCCAATCGCATTGGGCCCCATTGGGCCTGAAGTATTGACCTACGATCTGGCCAGGACGATTCTGGGCGATCCTCGTTTCGGTATTCCACCGGGCATTCACCTCACCGCCCGCGGCGTGACATCAGGTGAACTGTGGGACAGGGTGACTCGCAGCATCCTCTGCATGGAAGGCGAGGAGCACCGCCGCTTGCGCAGCCTAGTGTCAAGAGCGTTCACACCTCGCGCGACCGCGGGGATGGACGAAACCATCCACTCCGTCATCAATGAACTCACCGATGCGGTCGAATCAGAGGGGCACTGCGAGTTCGTCGAGCAGATCGCGCGCCCATACCCGATCCCGGTCATCTGTGCGCTACTCGGCGCTCCCCGGGCGGACTGGAAGCAGTTCGCGAGGTGGGCCGAAGACATCTTCAAGATTGTTAGCTTCGACGTCAACCTCGCCGAAGAGGAACCCGCCGTGCTGAAAGCGTGGGACGAGTTCAACGCCTACGTCGACGACATGATCGCCGACCGTCGGAAGCAGCTGACCAACGATCTTCTCTCCGAACTCATTCGAGCAGAAGTCGACGGCGACCGGCTCAACGGCCAGGAAGTGAGCATGCTGGCCTTCAGTATCCTGCTGGCCGGGACGGATACCACCCGAACCCAGTTGGCTGCGTCGATGCAGGTTCTTTGCGAGCACCCCGACCAGATGGCAGTGCTTCGAGACCGTCCCGAGTTGGCGATGAATGCCGTCGAGGAGACGATGCGCCATTCACCTTCGATGTGCAGCACGCTGCGCAGTGTCACCGACGACGTGACAGTCGGTGAATACACCTTTCCCGCTGGCACATTCATCCTCGTAAACACGTACGCCGCCAACCGTGACCCGGCCATCTACGACGATCCGACCCGCTTCGACATCACGCGCGACGACCCGCCGCCGATCCTGACATTCGGTGGGGGCGTCCACTACTGTCTGGGAGCGAGCTTGGCCCGTCGGGAACTTAGTGAGGCACTCAAGATCCTGGCACACAGGATGCTCAACCCGCGCCTTGTCGGCCCCGCGCCATGGAGGCCATTGCTCGGCATGAGCGGACCCACAAGTCTGCCAATCGAATTCGACACCCTGGTGCAGACGACCGTCCGAACATGACACTTGTCTCGGACCTTCGCGTGTCTGGTGCATCTCGAATTAGGAGTGATTCATGAGCGATTCGCAGCTGGTGTTTGATCCTGTCTCGGATGAATTCTTCCGTGATCCCTATACGTTGTACCGGCGTATGCGCGCCGAAGCACCGCTGTACTACAACGAGACCGAAGACTTTTACGCGATCACCCGTCATGATGACGTCGCGGCGGCCTTCAAGGATCACGAATCATTCTCCTCTGCAAGAGGACTCGACCTTGCGATGGTGCGCACCGGAGACGTACCGCACAAGATGATCATCCTCATGGATCCTCCCGATCACCGTGCCATGCGCAGTCTGCTGAACAAGGCCTTTACTCCCCGGGCCATGCAGTCCCAGAAAGCCACGGTCATCGAGGTCGTCGGCCACTACCTCTCGAAGGCAGACCCCGACCACTTCGACGTGGTCCAGGATTTCTCTGGACCGTTTCCCGTTGAGGTCATCACCAGAATGGCCGGTGTTCCCGCCGAATATCGCCAGCAGGTCCGCCACTGGATAGACACCAGCCTGCACCGCGACCCCGGGCAACTCGAGTGGAACGAAACCAACATGAAGGCCAATATCGAGGCCGCCGTCTATTACTACGGCCTCGTTCAAGAACGCCGGGCCAACCCGGAAGACGACATGATTAGTCGGTTGATCTCTGCTGAGATCACCCGTGAGGACGGTCAGCCTGGTCGCCTCGATGACGAGGAAATCACCGGCTTCGCAGTTCTTCTCGGCGGCGCCGGCGCCGAGACGGTCACCAAACTGATCGGCAGCGCGGCCGTCGTATTCGCCCAGAACCCGGATCAATGGCAGAAACTTCTCGACGACCGTACGAAGATTCCCGATGCGGTTGAGGAGCTGCTGCGCTACGTCGGACCCGTTCAATACAACGTCCGTTACACGCTGAGAGAAGCTCATCTTCCCAGCGGCACCATCCCCGCCGGCAAGCCCGTCTTCCTCATGGGTGCCGCCGCCAACCGTGACCCTGAAGCCTTTAGCGACCCCGAAGCCTTTGATATCGACCGTGACCGGTCCAAGGCTCAGAACCTCGGGCTCGGCTACGGCATCCACAGCTGTCTCGGCGCTGCGCTCGCACGTCTGGAAGCCGCAGTTGCACTGGAACATCTTCTCGACTTCATGCCCCAATACGAAGTCGACTGGGACAGTCTGCAGAAGGTAACCATGCAAAACGTCGCGGGATACTCCCGTGTGCCCGTACGCGTAGTCCGCTGATGGCGTCGGACGTTGGAGCCTGTCGCGCCCAAGCGAGGGCGTTTCATTTCGGGAGTGTGTGACACCCATGCCGCCCTCAGTCGCGATAACAGAAGGAGCGCTTTGATGACAACATCGAAATCCCATCGAGTATTGGGCAAACGTGTTCTTGTGACCGGAGCCGCCCGTGGGATGGGGCGTAGCCACGCACTGAGGCTCGCCGAGGAGGGTGCGGACCTTGTCCTAGTTGACATCTGCGCGTCGTTGCCGCATATCGATTACCCGTTGGCAAGCGAAGCGGAGCTTGCTGAGACGGCGTCGCTGGTCGCCGATCTCGGCCGCCGCTGTGTGAGTCGGGTCGTCGATATCCGTGACGATGTAGCAATGCGGCAAGTGGTCGACGACGCTGTCGACGAACTAGGCGGCTTGGACGCAGCGGTAGCCAATGCCGGTGTGTTGACTGTTGGGAGTTGGGACAAGACAACTCAAGAGCAATGGCGGACAGTTGTCGACGTCAACTTGATCGGAACGTGGAACACGTGCGCAGCGGCCATTCCTCACCTGCTAGCTCAGGGCGGAGGCAGCCTCGTGAACATCAGCTCCGCCGGCGCGCTGACGGGCTACCCGCTCCAGGTGCCCTACACCGCGTCCAAGATGGGCGTGGTCGGCTTAACGATCGCGTTGGCCAACGAACTGGCCGCACAGAGCATCCGGGTCAATTCCGTGCATCCCACGGGCGTGGCGACCGGGATGATCCCGCATGCCCTCGGAGACTTGTTGGGCGGAGAGCGAGCCGATCTGATCCCCACCTTCGTCAACGCAATGCCGACGCCATGCGTCGAGCCGGTAGACGTCAGCAATGCCGTCTTGTATCTCGTCTCCGACGAGGCGCGATTCGTTACCGGTTTGCAATTCAAGGTCGACGCCGGAGTAACCATCAAATGAGCAATTACGTTGATATGTAACGCTATTGACTATCGGCTCCTTCCCCGAGAAGACTCGACACGAGTTACGAGAGCGCCACGCACGCCCGCGCGATCGCGAGCTCCTCGTCGGTGGGGATGACGAGCACGGTGATCGGCGAATTGTCGGCCGAGATCCGTCGCGGCCCCTTGGCGGGGCTCTCGTTGAGGTGCTCGTCGAGTTCGATGCCGAGCGGCGCAAGGCCGCTCAGCGCGTCCCGCCGGACGGCCGCGTCGTTCTCGCCGACGCCCGCGGTAAACGTGATGACGTCGGCACTCCCGAGCAGCGCGAGGTAGGCGCCGATGTACTTGCGCAGCCGGTGGATGTACACGTCGTAGGCCAATTGCGCTGCCTCGTCGCCTGATTCGATCCGCCTGTGCAGCACGCGGAAGTCGATGTCCCCACTGAGGCCCGACACGCCGGAGCGCCGGTTCAGCATCGACTCGATGTCCTCGACGCTCATCCCCGCCGTGCGCCAGAGGTACATGATGAGACCGGGGTCGACGTCGCCTGAGCGCGTGCCCATCACCAGCCCCTCCATCGGCGTCAGCCCCATGGAGGTGTCCAGCGGACGACCACCCACGATGGCCGACGCCGACGCCCCGTTTCCGAGGTGAAGCACGATCTGGCTCAACGATTCGAGCGGCGCCTGCAGGTACTCGGCGGCCTGCTCGCTGACGTACTGATGCGACGTCCCGTGGAAGCCGTACCGCCGAATGTGCCACTGCGCGGACACGTCCCGGTCGATCGCGTAAGTCGCCGCGGCAGGCGGAAGATCGTGGAAGAACGCGGTGTCGAACACCGCGACGTGGGGCAGGTCCGGGAGCACGCGGCGGGCGACCTCGATGCCGAGCAACGCGGGCGGATTGTGCAGCGGCGCCAGCGGCGAGAGGGTCTCGAGCGTCTCGATCAGCTCGTCGTCGACGACGGTCGGCTGGTACAGGTCGGGTCCGCCGTGGACCACCCGGTGCCCGACTGCGACGAGCCCGAGTTCGTCGAGCACGTGCCCGTCGGTGGCGAGCGCGTCGAACGCCGCCCGCAGCGCCGCCTCGTGATCGGGCACCTCCGCCTCGCCGATGCGCTCCACGATGCCGTCGACCACCAGCCGTCCCGTATCGGGTTCGACCACTGCGTATTTCAACGACGACGAGCCACAGTTGATCACCAGCACCGTGCGAGGATTACTCACTTGCCCTGCGCCTGGATCGCGGTGATGGCCACCGTGTTGACGATGTCCTCGACGAGCGCGCCGCGGGACAGGTCGTTGACCGGCTTGTTCAGCCCCTGCAGCACCGGACCGATGGCGATGGCGCCCGCGCTGCGCTGAACGGCCTTGTACGTGTTGTTGCCGGTGTTCAGGTCGGGGAAGATCAGCACCGTCGCACGGCCGGCGACCTTCGACTCCGGCATCTTCGTGGCGGCCACGGACGGCTCCACCGCGGCGTCGTACTGAATGGGCCCCTCCACCAGTAGTGCTGGTTCCCGCGTTCGCACCAGTTCAGTTGCGGCCCTTACCTTGTCGACGTCGACGCCCGTCCCCGACGTGCCCGTCGAGTACGACAGCATCGCCACCCGCGGATCGATGCCGAACTGCGCGGCGGTGCGCGCCGACGAGATGGCGATGTCCGCCAGCTGTTCCGACGTCGGGTCAGGAACGATCGCGCAGTCGCCATACGCGAGCACCTCGTCGGCCAGACACATCAGGAAGATGCTCGACACCGTGGACACCCCTGGGGTCGTCTTGATGATCTCGAACGCTGGCTTGACCGTGTGCGCCGTCGTGTGCCGCGCTCCCGACACCATGCCGTCGACCATGTCGTTGTGCACCAGCATCGTGCCGAAGTACGAGACATCGTGGATGGTCTCGCGCGCCTGCTCGACGCTGACGCCCTTGTGTTTGCGCAATTCCGCGTACTGCTCGGCGAACTGGTCGCACAGCTCGCTGGTCCGCGGATCCAGCACGACGGCCTCGGACAGGTCGACGCCGAGCTCGGCCGCGCGCGCCCGGACGGCCGGCTCGTCACCGAGAATGGTGAGCTCGGCGACCGAACGCTGCAGCAGCCGGCCGGCGGCCTTCAGGATGCGGTCGTCGTCGCCCTCGGGGAGCACGATGCGCTTGCGGTCCGACCGCGCCCGGTCGAGCAGCTGGTAGGTGAACATCTGCGGGGTGACCACCGAGGGTATCGGAATCGACAGTTGCGCAATGAGTTCCGCGGTGTCGACGTAGGTGTCCATCAGTTCCAGCGCGGTGTCGATCTTGCGCTGCGAGCTCGCAGTGACCCGGCCCCGCGCGTACGCGACCGCCCGCGCAGTGTCGTACGTGCCGAGTTCGGTCGCGACGATGGGCAGCCGCAGCCCGAGCCCCGCCACCAGTGCCGCGATCGACGGGTGCAGTGGTAGCCCGCCGTTGAGGATGAGGCACGACAGCGACGGAAAGCCCGCTGCGGCAT
The DNA here is from genome assembly GCF_033804605.1 of Mycobacterium sp. RTGN6. NCBI lineage: Bacteria > Bacillati > Actinomycetota > Actinomycetes > Mycobacteriales > Mycobacteriaceae > Mycobacterium > Mycobacterium sp. RTGN6. The sequence goes on from NZ_JAPZKZ010000008.1 coordinate 86,437, forward strand.
GGGCACTCGCCATCGCCAGCACAACGTCCGAACGGTCGCCAGGGGTGATGACCGCCATGCCGTCGGTGAGTCGCTCCAGCACGTGCTCGGCCGTCATGCCCGCCACCAGCACGCCGAGCGCCTCGCGGTTCATCAGCTCCTCGTCGCCGCTGATGCGCGTCCCGTGCACCGCGTCCCGCAGCTCCGCGACCGACGGGGCCACCAGAAGCGGCTCCTCCGGAAGCACGTAGCACCCAACGCCGTCGGGCTCGATGCGCTTGAGTGCGGCCGCCACCGCGTCGAGTTCGGCTGGGTCACAGCGGTTCGCGACCACCGCCGCCGTGTGGGCGTGCTGGCCCGCGAGTTCCGCCAGGCACAGCTCGACGACGTGCGCGACGTCGTCGGGCGTCCGGTCGGCCGCCCGCACGGCAAGCACCACCGGCGCCCCGAGGTTCACCGCGATCCGCGCGTTGACCGAGAGCTCGCTGGGAGAGGCCACGTCGGTGTAGTCGCTGCCGACGATCAAGACGGCGTCACATCGCTCGGCCATCTGGTGGTAGCGGTCGACGATGTCGCCGATCGCAGTGTCGGGATCCTCGTGCAGCTGCGCGTACCCGACGCCGACGCACTCCTCGTAGCTCAGCCCGGCCGTGGTGTGGGCGAGCAGGAGCTCCAAGATGTAGTCGCGCTCCTCGCCCATCCTGGTGATGGGCCGGAACACGCCCACCCTCGCGACGGTGGCTGCCAGCCGGTGGAGGATGCCCAGTGCGATGGTCGACTTGCCGGTGTCACCCTCGGGCGACGCGATGTAAATGGAGCTGGGCACGACTGCCAGCCTGCCAAATCACCCCAGCTTGCGCAGGCGCGGCTCCAGATCCTTCTTGAAGAGTTCAAGAAAGCGCCGCTGATCCTGTCGAGGATCGTGGAACACCAGGTGATTCAGCCCCCACGTCACGTACTGGCCGACCATCTCGACGGCCTCGTCGGGATCCGACGCGACGATCCAGCGCTTGGCGACCTGCTCGATGGGCAGCGCGTCGGCGGCCTTCTCCATCTCGATGGGGTCGTTGATGCTGTGCTTCTGCTCGGCGGTCAGCGACAGCGGCGCCCAGAATCGGGTGTTCTCGAGTGCCTTCTTGGGGTCGGGATCGTAGGAGATCTTGATCTCGATCATCCGGTCCACGTCGTCGGGGTTCTTGCCCGCTGCCTCCGCGCCCTCGCGCATCGCGGGGATCAGCTTGTCCTTGTAGAGCTCTTCGCCCTTGCCCGACGTGCAGATGAACCCGTCACCAGCGCGCCCGGCGTACTTGGCCACCTGCGGCCCGCCCGCGGCGATGTAGATCGGGATGCCGCCCTCGGGCACGTCGTAGATCGACGCGCCCTTGGTCTTGTAGTACTCACCCTCGAAGTCGACCCGGTCGCCGAGCCACAGCTCGCGCATCAGCCGCACCGACTCACGCAGCCGGGCGTAGCGCTCCTTGAACTCGGGCCACTCCCCCTCGTACCCGGTGGCGATCTCGTTGAGCGCCTCTCCGGTGCCCACACCCAGGAAGATCCGGTCGGGGTACAGACACCCCATCGTCGCGAATGCCTGCGCGATGACCGCCGGGTTGTATCGGAAGGTCGGGGTCAATACCGACGTGCCCAGGATCAGCCGCTCGGTGCGCTCGCCGACGGCGGTCATCCAGGCCAGCGAGAACGGCGCGTGCCCGCCCTCGTGACGCCACGGCTGGAAGTGATCGCTGACGGTGGCGCTGTCCATGCCGTGCGCTTCGGCCGCGACGGCGAGTTCGACGAGTTCGCGTGGGGCGAACTGCTCCGCCGACGCCTTGTATCCCAGTTTGAGTTGAGCCACGTTACGTTTCTACTCCTCGAGCCCCGTTGCGTATTCCCCGGGCACTCGGAGCCCCTTGGGATCCGCCTAGACTGACGGTGTGGCGAGTTCGGTCGAATTGCACCAGATCACCGACACCGTCCACTTCGCCCACACCGACCTGGTCAACTGGACGCTGGTCGCCGATGACAACGGGCTGCTGATCATCGACGCCGGATTCCCCGGGCAGCGCGACGACGTGCTCACGTCGATTCGCACGCTGGGCTTCGACGTCGACGACATTCACGCGTTCCTGCTGACCCACGCTCACGTCGACCACTTCGGGACGGCGATCTGGTTCGCGAAAACCCATGGCACACCAGTGTTCTGCCACGAAGCCGAGGTCGGCCACGCGCATCGCGAGTACCTCGAGCAGGTGTCACTGCTGGACCTGGCCACCAAGATGTGGCAGCCGCGCTACGTCAAGTGGTCGCTGGAGATCGGCATGAAGGGCGCCCTGACGCGTGCCGGCATTCCGACGGCGCATGCCTTGACCGAGCAGGTGGCGGCCGCGTTGCCTGGCACTCCGATGGCCATCCCGTCACCGGGGCACACCGGCGGGCACTGTTCGTACCTGGTCGACGGGGTCTTGGTCAGCGGCGACGCGCTCGTCACCGGCCATCCGGTGTCGACGCGCAGCGGCCCGCAGCTGCTGCCCGGCATCTTCAATCACGACCAGGACGGGTGCGTGCGCAGCCTCGCCGCGCTCGGGATGCTCGACACCAACGTGCTGCTGCCAGGACACGGCCCGGTGTGGCGTGGGTCCATCCTGGAGGCCGCAGAGCGGGCCGCGCGGTGACCGAACGCGCTCCGGTCCATCGCGATCGGCGCAGGGCCGAGGCATTCGGCTCCGCCGCCCAAAGCTACGACGCGAACCGTCCGCACTATCCCGAGGCGCTCATCGCGGAGTTGGTGCAGCGCGACGGCCTCCGCGTCCTCGACGTCGGCGCGGGCACCGGCATCGCGTCCATGCAGCTAGCCCAGGCGGGGGCCAACGTCCTTGCCGTGGAACCCGATTCGCAGATGGCGCGTGTCGCCTCCGAGAAGGGACTTTCCGTCGAGGTGGCGACCTTCGAGGCGTGGGATCCGGCGGGCCGCAGCTTCGACATGGTGGTGTTCGCGCAGTCGTTCCACTGGGTCGAACCTCGACTCGCGTTGCGCAAGGTCGCAGCGCTGCTCAACCCGGGTGGACGGCTGGCGCTGCTCTGGAACCGCGTCGCTCCCGTCACGCCCGACAGGCAGCAGCTCGATCGCGCATACGCCGGCCTGCTGGACGAATGGCAGCGGCCGTCCGTCTACGTCGAGGGTGACGAGCTCGGGCCGCTGCTCACCGAAGCCGGCTTGGCGAGCGAACGCCGGCGCCACGTCGACCACCTGCACTACCCGACCGAGCGTTGGGTGAACATGGTGACCACCTACTCCAACGTGCTCACCTTGGATCCAAGCGTCCAGGAGGAACTTCGGTCTCGGCTCGAGGCGTGCATCGGGGACTCCGGGGTCGACGCGACCAACGATGCGCTCGCGGTGGTGTGCACGGTCGGCGATCAGGTGAGCACGGCGTAGCCCAGGAGGAAGACCGCCACCAGGCACAGTCCGCAGCCGATGATGATCGCGGGCATCAGGATCATCGCGTCGAGTTCGCCGTCATCGAGTGCGTCATTGCCGATTGGCCCGAAAAGCACCCGGGCCACGCGGGTCTCACGGAAGCCGCGGACGATCCGCGCAACCAGCGCGGTCTCACGGCTACGGCCGACGACCACCCGCATGGCGATGCCGACCGCGAACGTCAGCAGCGCACCAGCGAGTAACAGCCATCCCACTACCGTCTGCGACAGCATGTGCACCGCCTCACCCCGCTACTCAGCGTAGTCCGGCCGTCACCCCCAGATGGTCGCGCAGGGTGGTGCCGGTGTACTCGGACCGGAACGCGCTCCGCTCCTGCAGGAGCGGGACGACCTTCGCGACGAAGTCATCGAGACCATCCGGGGTCAGGATGAACCCATCGCACGCGTCGGATTGGACGTGGAGGTCGAGTTCGTCGGCAACCTGTTCGGGGGTGTCACCGAGCCCACCCGTGGCAACGGCAAACACCTTGACCTGGGCGGGATCTCGCCCAATGGCGACCACGCGAGCCTTGACGTCGGCGTAGTAATTCTGGCCCGACACGAGGTCGGCGTGCGGGGTGAACAGTGCGTCGGCGTGCCGGGCCCCGAAGTCGCGCCCGTCAGCCGAGTCACCCGCCTGCAGCAGGATCGGATGGCCCTGCGGCCCCGCGGGCAGTGTCGTGAGTCCGCGGACGTCGAAGTGCGCGCCGCGGTGCGACACGTCGTGCACCCGGTCGGGGTCGACGTACACGCCGGTCGACTCGTCGGCTCGGATCGCGTCGGCGTCCCAGCTGTCCCAGAACTCGCGTGCCACGGTCAGGAACTCCGCGGCCCGTTCGTACCCGTCGGAGTGCGACGTCGCGATGTTCCAGGCCGCTCGCCCGTCCGATAGGTGATCCAGGGTGGCGAATTGCCTTGCCACCTCGAATGGTTCGTTGACCGTGGTGTTGACGGTGCCCACCAGTCCGAGCCGCTCCGTGACCGCCGCCAGCGCGGCGAGCATCGAAAGGGTGTCCGGGTGCCCCTCGGGCAGGAGGATGAAGTCGAACAGCCCGCGCTCCGCGGTCTGGGCGAGCTGCTGGAACGATTCGAACTCGAGCCGACTGTCCGAGTCAGGGAAGCGCGCACCGAGGTGGATCTTCTTGCGCTGCTTGCCTTCCCTCACCCCAGGCCCCAACGCTGCGCCAGCAGCCGATGTGAAGCCAGCCGGTCCTCCTGGCGGTACGTCACCGACGTCACGACCAGTTCGTCGGCCCTCGTCGCGCGCTGCAGGGTGTCGAGCTTGTGGGCCACCTCGTCGGAGTCGCCGACGAACTGCGTTGCGGTGCGGTCCCTGGTGAGCTCGTCCTGCTCCTCGGTCAGCGGCTCGACCGAGTCAGGATCCGGGTACGGGGCCGCGCCACCACCCGCCCGGATGGAGTAAACCCAATGGCCGTAGCTCGACGCCAGGTGTCGTGCGGTGGCGGTGTCATCGGCTACGACGATGTCGGCCGACACCACGACGTAGGGTTCCGGCAGTTCCGCCGAGGGTTGAAAGTCGTTGCGGTACACCTCGATCGCCTCGAGTGCGGTGGCCGGGGTGATGTGGTAGCTGGCGACGAACGGCAGCCCGCGCGCCGCGGCAACCCTGGCGCTCTGACCCTTGCTGCTTCCGAACACCCACGGCCGCAGCCCGGTTCCCGCGGCGGGCGTGACACGGACGTCGAAATCGTCGACGGTGTAGGTCCCGCCGAGCATCGCGAGGATGTCGTCGACCTGGTCGGCGAAGTCGGGGGCCACGGCGTCGGGCTGTTGAAGTACCGACATCTGTGCCCGCAGTACCGGATTGCGCATCAGGGCGCTCATGTCGAACGGGGCGGGCACGACGACGCCGTCCACCTCGTGCCATTCCCGCGGCGCCGACTTCGGCCTCGGCGCCTGCGTCTCGTTGGCCTCGCGGCGGCGCTGACCGGAGCGCCCGATGCCGAGGTCGATGCGACCCGGGTGCAAGGCATCGAGGATGCCGAAGGACTCGACGACGGCCACTGCCGTCGTGTAGCCGAGTTGCACCGCCGCTGCCCCGACCCGGATCCGTTCGGTCGCGGCGGCGAGCTGCCCGATGAGCACCGCGGGCGACGAGCTCGCCACCGCGACGAAGTGATGCTCGGCGAGCCAGTACCGCCGATACCCCCATCGGTCGGCGTGTTGGGCCAGCTCGACGGTGTTGCGCAGCGCCGTTGCGGCGTCACTGCCCGCGCTGATCGGCGCGAGGTCGAGTATCGACAGCGGAACGTTCACGGGTGCCTCGACTCTGCATGGAGATTGGTGGCGACGGACAGTCCCAGCCGGGACCGCAGCGGCTCGTCGCCGTATTCGGATCGAAATGCCCCGGCCTCGCGCAGGGCGGGCACGAACTCGTCGACGATGAATGGCAGGTCGACGGCGTTGACGGCGGGCCGCAGCCGGACCCCGTCGATTCCGATGGCATGCCACCTCAGCACCAGCTCGACCAATTCGGCTGCGGTGCCGCAGTACACGTAGGCGTCGGATCGCCGGTCGACGGTCCCGTCCGACGTGACGTACACGTCGGCGTAGACCTTCAGATGCGCGCCGCCCACCTCGGCGACCTCACCGAGGATCGAGCGCAATGCGCCGTCATCGGACGGGGTGACGAACACCAGCTCGGCGCTGCGCGCGGCGAACTCGTAGATGGGCCGCGCGTGGGCGAGCGCCGCGACGACCGGCTGGTTCCAGCCTTCCCACCCCCGGCGCACCACGTCGACGGCGTCGACGGCCTCGGCGAACAGGTCGACGTCACCGACGTCGCGGCGACCGAACAGTGCCGCCTCGTGCGCGGTGCCGCTGACTCGCGGCTGCCACCCGGCCCGGCCGTGGGAGACGAGGTCCAGCGTCGCGATCGCCTTCGATACGTTCAACGGCTTGGTGTGGGTGACCGTCGCGACCGGGATCAGTCCGATGTGCTTGGTGGTGGGCGCGACCCGCGACGCGACTAGTACCGCGTCGAGTCGCCCTGCGAACCAACGTGATTCGAGTTCCGGCCGGCGCCGTCGCTGCGGCGTCAGCCCGTCGTCGAACGTGACGAAGTCGACTCGGCCGCGCTCGGCGGTGGCCGCCAGGCCGGCCCAGTACCGCCCGCTGAACACCGACGGGCGGTTCGGCGTGTGGCGCCACGCCTCGGGGTGCCATCCGTAACCCTCGAGTGCGACGGCCACGTGGAGCAGGTCCGTCATTCGAGTTCCTTCGCGAACGCCATCGGGTAGACCTCGCCCTCGGCAGGCAGCGGCTCGTCGAGCTTCGCGTACCCCGCGGCCAGGTACAGCGCCTCGGCCTCGGGCTGGCGGTCACCCGTCGTGAGGTACACCCGGCGATATCCGCGGGACGCGATCTCGCGTTCGAGCGCGTCGAGCAGCAAGCGCGCATGACCCCGCCGCCGGAAGCGCGCATCGGTCCAGATGCGCTTCAGTTCGGCCGTCCGCTCGTCGAAGCGGCGGAACGCTCCACCCGTGACGGGCTCGCCCGCGAGAAGCCCGACGAGCATGCCCCCTCCCGGCGCGGCGAACTCCTCCGCCGGGTAGCCCCGCAGCCACCTGTCCACGCCCGCGACGGTCCCGCCGTATCGGGTGGCGTACTCGACGGCGAGTTCGGCCAGTAACGGTTCGGCCAGCGGATCGTCCTGACCGACCGTGACGAAGCGCAGATGGTTCACGGCTGACACTGGCATCACCTAACTCTCCAACGCACACAGGGCGGCCGCATTCCAAACTGCCGGTTCCACTCGGCGTGATTGCAAATGCCCCGAGGTCGTTCGAGCAACGACCCTTTTGAAACCAAACTTGACACGTGTAAAGTTCGCCGTCATGGACAACATCAGGGGCAAGACCGTCGCCATCACGGGTGCCGCGCGCGGCATCGGCCACGCCACTGCCAAGGCGCTGTTGAGCAGGGGCGCGCGGGTGGTCATCGGCGACCGCGACGTCGCGGTGCTCGAATCGGCAGTCACCGAGCTGGCCAAGTTCGGCCAGGTCAGCGGCTATCCGTTGGACGTCACCGACAAGGAGTCGTTCGCGACGTTCCTCGACAAGGCCCGCACCGACGGGCAGGGCCACGTCGACGTGTTGATCAACAACGCGGGCGTGATGCCCGTCGGTCCGTTCCTCGGACAGTCCGAGCAGGCGATGCGCTCCGCGATCGAGGTCAACCTCTACGGCGTGCTCACCGGCTGCCAGCTGGTGCTGCCCGAGATGGTCCGCCGGCGCAGGGGACACATCGTCAACGTCGCGTCGATGTCGGGCATGGTCGCCGTGCCGGGCCAGGTCGTCTACGCAGGGACGAAGTTCGCGGTGGTCGGGCTGTCCACCGCGATGGCCGACGAGTTCGCGCCGCAAGGCGTCGAGGTGACCGTCATCCTGCCCACGTTCACCAACACGGAGCTCATCGCGGGCACCAATGCCACCGGCGCGCAGAAGCCCGTTCAGCCCGAGGACATCGCGGCGGCGATCGTGAAGGCGCTCGACAAGCCGAAGACCCACGTGTCGGTGCCTGCTCCGCTGCGGTTCGTCGGTGCGGCCACGTCGATGCTCGGCCCCCGCGCGCGGCGTTGGCTCGCCAGGAAGACGGGCACCGACCGCGTGTTCCTCGACTTCGACACCACGGCACGCAGGGACTACGAAGACCGCGCGCAGTCCTCGACCGGCGTCAACGAGACGTAGGGCCCATCCCCCTGCGCATGATCTCCGCCAGCTCGCGGCGGGTGGTGACGCCGAGGCGCTGACACGCCCGCAACAGGTGGCCTTCTACGGTGCGCACCGACATGACCAGCTTGTCGGCGATCTCCTTGTTCGTGAGGCTGGCCGCCACGAGTTCGGCGACTTCGCGCTGCCTGCCCGTCAACGGCACGGGCGCGGTCGCGCTTCGCGTGGCAGGCGTGCACAGCCCACCGCATTCGCCTGCCAGCTGCTCGGCTGCCGAGGCGGCAAACTGGGCACGTCCGCGATGCTGCGCGGCCGTGAAGGCCGCCGCCGCCTGCGCGGCCGTGTCCGCCGCGGTGCACCGGTCGCCGATCGCCTCGTACGCCCGCGACGCCTCCAGCAGGCCCTCGCCGCTGTGCGCATGCAGCGAATCGGCATGGGCGGCAACGGCGTCGGCGAGGGGCAGCGCCAAGGCGTCGGCGAGCTCGCGCGTCCGCTTGACGATGTCGTCCAGCCCGTCGACGACGCCCCACTGCAGGGCCGCCTGCAGACACGCCACCTCGTGCGTTGGCTGCTGCCGGTCGCGGGCCACCCTCGCCTCCGTCAGCACCGTGTCGATCGCCTCGGCGAGCGAGCCACCCGCCGCCAGCGTCCAACCCGTGGCCAACGCCAGCCCCGTCTGCATGAACAGGAAGTCGTCGGGGACGGCGTGGCGGGCCACGGCCAGCATCTCGGCGGCTTCCTCGGGCCGGCACTGCTTGGCGTACAGCTCGGTCAGCGCGAAGGCGCACGCGGGCCGCAAACCCGTTGTGACGGCATGGTCTTCGACCCCCGCGAGAGCTTCCCGCAGCAGCCGGCCCGCCTCCTCCAGGTCACCGCGCATCAGCCGCGCGCTGCCGAACAGGAAGACCAGGTTGGCATACGCCAGCCCGGGCACGTCGTTGGCGGACTCCGCGAGCGTCGTCGCCGCGTCGACGCATTCGGTGATGCGACCCGTCAGGCGGCATGCCCTTGCGTAGACGCCGAGGAACCAGAACCGCATGTGCGAGGTCTCATACGAGTTGGTCGCGCGTTCCAGCGCGGCTGCGGCCGCCGGGGTGATCTCGTCGTCGTTGCCGAGCGCACCACACGACATCACCATCGCCACCGTCGCCAGCATCGCGGACAGATCGGACAGGCCCTCGGAATCTAGTGCGGTCCTAGCCTTCTGCTGCGCGTCGACGCACCGCGCGAACACCGCGTCGACACAGGCCTCGACGGCGAGCCGCTCGGCGCGTTCCGCGTCGGTCTCGGGCCCCGCCGCCAACTCCGCGAGCACGTCGGCGGCCTCACCGGGCTTGGCCAGCATCCACATCAGGTTCGCCGCCAGCACGGTGGCCCAGCGGTGGCGGTCCGCGTCGGGGCGGGCAACGAGCCCGCGGAGCAGCTCCTTGGCCTTTGCGCCGTCGCCGGCGAGGAATCGGTTGAGCGCCTGAAGCTCGACCGCCTCGACCGAGCCGAGTGCCGTTGCGGCTCCGGCGAACTGATCGGCGAGGTCCAGGTCGAGCAGCTGCATCGAGTGGCGGGCGGCCTCGAGGTAGAGCCCCGGATCGGGCGCCAAGTCCGATTGCAGCACCAGCAGTGCGCGACGGACCGTCGCCTGCGGATCGCGATCGTCCGTGTCGTACAGGCGCCGGGCCAGCTCGCCGCGCACCTTCGACTGGTGTAGCTCACCGACCGCCGCCCGCCGCAGCTCCCCGAACAGCGGATGGGCGAGCCGGGCCAGCAAGGTGGTGCCGGAGCGCTCGACCGTGATCAGGTGCATTGCGTCGGCGGCCTCGACGTGCTCTCGTCCGACCACGTCGGTCAGCACCTCGACCTCAAGTGGCTCACATTGCGACAGCGTGTCGACCACGCGGGCGAGTTCGGGCGGCAACCGATCCAACTGGCTGCCGACGAGGTCGCTCATGCTCTGCGACACCGCGACGTCACGGTCCCAGATCCAGTACCCGGCCGCCTTGTGGAAGCGTTCGGCCGCCACCTGGTCCCTGATCAGTTGCTGCAAGTACAGCGGGTTGCCGCTGGTGAGCTTCCAGAACCGCTTGGCGCTACGGGCGTCGATCGGGCCGCCCAGCGTGCGCTCCACCATCGAGCGGGTGGCGTCCTCGGTCAGCGGGTCCAGGTCGAGCCTCGCCAGCAGCCCGTCCTTCCACAACGCCGTCACGGCGTCGGGCGCGGCGTTTCCAGTGCGAAGGGTGACCACCAGTCGCGCCTCGCGGGTCTGTGCGAGGTGGTGAACGACGTGCGCGGAGAACCCGTCCAGCAGATGCGCGTCGTCGATGCCGATCAGGCACCGGCCGTTGCTGCCCGCACCGACGAGCGAGTCGATGACGCGGCGCACGCTGGGCGCGGGCGCGGCGACGGCCGCCATCGCCTCGCTAGACAGCGTTGTGGTGAACGCACCCAACGGAATTGGACGCGCAGACGCCGTCCCGACGATCCAGTTCGTTGGCAGTCCGGTGGCCGCGGCCCGGCCGATGAGCTCGCGCGCTAGCCGCGTCTTGCCCACGCCGGCCGCCCCGGCGATCACCACACCCGCATACTTGCCGACCCCACTGAGCGCACGGCGTAACTCCGCCAGCTCTGCGTCCCGCCCGGTCAGCGCATCCCCGCTGGTCACGGCCCGACTATAGTCCTGAATCCCGCGCAGCAGGCACCGAATTAGGGGAACCTTTAGGCCAGCCCCGGCTCGGCCTCACCCGCGCGGTATGCCTCGATGAGCTCGAGCCGTTCGAAGAGTTTCTCGACCGTCAAGACCGCGTCGCCTCCGCCGGCGCCGACCAGGATGACGTGCGGCTCCTCGGGATCGCTGACCCAGATTCGCGTGACCGCCTCGGTGGTCTCGTCGTCGTCGTCGACCTCGATGGCCGACGGTGGGTAGTACCAGGTGAGGTAGTCCTCGGTGGAGAAGTCGCGGTCGAATTCCCAACCCCTGGGGATGATCTGATTCGCGATCTGGGCCACGCCCTCGATGTCGGCGTGGACGTCAGGGGGTAGCCAGCGCTCGTTGCGCGCGACCAGCCGCCGCTTCCTGCGCGCCTTCTTCGCCGCACTCGCCTTGGACATTTAGCCCAGCGCCTGGTCCAGGTCGGTGATCAGGTCCTCGGTGCCCTCCAGCCCCACCGACACCCGGACGACGCCATCGCCCAGTCCGATCGCGGCGCGGCCCTCGGGGCCCATCGCGCGGTGAGTGGTGGTGGCAGGGTGGGTGATCAAGGACTTCGCGTCGCCGAGATTGTTGGAGATGTCGATCAGGCGCAGCTTGTCGAGCACCTCGAAGGCACGCTCCTTGCTGCCACCGTTGAGCTCGAACGTGACGACGGTGCCGCCGCCACTCATCTGGCGCTTGGCCAGGTCGTACTGCGGGTGCGACTCCAGGAACGGGTACTTCACCCACGACACCGAGGGATGAGTTTCGAGGAACTCAGCGACCCGATGTGCGGAGCGGTTCGAGTAGTCCACCCGAACGGCAAGCGTCTCAAGGCCTTTCAGCAACGTCCAGGCATTGAACGCGCTGATTGCGGGACCGGTGTGGCGCATCAGCTTCTGCACGGGTCCGTCGATGTACTCCTTGTCGCCGAGGATCGCGCCACCCAGCACTCGGCCTTGACCGTCGATGTGCTTGGTGCCCGAGTACACCACGACGTCGGCGCCAAGCGGCATGCCCTGCTGCAACAGGGGCGTCGCGAAGACATTGTCCAACACGACCTTTGCGCCCGCCGCGTGGGCGAGGTCGCACACCGCGGCGATGTCGACCAGCGACTGCATCGGGTTGGACGGAGTCTCGAAGAACACCGCCTGCGTGGGCTTGCTCAGCGCCTCCGCCCACTGCGAGAGGTCGTCGCCGTCGACGAACACGGTCTCGACGCCCCAGCGCGGCAGGATCTCGTTGCACACCACGAAGCACGATCCGAAGAGGCTGCGCGCGGCCACCAGCCGGTCACCCGTGGCGAGCAGCGCACCGAGCGACGTGAACACCGCCGCCATGCCCGTCGCCGTCGCGAACGCCGCAGGCGCGCCCTCGATGAGCCGCAGCCGCTCCTCGAACATCGAGATCGTCGGATTGCCGTACCGCGAGTACACGTAGCGGTCGATCTCGCCGGTGAACGCCTTCTCCGCATCGGCGGCGGTGTCGTAGACGTAGCCGGAGGTGAGGTACATCGCCTCGGCCGTCTCGTCGAAACCAGACCGCAGCAGACCACCGCGCACGCCGATGGTCGCCTGGCTGACGCCCTCGGGAAGGGCGGCCGGGATGCGCACAGAAGGTACCGACGACCCAGCCTCGGTCATGATTGTCTCCAGGGAAGTCCGATGGCCCGCCATCCGGTGCCGCCGCGATGGCCTTGCTCGTCGAGGTTGCCCTCGAACCCGTCGAGCACGTTGTAGGACGGTGCGATGCCCGCGGCCGTCGCGGCCTCGGCGGCGCCGATGGAGCGGTTACCCGAACGGCACAGGAACACCACGGGGCGCTCGCCCGGCGTCACACCCGCCGCGACGAGGTCGTCGACGAAGCCGTCGTTGTGCGAGCCGTCGGTCGCGTTCCATTCGACGTAGACGACGTCGCGCCCGAGGCTGGAGATGTCCGCCACCCCAACGAAGCGCCATTCGGCAGCCGTCCGACAGTCCACGAGTACGGCCTCGGGGTGGTCGCTCAGCAGTTCCCACACCTCTTCTGGCGTGATGTCTCCGGCGTAGCTCACGACGGCGAGTGTCTCATGTCTGCCTGTCGCAAACCTTCCACGCCCCGTCCTCCCGGACGAGGGCCACCTCGGAGCTCGACTTGTCGTCGGGTTTCTTGCCGAAGTGGTAGGTCGCCTTGACGGTGGCCTTGTCGCCGTCGATCCGCAGGTCGGAGACCTCGTCGACGTAGCGCTCACCGTTCTTCTCCACCGAATCGCGCTGACCAGCAAGGACATCGGCTTCGACGCCTTGTGCGGCGGCACAGGTGAAGCCGCGATAGTCGGCGTAATTCTGGCGCTGGAGCGCGTCATTCTGTCCGACGACGGCGGCCCTGAGCTCCTGATCGGGAGTCGGCGGACGGGAGTCGAACGCGTTGACGGCGAAGATTCCGATCACCACGAGCACGATGATTGCCAGCGCACCCAAGAAGGGTGCGATCGTCGGCCGGTCCGGCGACTCGGGCACCGGTTCGGACGGCTCGGACTCACTCACTAACCGGCCCCACCGAGGGCGGCCGCCACCCGGTGCGCCCGGTCCCGCGCCCGCACGACGTCGGGTGCGGTGGCCAACGCGACGGACGCTCCGTCGACAAGTCGCACGTCGGTCTCGGGGATCGCCAACGCCTCGGCGAGGGCATGCACGCCCGCAGGCGACGCGCCTTCACCCACCTCCGCCGCTGCGGGCGAGATCGTGATGGTGTCGAGCGGCAGCCCGAGGATGGCCCTTGAGTGCAGTTCGAACTGCGAAAGCCGTTGCGAGCGCAGCGTAACCAGGCCGCTGTCGACGGGCCCGGCGACCACGGTGGCGAAGTACACCTCGTCGCCGCGCAGCAACAGCTCGACCCCGAACACGCCGCGCCCGCCGAGCGAGTTGACGATGCGGGCCGCGACGGAGCGGGCGGCGTCGAGCGCGGCCAACGGCATCGCATGCGGCTGCCACGCCTCCAACGCCCCGTCGGGGTGAGTGCGGTGGCCGATGGGTTCGCAGAAGTGAACCGCCGGACCGGATTGGCCGGTGGTCCGCACCGTGAGCAAGGTGACCTCGTCGTCGACCTCGACGATCGACTCGGCCATCACCCGCGGAGCGCCTGGGGTCGCCGCCTTCCACGCCGGTTCGACGTCCTCGGTGCGCAGCATCACCGACCGCCCGTCGGACTGGGCGCCCGCTGCAGGTCCGACGGCCAGCGGGAACCCGGCGTGCTCGGCGACGGCGGCGAGTTCCTCCACCGATCCCGCGAACCAGAACGGCACCGTCGGCAAGCCCAGTTCGTTGGCGGCGAGCGTGCGCAAACCCTCGCGGTCGACGGACAGGCGCGTGGCGCGGGGGCTGGGGAACACCTCGACGCCCTCGCACTCGGCGGCCGCGATCAGCACGTCGGCGGGGACGTCGTCGGACGTCGCGACGACGTAACTCGGCGCGTGCTCGTCGATCAGAGTCGTCACCGCCGCGGCGTCGGCGCACTGCTCGAGCGCGACGACGGTGCCGAGGCGCCGGAACGCCGATGCGAGCTCGCCGCCCGAGTCGCCCGCGCCGAGCAGCAGCACCGTCGGAGGGGTCGGGGCGTCGTCGTGCGTCGGTTCACTCATCGCGAGACCACCTTGCCAGACCCTCAGCCCAATCGGATGTCGACATAGCACCACCGCCAACTCTCGCCAGGCTCGACGGACCGCATCACCGGGTGGCCCGTCTGGTGAAAGTGCGCGTTGGCGTGCTGATGCGGGCTGGAGTCGCAGCAACCGACATGCCCGCAGGTCAGACACATGCGCAAGTGCGCCCAGGTGTCGCCGCCGTGCTCCGAACACTCGCCGCAGCGGCCAGGGGTCAACGGTGCCGGCTCGTCGCCATCAGCAGCCTCGGCCAGGTGCTCGCAGGTTTGGGGCGGGGAAGCTCTGACATGCTCTTTGCGCAAGCGCTCATCGGTGTCGCGGCGTCGCGTTCTCCTCCGCATGCTGTCAAGGATAGGGGCGGCTTGGTCGTGAACTATCGGTAGGGAGGTTCGGCACGTGGGTGCCCCGCTGCTTGCAGTACTGGTGATCTCGGTGTTGTTCGCCGGGGTGGCACGTCGGTACGACGTGTCTGCGCCACTGGCCCTCGTCGTCGCAGGCTTGCTGGCGGGGATGATCCCCGGCCTCGGTGGCATCGAGCTCGAACCCGAACTGGTGTTGTTCGTCATCCTGCCCCCGCTGCTCTGGTCGGCTGGCCTGGAGAGCAGCTACGTGGCCCTGCGCCGGAACGTGCGGCCCATCGGGCTGCTCGCGGTCGGGCTTCCGCTGGCGACGACGTTCGCCGTCGGTTTCGTGGCGTTCCACACGGTGCCCGAGCTGACGATCGCCGCGGCGTTGACGCTCGGCGCGATCGTGGCGCCGCCGGACGCGGTGTCGGCGGCGGCGATCGGCCGTCGGCTCGGCCTGCCGCGCCAGATCATGACCCTGCTGGGCGGCGAGAGCCTGCTCAACGACGCGACGGCCCTGACCGCCTACAAGGTGGCGCTGGCCGCGGCGATCGGCACCGCCGCCACGTGGCAGTCGGGACTCGGGACGTTCGCGCTGGCGGCGGCGGGTGGCGTCCTCGTCGGCGGCCTCATCGGCGGCGTGATCGAGTACGTGAGGACGTGGTTCGACGACCCGATGGTGGAGAGCGCGATCGGGTTGGTGGCGCCGTTCTTCATCTACTTCGTCGCCGAGCAGGTACACGGTTCCGGCGTGATCGCCGTCGTCGTGGCCGCGCTCATCCTCGGCCAGCGCTCGTCGCGAGCGGGCTACGCGACCCGGCTGCAGGACGACGCGGTGTGGAAGGCCGTGCAGCTGATCTTGGAGTCGTTCGCGTTCCTGCTCATCGGGTTGCAGCTGCCCACGGTGGTCGGTGAGCTCGCGGGCATCTCGGCAGCGACACTGGCCATCGCGTCGGTGGCAGTGCTGGCGACGGTCATCGTGGTGCGGCTGGTGTGGGTGTACGTCTTCGCGTATCTGCCGCGCATGTTGTCGGCGAGCGTCCGCGAGCGCGAGCCCCGAAAACCCACGCCCTCAGAGGTTTTCATCGTCGCGTGGGCGGGCATGCGCGGGGTGGTGTCACTGGCCGCGGCGTTCGCCGTCCCGATGACGACAAGCTCCGGCGCGCCCTTCCCCGGGCGTCCGCAGCTGGTCTTCCTAACGTTCGTCGTGGTGATCGGGACGTTGCTGTTGCACGGGCTGACGCTGCCCTGGTTGATCAGGGTGCTCGACGTCTCCAGCGACGACGACCAGCAGGACACGTTGCAGCGGGCCGCGGCGCAGACGAAGGCCGCGACCGCTGCGGCCGCCCGACTCGACGAAATCCTCGCCGAGCAGCGGCCGGGGTCTCATGCCAACGATGCGGCCGAGGTGCTGCGCGGCTGGAACGAACGGCGCCAACGCGCGGCGTGGGAGCGGTTGGGGCGCGGCGCGGACGAGATCGGCGAAAGCCCCGCATCGTCCTTCAAGCGACTGCGGTTGGAGATGCTCGCGGCCGAACGCGCGGCGTTCATCGCCGAACGCGACGCGGGTGCCATCAGCGACGAGGTGCTGCGCTCGGCGCTGCACGGCCTGGATCTGGAGGAGGCCACCCTCAACCGCAACTAAGGTAGGTGACGTGGAGGACCACACCATCGACACCGCGCTCGGCCGCGTGCGGGTGCGCACAGGCGGCACCGGCGAAGCGATCGTGTTCTGGCCGAGCCTGTTGATGAGCGGTGACATGTGGCGCGCACAGGCCGACCACTTCGGCCGCGACTACCGCGTCATCCTCGTCGACTCACCGGGGCATGGCGAAAGCCAAAGGCTCACAGCCCCGTTCACGTTCGACGAGTGCGCGCAGGTCGTCGTCGACGTGCTCGACGAACTCGACGTCGAGCGCGCACACTTCGTCGGCAACTCCTGGGGCGGCATGATCGGCGGCACCTTCGCCGCCGCCCACCCCGACCGCATCGGCCGCGCGGTGCTCATGAACTGCACGGCTTCTGCCGCGGGGTCGTGGCAGAAGTTCGAATACGGCTTCCTGCTTCGGATGGCCAAGCTGATCGGTGGCATCCGACCGCCGCTGACCCGCTCGGTGCTCAATGCCTTCCTCGGCCCGACGACGTTTCGCACGCGGCCCGACGTCGTCGACTTCGTGCGGCGCTCCGTGCAGTCCGTCGACATCGACTCCAGCGCGTGGGCGGTGCGCAGCGTGGTGCCCCGCCGCCCGGATCAACGCGCGCGGCTGGCAGCTGTCACCGCACCCGTGCTCGTCGTCGCGGGCGCCGAGGACGCGACCTTCCCAAACCCCGAGACCAAGGCGATGGCCGACGCCATCCCTGGCGCGCGGTTCGTCGTCCTCGACGGCGTCGCACACCTCGCCGCGCTGGAGGATCCCCCGCTGATCAATCGGCTGGTGGGCGACTTCCTGGCGGGCTGACGGGCTCGTCGACCATGGCGTCGTACAGCAGGGCCATGCGGTCGAGGAACCAGTTCTTGCCCGTCATGTGCAGCGCCAGCCCGAACAAGGTCATCCACACGTCGTAGCGCACCACGCCCCAGACGACGAACGGCACCCCGGCGACGTTGAGCGCCGTCAGCACCCACGGCGCGACCCGGTGGTTCTTCGGAATGGGGTGCGCTTTCCTTTCGCCCCAATACTTCTCGCCAAGCACGGCCCGCGACGCCCAGTGATCCAGTGACTTCGGCGGCGGGAACGCGCGCGGATTCACCATCATCCACACGACCACCACGCCGACCGCCGCCAGACACCACCCCCCCGAGCCACTGCCGCGCCCACACCGCGGCCACGAGCAGCGCGGGGATCGGGATCCGGGTGTAGACGCTCCACGGGTTGGCGTGCCGAAGCCACACGTCGCCCTCCAGCCCGAAGGCCTTCTTCACCGAATCCTCGAGGGGCATGCCGCGATTGTCGTCTGCGCCGGCGTCGGCGTCAGGCGTACTTTCGAAGAGGTGACCCAAGCTCCTGCCCTGCCACCGGTGCACATGCGGCGCAACGCGTTCGATCCCACTCCCGAACTCGGCGAACTCCGGGAGGGCGTCGGAGTGCAGTCCGTCGTCAACGCGTTCGGTATGCAGACGTACATCGTGACCCGCCACGACGACGTCAAGGCGATGCTGTCCGACCACCAGCACTTCGCCAACGCGCGTCCACCCGGGTTCGTGCTGCCCGGCGCCCCCGAACTGTCCGAGGAGGAACAGGCCAGCTCCCGCGCGGGCAACCTGCTTGGGCTCGACCCGCCCGAGCATCAGCGGCTGCGTCGGATGCTCACGCCCGAGTTCACCATCCGCCGCATGAAGCGGCTCGAGCCGCGCATCGTCGAGATCGTCACCGAGCACCTCGACGCGATGGAGGCGGCCGGCACGCCCGCGGATCTCGTCGAGTCCTTCGCCCTGCCCATCCCGTCGCTGGTGATCTGCGAACTGCTCGGGGTGCCCTACGAAGACCGCGCCGACTTCCAGAAGCGAGCGTCGCGCCAGCTCGACCTGTCGCTCCCGGTTGCCGATCGGCTCGCCGTCGTCCGGCAAGGCCGCGAGTACATGCACGCGCTGGTGACGGACGCCCGCCGCCGCCCAGGTGATGACATCCTCGGCATGCTCGTCCGCGAGCACGGCGCCGAATGCACCGACGACGAGCTCGTCGGCATCGCGGGTCTGCTGCTGCTGGCCGGCCACGAGACCACGTCGAACATGTTGGGGCTCGGCACACTTGCGCTGCTGCGTCACCCGGACCAGTTGGCCGCCGTGCGCGACGACCCCGACGCCGTCGGCCCGGCCGTGGAGGAGCTGCTGCGCTGGCTGTCGATCGTGCAGACGTCGATACCGCGGATCACCACCGCCGAGGTCGAGGTCGCAGGCGTGACGATCCCGGCCGGCCAGCTGGTGTTCGCGTCGCTGCCCGCGGGCAATCGCGATCCCCACTTCACCGACGAGCCCGACGTGCTCGACATCGGCCGCGGCGCACCTGGGCACCTGGCGTTCGGCCACGGGGTGCATCACTGCCTCGGGGCGCCGCTGGCCCGCATGGAGATGCGCATCGCGTGGCCCGCACTGTTGCAGCGGTTCCCGAACCTGGCCCTGGCGGAGGACGTCGCCGATGTCCAGTTCCGGTCGTTCCACTTCATTTACGGGTTACGGTCGTTGTTGGTTAGGTGGTGATGGAGATGAAGCTAAGCGCCGATCACGACGACTGCATCGCTTCGGGCAACTGCGTGATGATCTCGGACGCACTGTTCGATCAGGACGACGACGGCATCGTCGTGCTACTCGCCGAGGACGTGCCGGAGTCCGAGGAAGAGCACGCCCGCGAGGCCGTCAGGACCTGCCCGGCGTCGGTGCTTCACCTGAGCTGACGTCGGGGTCGTCGTGATGTAGGTCGATGACGCCTGCGCGAACCAGGGCCAGCAGGCTGACCAGCAGCACCCAGACCGGGAACGCCACGGTCAGCCACTTGCTGAAGTCGCTGCCGATCAGAATGGCAAGCGCGACAAGGTAAGTGGTCGCGATCAGCCAAGTCGGCATCAGCCGCGTCTTCAACCAGATCGTGGCCAGCGAGATCATGAACACCCCGGCCATGCGCAGCGCATAGGTGTTGCTCAGCGTCGTCAGCAGGTGCTGGCCGAACAACGCGACGTCGCCGGTGGCGACGGCGTCGGCCTTGGTGGCCCGCAGCGCGACCAGCCCCACGCCGACGGCCGTCGACGCGAACATCATCGCCAGGAACAGCAGCCCGCTGCCGACGAACACCGACGAGAAGAACTTGTCCTCGAACTTGCCGAACCCGTCGCGCACCACGCCGATGAACCATAGGAACGTGATGCCCGCGAACGGCATCAGGATGGCCGCCAACCTGAGCTTGCCGTGGGCTCCTTCGATCCACTCCGACCCCGGCTGGCCGCCTTCGGGCAGGGCCGTCTTGATGAGCACCAGCGCAGCGCCGAACAACAGCGCGAAGAGCACTCCGGCGAAGGCCGCCGCGCGGGGTGTCGAGAGCATGCGGATGTTTCGTTCGGCTGGGCGTTCGCTCATCGCGTCATCGTGTCACGGGAGCGGTGCCCCAGGCTCAGGGTTGGCCGGGCAGCAGCCGGATCATCAACCCGTTCGCCTCGGCCAGCAGATTGTCGTCGGGGTCGCGCAGCTCGGCGTTGACGAACGCCTTGCGCCCCTCGGTCTCGCGAATCCACCCGCGCGCGGTGAGCGGGACGTCGATCGGCGTGACTTTGCGGTAGTCGACGTGCAGGAACCCCGTGCGGCTGATCGGCCGACCCGCGCCGTGGATGACCATGCCGAACACCGAGTCGAACATCAGCGGCAGCACCCCGCCGTGGACCGCGTAGTTGCCGCCCACGTGGTAGCGGCTGAACTGCACCTTCGCCTCGACGCCCTCGGCGTCCATCTTGCTCACCGTGAAGGGCGGCATCAGTAAGTTGCCGGCGCCCGGCATCGACGGCATCCGCCCGGACGGCCCGACGCCCTCGGCCACCTGGAACGGCTCGAGCAACGCGACCAGCTCGGCGACGCGCGCGGCCGCCTCGATCCAGGTGTCACTGTCGGGATTGGTCGACACCGCGAGGTCCTGCAACCGTCGCATCGACGAGACGAACGGCGCGAAGCCGGGTCCTGGCTGCGCGGGCTCGAAGATCGGGAAGCCGCCATGCCGGTCGTACTCGGGGTCGAGATCCTTCGGGTCGGTCACTTGGGCGCCAATACATCACGCCGCACGATCGTCTGCTCGCGGCCCGGGCCCACTCCGATGCACGAAACATGGGCTCCGGCAAGCTCTTCGAGCCGCAGCACGTAGTCGCGGGCCTTGGCGGGCAGGTCGTCGAACTCGCGTGCGTCGGAGATGTCCTCCCACCAGCCGGGCAGTTCCTCGTACACCGGTACGGCGCGGGCGATGTCGCTCTGCGTCATCGGCATCTCGTCAGTGCGCTTCCCGTCGACGGTGTAGCCGACGCACACCGGCACCGTCTCCAGACTCGACAGCACGTCGAGCTTGGTCAGGAAGTAATCGGTGATGCCGTTGACCCGGGTGGCATAGCGCGCGATGACCGCGTCGAACCAGCCGCAGCGGCGCGCACGGCCCGTGGTGACGCCGACCTCGCCACCCGTCTTGGACAGGTAGGCGCCGAACTCGTCGAACAGCTCGGTGGGGAACGGCCCCGAGCCAACGCGGGTGGTGTACGCCTTGAGGATGCCGAGCACCGTCGTGATGCGGGTGGGCCCGATGCCCGAGCCGACCGCCGCGCCGCCCGCAGTCGGATTCGACGACGTGACAAAGGGATAGGTGCCGTGGTCGACGTCGAGCAGCGTGCCTTGCGACCCTTCCAGCAGCACCGTCTCGCCGCGCTCGAGCGCCTCGTTGAGCAGCAGCCGAGCGTCGGCGATGCGGTGTTTGAAGCCTTCCGCCTGCTCGAGCAGCGCCGTCACCACCTCGTCGGCGTCGAGCGCCTTGCGGTTGTAGATCTTGACCAGCACCTGGTTTTTGAATTCGAGTGACGCCTCGATCTTTTGAGTCAGCGACTCCGGGTCAAGCACGTCGGCGACGCGGATCCCGATGCGCGCGATCTTGTCCTGGTAGCAGGGCCCGATGCCGCGGCCGGTGGTGCCGATCTTCTTGCTACCCATGTAGCGCTCGGTGACCTTGTCGATGGCCACGTGATACGGCATCAGCAGGTGCGCGTCGGCGGAGATCAACAACCGCGACGTGTCGACGCCCCGGTCCTCGAGCCCGCTCAACTCGGTGAGCAGCACGCCAGGGTCGACGACGACGCCGTTGCCGATGACGTTGGTGACGCCGGGGGTCAGAATCCCCGACGGAATGAGGTGCAGGGCGAAGTTCTCGCCGGTGGGCAACACCACCGTGTGCCCGGCGTTGTTGCCGCCCTGGTACCGCACGACCCACTGGACGCGACCACCGAGCAGATCGGTGGCCTTTCCCTTGCCCTCGTCGCCCCATTGGGCGCCGATCAGGACGATTGCCGGCATGGCATAGTCTCCCGCTCATCTGCAGCATCAATACTGTGTGCAGCCGGTGACACACCCTATCCGACAGATCCCTGCGTTACCGCGAGGAGCCCGTTGACCGCCCCAGCCGTCGTCGTGTTGCTGTTCGGACGCCGACGCGTGCCACGTTCCCTGGCCGACCTACCCGTCGTCGCGGTGACGGCGCCCGAGGACGTCGACGCGGTGACGGCGCCCGAGGACGTCGACGCGGTCACCCAGGTGCGTCGCGTGGTGGTGCTCGGCACGCACGCGGATCTCGCGACGGTGCTCACCCGGCTGCTGCGCACCGACCGGCTCGACGTCGAAGTGGGCTTCGCCGACCACAATTGGAGGGCACGCCGGGCCCGCAGCGGCACGGCCCGACGCGTCCCGTTGATCCGCGACGAGACCGGCACCGTACTCGTGCACGCCGCGTACTGGCTACCTCCGGACGACACCACGCGCACCGTCGCGGGCGAGGCCGTCGTCGACGACACGATGCTCTTCGACGGCGAGGTGACCGCGGTGCGCATCGAGCCGCTCCCCGAACTGCCCGGCCTGCGGGCCAGCGTGCTCACAGGCCGCATGCGGCCGCGACGCTGGGTGACCGGCCGGGCCGCCCAACTCGGCACAACGGCGGCCCTTGTGGTGCGCGACGGGGTGCCCGGTCCGCGGACGGTCAAGCGCTCGACGTTCTACCGGCACACGCAAGGCTGGCTAGCGGTTCGGTGACGTAGCGTCGAATCGTGAACATCCGTCCCATCCGTCAATCCGTGCGCCCGAGCCCGATCTTCCTGGCGATCGTGGCGATCACGATCGGCGGCGGAGCGCTCGCCTGGCTAACCCCGATCCCGCCCGACGGTCGTCCGCCGGTCTTGGCGTACGTCGGGGTCTTCGTCTTCGTGGTGTTCGGGTGGCTGGTGTCGCTGTGCCTGCACGAGTTCGGGCACGCCTACACCGCGTGGCGGTTCGGCGACCACGACGTCGCGGTCCGCGGGTACCTGACGCTCAATCCGCTGAAGTATGCGAGCCCGATGATGTCGCTCGGCCTGCCGCTGCTGTTCATCGCGCTCGGCGGCATCGGGCTGCCCGGCGGGGCGGTGTGGGTCCGCACCTGGCAGATGACCCCTCGGCAGCGGACGATCGTCAGCCTCGCGGGCCCGTTCGCCAACGCCGTGCTCGCCGTCGTCCTGCTGACGGCCACCGCATTGCTGTACGACGACACCCACTTCGTGTTCTGGGCCGCGATGGCGTTCCTTGGCTTCCTTCAGGTCACCGCGCTGGTGCTCAACCTGCTTCCGGTGCCCGGGCTCGACGGCTACGGCGCGCTCGAGCCGCACTTGAGCCGCGACCTTCAAGCCAAGCTGAACCCCGTCAAGCAGTGGGGCCTGTTCGTCCTGCTCCTGCTGCTGTTCATCCCGCTGTTCAACAAGGTGTTCTTCGGGGCGGTGTCCGACATCGTCGGGCTCACCGGAGTCGACCAGCAGCTGGTCGCGTGGGGCAATGCGCTGACGCGGTTCTGGTCGCGGTGGCTGTAATTGTGACCGTGCCGTATCCGGAGTACCCGCCGCCAGGCTACGGGCCACCCATGCCTCCGTATTATCAAGCACCGCAACGCAAGTCACGTACTGGGCTGTGGATCGGCCTGGCGGCGGTCGTCGTGCTGGCGATCGTTGCCATTACCGTCACGACGGTGTTCCTGCTGACGCGCAAACGGGACATCACGGAGCTGACGGCGTCGATGCTCATCCCGGAGTCCGACTTCCCGTCGCTGGAGGCCGCCGAGTTCGTCGACGAGCCGATCGCCGAAGACGACGAATACGACTTCGATCCAGCGGACGTCGATCCCGCCGAGTGCTTCTACGTGGTCGAATACCCCCACGCGACGCAGGCGACCAGCAAGTCCGTCACCAACGACGACGAGGGCTTCACCGTCAAGCTGCGGATCAACGACGAGTGGCCGGACCTCAAGAAGATCGTGGCCGAGTGCGACTCGCGCGCGATCGAGTTCGCCGACCTGGAGGGCACCGTCCGAGCAGTGGACCACCCGGAGCTTCCGGACTGGGCGGTCGCCGTCGCTTTGGACACCGACGAAGACCAGTTCGTCTACGTATCCGGCTACTACCGCGGCGTCCAAGTCGACGCCGAATACTTCGGGCGCCAGTACGCCAAGTCCGATCTCGACGAATTGGTCCGCATGTTCAACGCGCAGGTGGATCGACTTTCGGAGCACTGACGCGAGGCTGGAGCGAAGGGCTTGCAATATATGCGGTTTTGCGCATATATTGCTGGGCATGGGTGCCGGCCACGATCACAACCACGGCGGTGCTGACACTCGGGTGAGCCGGATGGTCATCGCCGCAGCGGTGCTCGGAGTCTTCTTCGTCATCGAACTGACCACCGCGTTGTGGATCAACTCGATCGCCCTGCTCGCCGACGCGGGTCACATGCTGACCGACCTCGTCGCCATGTTCATGGGCCTGACGGCCGTGCTGCTCGCCCGTCACGGACCGGCGTCGGCTGCCCGCACCTACGGCTGGCATCGCGCCGAGGTGTTCACCGCCGTGGCCAACGCCGTGCTGCTGCTCTGCGTGGCGGGCTTCATCCTGTACGAGGCCGTCGAACGGTTCGGCAACGCACCGGACGTGCCTGGCGTGCCGATGATCGTGGTGGCGCTGGCCGGCCTGCTGGCCAACCTCGTCGTCGTGCTGCTGCTGCGCTCCCAGTCGGAACAGAGCCTGGCGGTCAAGGGCGCCTATATGGAGGTCGTCGCCGACACGGTCGGCAGCATCGGCGTGCTCATCGCGGGTGTGGTCACCGTGACGACCAGCTGGCCGTACGCCGACGTGGTGGTCGCCGTGCTCGTCGCAGTGTGGGTGTTGCCCCGCGCCTTCTCACTGGCCCGGGCGGCGCTACGCATCCTGTCCGAGTCGTCGCCCAGCCACATCGACGTCGACGAGCTCCGCACAGCGCTGGAGGCCGTCGACAACGTGACGGGCGTGCACGACCTGCACGTGTGGACGTTGGTGCCTGGCAAGGACATGGCCACCGCGCACGTGACGTGCTGCGGGGACTCGACGAAGGTGCTCGAGGAGGCCCGGGCGGTGCTGGCCGCGCGCGGACTTGCGCACGCCACCGTTCAGGTCGAACCGCCAGAGACCGCCGAGGACTGCGAACAGCACCTCGGCCACTAGGACCGTACGAACCACGCCAGCCAGTCCCGGCTCGACGTGCGCAGGTAGTGCAGCGGGTCGACCTGCTCGTCGGGGAAGAGTTTGAATCCCATTGGTGGACCGCTTGATTGGTCGTGAAAGTACGCTCCGCTCACCCATGTCGGGTTGATGTCGAGTTCCATGCCGCGGACGACGCCCGCGTCGGCCAAGATCCGGCCAAGGCTGCACACCGACAGCGCGGGCCCACCGACGTACACCTCGGCTCCAGTGGCGGTGACGCCGAACCCGGACCGCTGGATGAAGGCGGCCTGCCCGATGGTGTCGCCCCACTCCTTCGGGCCGCCGGTCGCGCACGTCGGGTTGACCTGGCCGCCGTCGACGAGCGGGACGAGGTTCTGCCGGACACTGGCCACCGTCGGGCCCATCCGCACCTCGCCGTTCCAGGTGCCGACGTCGGCAGTGCCGTCGGTGTGCAGCACCAGGCTGGCCTTCCCGTCGACGAGGGGCGTGACGATGCGGCCCTCGCTGTAGTAGCCGCCGTGGCTGCGGTCGCTGAGCCGAAAGCCGCCGTTGAACACCGCGGCCACGGTGTGCTGCTCCGACGCGGTCAGCGACGAGGACGCCCGCCAACTGCCGCCGGGGTCCGCCGCCCCTGGCCGGAGCTCGCCGCGGATCAGCGTCGGATCCATCCGCATGACGCCGGCCACGAAGGAGGTGTGCGCGGCGTCGGGCCGCAACTCGGCGACCTGAACGGCGGGTCCACCGCGGACGGTGACGACGGTCTGCCAGACCCCCTCGTTGGACAAGCGCGGCCCAGGCGCAAGCACTGCGAGCGGCGTCGCGTCGAACTGGGCGGACGGCAACGCGCGGGTGATCGCACCGGCCGGTTCGGCGATGCCACCTGGTGGCGCGCCGCCGACCGCAGGCGGATCTTGTTCGTACTTCAGCCGTTCCAGCCACGTGACCTGGGTGGCGAGGCCGTGATCGCGCCCCCACTCCGCGAGCTTCGCCTCAGCACTGTCGGCGCCGGGCGCGCGCAGCGCCTGCAGCGCCATGGCGGCCAGCACGACGAGCACTACCGCCACCGTCCCCAAGAGCGCGTTGACGCACCGTCGCACCCACCTCACGCGGGCGAGCGTGCCACGCTCAGGTGCGAACTAGCTGAGGCCCAGCTGGGAGCGTGCCGCGGGATCACAGTCGTCGAGCAGGTCCAGGCAACGGGCGTATTCGGGGGTTTCCCCGATCACGTCGGCGGCCCTCGCCAGGGCGGCGACACACCGCAGGAAGCCCCGGTTGGGTTCATGGCTATACGGCACCGGGCCGAAGCCCTTCCACCCGTTGCGCCGCAGCTTGTCGAGGCCCCGGTGGTAACCGGTCCTGGCGTAGGCGTACGCGGTGATGGCCTTGTCGTCGTCGAGCGCCTGTTCGGCCAGCACTGCCCAGCCGATCGACGCGGCGGGGTGTGCGGCCGCCACCAACGCCGGCTGCTCGCCGGCCGCGAGCTCGGCTTCTGCCTCCTCGTCCGCTGGCAGCAGCACTGGATCCGGACCCAGAAGATCACCCATCCTCGTCATGGGCCCATTGTGCAGTGCGGCGTTGCGACCGAACTCTGGGGCTGGCCTCGGGCACCGCCCAGCGCGGGTGGATAAGCTCGGCGGGAGCAAGAACTCGGCACGTGAGACGAGGGAGACTGAGCCAGGCATGTCGAACCCAACGGGGTCTGACGAGGAAGCACAACCCGCCGCCGGCGACGCCGGGGCCGAGACCGAGCACATCGCCTCCGTGGCGTCGGCCGACGATGACCAATCGTCGACCCCGGAGCGCCGCTTCACCGCTCCGTCCGGTTTCGACGGCAGCACGCAGATCATCAACACCGTTCCCGAGCCCGCCACCGAGGTGTTCGCACCACTGGACGGCCCTCCGGGAGCAGCGCTCACCGAGCCCATCGCCGCAGCGACTCCCGTTGCACCGCAACTCATTCCAGGTCGGGTCGACGCACCAAAGCCGCCGACGCGGCGGCGCAGCTGGGGTTGGGTGATCGCGGTGATCCTGGTGATCCTCGCGATCGTGGCGGTCGCCATCTTCGGGACGGTGTTGTTGACGCGCGAGGACGCGCCGGCGGTGTCGCAGGAGGACAAGGTGCGCAGCACCATCCAGAACTTCGACACGGCGATTCAGAAGGGCGACCTCGCCACGCTGCGCAGCATCACGTGCGGCGACACCGCCGACAGCTACATCAAGTACGACGAGAAGCAGTGGAGCGACATCCACTCCCGCGTCGCGGCCGCCCGTCAGTACCCGGTGGTGGCGAGCATCGACCAGGTCGTCGTCCACGACAGCCACGCCGAGGCCAACGTTACGACGTTCATGGCGTTCGACCCGGCGACTCGCTCGACGCGCAGCTTCGACCTCGAGTTCCGCGACGAGCAGTGGAAGATCTGCCAAGCCCCCGGCTAGATGTGATTTCGGCGCGGTTTCGGACGCTGACCGGGCAAAACCGCGCCGAAATCACTAGCTTCCGGTGATGCTGCGGCCGCTGCTGTGCAGGTCGTTGCACGCCTCGATGACGCGCTCGGTCATCGACGCCTCGGCCTTCTTGAGGTAGCTGCGCGGGTCGTAGACCTTCTTGTTGCCGACCTCGCCGTCGACCTTGAGCACACCGTCGTAGTTGGTGAACATGTGCGCGGCGAGCGGCCGGGTGAACGCGTACTGCGTGTCGGTGTCGACGTTCATCTTCACCACGCCGTAGCCCAGCGCCTCCTCGATCTCCGACTTCAGCGAGCCCGAGCCACCGTGGAAGACGAAGTCGAAGGGCTTGCTGCCCGCGGGCAGGCCGAGCTTGGCCGACGCGACCTTCTGGCCCTCGTCGAGGATGTCGGGACGCAGCTTGACGTTGCCCGGCTTGTAGACGCCGTGCACGTTGCCGAACGTCGCGGCCAGCAGGTACTTGCCGTGCTCGCCCGCGCCGAGCGCCTCGATGGTCTTCTGGAAGTCCTCGGGAGTGGTGTAGAGCTTCTCGTTGATCTCGGCCTCGACGCCGTCTTCCTCGCCGCCGACTACGCCGATCTCGATCTCGAGGACGATCTTGGCGCCCGCCGCGATCTTGAGCAGTTCCTGCGCGATCTCGAGGTTCTCGTCGATTGGGACCGCCGAGCCGTCCCACATGTGCGACTGGAACAGGGGGTTGGCCCCCTTGGCGACGCGCTCGGCCGAGATGGCGAGCAGCGGCCGGACGTAGGTGTCCAGCTTGTCCTTGGGGCAGTGGTCGGTGTGCAGGGCGACCGAGATCGGGTACTTCTCGGCGATGACGTGGGCGAACTCCGCGAGTGCGACCGCGCCGGTGACCATGTCCTTAATTCCGAGCCCGGAGGCGAACTCCGCGCCACCGGTGGAGAACTGGATGATGCCGTCACTGCCGGCATCGGCGAAGCCCTTGATCGCGGCGTTGACGCTCTCCGAGCCGACGCAGTTGATGGCCGGGAACGCATAGGAGTGCTCCTTGGCGCGGCCCAGCATCTCCGCGTAGACCTCGGGGGTGGCGATGGGCATGGTGTTCCTCTCGGCGATCCGGCTCAGGTTTCCCGTGCAGTATCTCAATAAGCCGGTCCGCTTGACAGCGGGACCATCAGTCGAGCCCGTTCGCCGCTTTACCGAGTATTTCGATGCCGTGCAAGATCTGGGACTCGGACACGTCGGCGAAGCCGAGTATCAGCCCAGGTGGACCGGACCTGCGATCCGCGTACCAGGGCTGCAACGCCTCGACCTTCACACCCAACTCGAACGCCCGATGCACCAGGTCGTCGATCGGGTAGCCGGCAGGGAAGTGCACGGCGAGTTGAACGCCTGCGGCGGCGCCCATGACGGTCGCGTCCGGGAACCACCGCTCCAGGCCGCGCAGCATGGCGTTGCGTCGGCTGATGTATCGCCTGCGCATCTGGCGCAGGTGCCGGTCGTAGTCACCCGAGGCCAACAGTTGACCGAAGGCGATCTGGTCCATGATCGACGTGCCCAGATCCGCCGACATCTTGTACTTGGTGACCATGCTCACCAGCTCCGCGGGCAACACCATCCAGCCCAGCCGCAGGGCGGGCGCCAGCACCTTGCTCGTCGTGCCCAGATAGATCACTCGATCCGGAGCGAGCGCCTGCATGGCGCCCACCGGTGCCCGGTCGTAGCGGTACTCGGCGTCGTAGTCGTCCTCGATCAGATAGTTGCCCGCCTGCGCCCACTCGAGAATCGCCGCGCGGCGGGGCGGTGACATGACCACACCGGTCGGGGACTGATGCGCCGGGGTGATCAGGACGGCTCGCGCATCGGTGGCCGCCAAGGCGTCCACGTTGATGCCTTCCTCGTCGACCGGGATGGGAATCGCGTCGACACCACTGTGCCGCAACGCAATACGGTGAAACCAGAAGGCCGGGTCCTCGATGGCGACGGGCAGCTTGCCGAGCTTGCGCAGCACTTGCGCGGACAGGCTGATGCCTTGCGTCACGCCGCCGCACACCACGATCTGGTCCGGTTCGGCGAGCACGCCCCTGGTACGCCGCAGGTAGCCCGACAGTGCTTCACGGAATGCGGCTTGCCCTTGTGGCGCAACGTAACCGAACACGTCCGACGGCGTCGTGGCCAAGCCCTGGCGCAGTGCTCGCAGCCAGGCGTTGCGGGGAAAGTTGGCAAGATCGGGGCACCCGGGCGTGAAGTCCACGGCGTAGGAGGCACTGGTCTTCACGTCGGCCGCGGTCGTCTCCTCGGTGAGATAGACACTGGCGACCCGGGTTCCGGACCCATGCTGACTGACTAGGAACCCCTCGGCGACCAACTGAGCGTAAGCGTCCACGACCAGGCGACGGGACACTCCGAGATCGACTGCGAGCACCCGTGACGACGGCATGCGGGCTTGCGGTAGCAGTCGACCGGCACGAATGGCTGCGCGCAGTCCGTCGGTCAATTGACGGTGTAGCGGCTCGGGCCGACTCCGGTCGATCTCGACCAGCACTTCTGGACCCTTAGTGGTACCCGAAACCGCCATGAAAGTGGAGCTTATCCTGACGCCACCGCAAGGCTAGTTTTGGGACATGAAGGTCGGGGGCGCACCGGAGGTCGAGGATCCTCGCGGCGTTTCGTCCGTCCTGCCGGATCGGCCCGTATATCCTTGTGCGACTGCGGCTTCGGTCACCGAGCTGTTGTCCAGAGCATCGGAGGCACCCGCGGCGCTGTTGATGTCCGGCGAGGCGGGAATGGGCAAGACGACCCAATGGCTGGCCGCCGTAGCGCAGGCAAGGGAGTGCGGATTCGCAGTGTTGTCGGCCCGCGCCTCCGTTGGCGAGTCGACGCTTGCCCACGCAGTCCTCGCCGATTTATTGAGCGGAATGGACTCGAACCTCTGGTCCGATCTTCCGCTCCCACAACGACGAGCGTTGGACGTCATTCTGCTGCGAGACAACAGTTGCAGTGCGGCGCCTGAGCTCCGCACGACGGCGACGGCCGTGTTGTCGGCGGTGCAACGGCTCACCGAGGCATCACCGGTGCTGCTGGCCATCGACGATCTGCAGTGGCTGGATCCCGCGAGCGCCGACATTCTGCCGTTCGTGACCCGCCGACTGTCCGGACCCGTCGGCGTGCTGACGACCGTTCGTACCGACGCGGGCTCATCAAGCGCGACAGCCGAACTGGACCTAGCTCGGGTGTCCGAAATGCAACGGATCACCCTGGCGCCGTTGACGCTCGGCGCCCTTCACGAAATGCTGCGCCAACGACTGGGACGGTCATTCGCCCGGCCCACCCTGGTTCGCATCCACGAGACTTCAGGTGGAAACCCCTCCTACGCGCTCGAATTGGCTCGGGCGATGGACGACACCACGGGGTTGGACGCCACCATCTTGCCGAGCGCGCTCGTCGACGTCGTGCGAGCTCGGGTCGGATCCCTCGACCCCGACGTGCAGCGGGCACTGCTGGCCACGGCAGCCCTCACCTCTCCCACCGTTGCGTTGGTCGCCCATGCGCTGGATGCCGCGCCCGCCGACGTGCTCGGACTGCTCGAGAGCGCAGAAGACGCCGGAATCCTGAGGATCGACGGCAATCGAGTTCACTTCGCGCACCCTCTGTTGGCGCGTGGCGTCTATTCCGGCGCAAGCCCGGCCCACCGCAGGAGAGTGCATCTCAGCGTGGCCGAAGGCATCGTCGACCCCGAACTGCGGGCCAGGCATCTGGCGCTGGGCAGCGCGGTCGCCGATCCACGACTCGTTCGGCTGTTGGACTCGGCCGCGGAATCTGCCCGACATCGTGGCGCGCAGGCGACGGCGGCCGAATTGTTGGACCTGGCCGTCGGACTGGGAGGTGACACCCCGACGCGCCGCATTCGTTCTGCGGCCCGTCATTTCGCCGCAGGTGACGTGCGCCATGCCCGAGCGGTGCTGGAGCAGTCGATGGCCAGCTTCAAACCCGGTGTGCAGCGAGCGCGAGCGCTCGGCGTGCTCGCGGGCATCCACCTGTTCGACGATAGTTTCGCCGCCGCTGGTGAACTACTGCGGCAGGGGCTTGCCGAATCCACTCAGCTGTCGACTGCGCGGGTGCAGATGTTGATCGCGCAGGCCTTCACGCACATGAACGCAGGCGACGTGGACGCAGCAGTCGTCAGCATCGACGGTGCGGTTGCCGGAGCTAGGGCGTTGCGAGCCGCGGCTCTGCTGAGCCAGGCGCTCGGGCTTCGACAGGTGCTGGCCCTGCTTCGCGGCGACGGTCTCGACGAGTCCGCCATGCAACAAGCGCTTGGGTTGGACGATCCTCGTACCGACACCCCGATTCCCTTCCGCGCGACGATGAATCACGTTCTCCTGCATGCGTGGAGCGGGCAGCTCGATCGTGCTCGCACCGAACTCTCGGCGCTGCGCCGACGTTGTCAAGAGCGTGGCGACGAACACGAGCAGTTGTACGTCGGATTCCGTGCCGCATGGATCGAAATCTGGCGAGGTGACTTCCTGGCCGCATCGGACCTGGCGAGGGAAGGAAGTGAGCGCGCCGAACAGTTGGGCGGCGACATCCCATTGGCGATGGCAGCCGCGACGCAGGCCTCGCTCGACGCCTACGCCGGGCGGGTGCACGATGCCCGTCGGCACGGTCGCGTTGCGCTGGAAGCCTCCCGGCGCTGCGGCTGCAAACCCCTATCCAGGGCGGCGATCGCCAGCCTCGCGTTCGTGGAGTCATCGCTCGGCGATCACGCTGCGGTCGCCGCACTGGTGGAACCGTTGCTCGAAGCCGATGCCGAGCGGCCGCGGGCGACCGAACTCGCCACCGCCGCGTACCTTCCCGATGCAGCCGAGGCACTGATCAACCTGGGTCGCCTTGACGAGGCCGAAGTGCTGATCGACCGACTCGAGCGCAACGGTCGACGACTCGACCGCCCGTGGATGCTGGCCGTCGGCGGCCGCTGTCGCGCGATGCTGTGCGCGGCGCTTGGCGATGCGGACGCCGCCACCGAGAGCGCCGAGCGCGCCATGGCACACCACGAGCGCCTCCCGATGCCGTTCGAAAGGGCACGCACTCAACTGCTTCTCGGCCAGCTCCACCGCAGGCAACGCCGCAAAGACCGCGCGGCCGCCGCGCTGGCCGCCGCACTGGACTGTTTCGAAGCGCTGAACACCCCGCTGTGGGCCGAGCGAGCGCGCGCCGAACTTGCCCGCGTCACGCCGTCGGTCCGCAACGGTGCCGTGCTCACCCCATCCGAGCGCGCCGTCGCCGAACTCGCGGGAACTGGAATGAACAACCGTGACGTCGCGGCCAGTTTGTACATCAGCCCGAAGACGGTCGAGGCCACGCTCACGCGCGTCTACCGCAAGTTGAACATCCGATCCCGGGCCGAACTCGGAAGGTACACGGCTCAATTCGATAGGGAAGCCAGCTAGCCGCCGGCCGTTCGGGTCAGTTCAAGAGCACGATCCGGTAGCGCGCCTTGCCGGTGTCCATGGCCTCGTAGGCCTCGGCGGCCTGCGCGAGCGGTCGTTCCTCGATGACGGCACGCACGCCGGTCTGCAGCGCGAAGTGCATGGTTTCCTCGACGTCGCGCGCGGTGCCCGACGGATGGCCGGTGACGGACAAGCCGTCGTTGATCAGCTGAAGCGGGCTGATCGGCAGGTTGTCCGGGGTCACGCCGATGACGACGAGCTCGCCCTGGGGCGCCAGCCCGCCGACCGTGGCCGCCATGGCCGCGGAGTTGGCGGCCGTCGCCAGCACGACGGCCGCCCCGCCCAATTTCTTTAGCTCGGCGGCGGGGTCCGAGGAGTTGGAGTCGATGTAGTGATGGGCGCCCAACTCCTTGGCGTCCGCGGCCTTGCCTGCTCCGCGTGCGATGGCGACGGTTTCGAAGCCCATGGCCCTGGACCACTGGACGCCGAGGTGACCGAGCCCGCCGATGCCGAGCACAGCGACGAGGTCACCCGCCTTGGCCCGCGTGCTGCGTAGCCCGTTGAACGTCGTCACGCCCGCGCATCCCATGGGCGCGGCTTCGGCGAACGACAGCCCTTCCGGGATGCGGGCCAACGCCGTGGCGGGCGCGGTGAGCGATTCGGCGTATCCACCCGGGTAATGCCAGCTCGGCACCTGCAGCCGCACGCATTGCATGAACTGGCCCTTGCGGCACGGAGTGCACCGGTTGCAGTTGCCGCCGAACCAACCGACGGCGACCCGATCCCCGACGGCGAAGTCCTCCACCCCGTCGCCGACCTCGGCGATGGTTCCGGCGGCCTCGTGCCCAGGGGTGATGGGCCACTGCAGCCCCGGGAAGCCGCCGTTGACGAAGCCGTGGTCGGTTCCGCACACGCCGCAGGCGGCGACGGCGATGCGGACGTGATCCCTTGGCGGCGAAGTGGTTTCGACGTCGGCGAGCATGAGTGGCTCACCAGCGGCGGCGACGTGAACGGCCTTGTGAGTGGACATGGCTCGACACTAGTCCCGACGCGGTATGCCCTACTCGGGAATCTTTGGCTTGATCTGGTTGATGAGATCGACCGCCGCGGCGGTGGATTCGTCCGCCGACATGCTGACCGGAGTCGCGACCTGCACCGAGTTGTAGCGGTTACCCGCGGCGAACTCGACGGCACCCGCGAGGATGCGCGTCCCGTCGGGTCCGGGCGTCGTCGGCACCTCCACCGCCGGCAGCGTGTCGTCGGTGGCGGTGTCGGGTGCGCCGATGTCGACGGTCACCGACTCGTAGGTGTCGGGGTTCTCCCAGAAGCAGGCTGTGCGGCCGCCCTGCCCACTCGGCACTCCGTCCACGGTGACGCCGATCAACGGGGCCACGTCCTCCTTCGACAACAACGCGCACGCGTCGACGGCGTCGGGTGCGGCGGAACTTTCGGTGGCGGACGCGGCCGCCGCGCCATCGCCCTCCGGGGTGGCGGTCGATGGCGGGTTCGACGAACACGCGGCCAGCGCCAGCCAAACGGCGGCGAGCGCCACGGGACCCAGCATTCGGAAGCCGACAGCAATCATGGACCCGACGCTATGGGAGCCATGTGAAGAAGTAATCAGGTGTTTCCCTACGACCTGACCGACGTTTCGATGAAATTCGGGCCGCGCAGGCCACGCCGGTATCTTGGTGTCCCATGACCACCACCACCCTCGCGCTCATGCCGGACTTCCTGGACCCGGTGACGCTGATCGGGTACTTCGGTACCTGGGCCCTGGTGGGGTTGCTCGTCGTCGTCTTCGTCGAGTCGGGCGTGCTGTTCCCGGTGCTGCCCGGTGACACCCTGCTGTTCGTCGCGGGCATGCTGGCCGCAGGAACGGAGACCGCTGCGAACGTCGACAGGAGCGACTTCGCCCTGTGGAAGCTGCTCGTGTTCATCCCGATCGCGGCGATCCTCGGTGGTCAGGTCGGATACTGGATCGGCCGCAGCATCGGCACGTCGATGTTCAAACCCGACGCGCGGTTCCTCAAGCAGCGGTATCTCGACGAGGCGCACGCGTTCTTCGAGGCTCGCGGCCCGTTCGCCATCGTGCTCGCCCGGTTCGTGCCGATCGTGCGGACCTTGGCCCCGATCACCGCGGGCGCCGCGCGGATGGGCTATGGGGTGTTCACGCTCTTCAACGTCATCGGTGCGGTTGTCTGGGGCGTCGGGCTGGTCCTGCTGGGCTATGGACTCGGCCAGTTCGAGATCATTCAAAAGCTGCTCGAACCGATCTTCATCCTCATCGCACTCGTCTCGGTGCTGCCGATCTTCTTCGAGTGGCTCAAGCGGCGCAAGGCGGCCAAGCGCGCTGCGGACGAGCCCGCCGAGCCCGCCGCCGAGTCAAACCGCGATGCGCTGTAAGGACTCTGGATCGTCACTCAGGAACCGCGAAGTCGGAAATCTGGCGTGCAGTGCCGCAATGAGCCGGTCGATTTCCGTGAGTTCGGTTTCCTTTGCCGCAATGACGCGCGTCATCCGGCTCGCGCCCGACACGCTGGCTTCTTCCGGGCGGGCCGCCAGCGACGCGTGAAGATGGGCAAGTTCTCCGACGAGTTCACTCCGACGTTCTTCGAGTAGGTCCTGGTAGTACTCGGCCTGGCGCAGTTCGGCATGCAAGTGGGACTTCGTGCGTTCAACCGCCGCGGCGGCGGGGCCGTTCATCACGCACTGTCGCTGCTCGTGCTCGACGTCTACGACGGTCTTACCGTAGAGATACTGCGTGCGCTGCGTCACTGCCATGAGCGGACGATAGGGGCGGAGCATTGCGCCTAGGCTGCTACTTGTTCACCGGGGTGTCTCCATGTGTTCACCTGCCCGGATGTCGCCGTGTGAGGATTGCTACCCGAGTTCGAGCGCGGCGGCCAGTTCACGCAGCGCAGGCCGCGGATCGAGCACGGGTGCGTCGCCCAGCACCTGGAGCACGACGTGATCGGCCCCCGCGTCGAGATGCGCGCGCACCGAGGCCGCCGCCTGCTCGATCGAGCCCATCCCGACCATCGCCCGCGCCAACCGGTCCGAGCCGCCGCGGACCAGATCCGACTCGTCGAAACCCTGCCGCAGCCAGGAATTCCGGTAGTTGGGCAACCCGCTGTACACGTCGAGGTGTCCGTGCGCCCACGCCATCTGCTCGTCGGCAGTGCCGCCGACCGTGACAGCCTGCTCCGACACGACCCACTTGTCCGGTCCGAGGACGTCGCGTGTGACCCGGGTCTGCTCCGGCAACACCAGATACGGGTGCGCGCCGTCGGCGTGGGTCCCGGACAGTTCGATCATCTTGGGGCCGAGCGCGGCAAGCAGCCGCACCGGCCGCCCGGCGCCTGGCTCGACTGCATCGGGGACGGCCGCCATCTTCTCGAGATAGGTCCGCATGGTCGCCAACGGCTTCGCGTAGCTGCCGCCCATCATGTGATCGACCAGTGGGCCGTGGCTGACCCCAAGGCCCAACACGAACCGCCGCGGAAACAGCGCGTTGATCGTGCGGCCGCCCACCTCCGCTGCGGATGGAATCCGGACGTGGATGTTGGCGATGCCCGTACCGACCACCAGTCGGTCGGTGGCGCTTAGGAACGCCATCGACTGCGTCAGGCACTCCTTGCCAACCACCTCGGGGATGAAAAGCGAACCGTAGCCTAGGGATTCGATCTCGCGGGCCACGTCCTGGGCGTCGCGCATGGCCCAGGTTTCGCTGGCCCACCAGACCCCGACACGGCTGGGAAAGTCGACGGGGGGACGTCCGGAATCGGCCATCACCCGACTCTACGCAACCGACGTTTTGAACCTTCCGGCGAACCCACGCAGCGGAAGGTCGGCACTGGTGAGCAGTCCTGGCGGGGCCGCGACGACTGCCTTGATGGCGTTCAGGGCAGGTAGGCCCGTGACGGTCATGCCGATCGACGCGAAGTTCTCCGGGTTGGACAGGTCGACGCCGGGCTTCGGGAACACCATGTGCTTGTTGTAGATACACGGGTCGCCCATGATCTGAGTGATGTAGCAGCCCTTGATATCCCAGCTCGGGTCGGTGTGCGGAGTCATCTGCCATTCCAGATGCGTCTCCACCTTGGGCACGCCGCCGACCATGCCCTGGTACTTGATGTAGTTGCCGCCGAGCGAGCCCTTGGGAAGTTGGTACCAGCCCAGGTCGATGTCCTTGGTGCATGCACCGAGCTCGTAGCTGAACTTGACCTCGTCGAGTTGAATGTCGAAGCAGTCGGCCATCATCAGCACGCTGTCGGCGAAGACGCGCGTGTACTTCTCGAGCTTGTCCGGGATCGACGGATCGTCCACGGGCAGCCCGTAGCCGACCTCGATCCAGGTGTCCTTGCTGTGGTGACACGACACGTCGACGGACTCGATGGTGGTGACGTTCTCGATCTCGGCGACGTCGGCCGAGCAGACGACTCCGAGGATCTGGTTCACGCCGGGGTTCATTCCGGTGCCGTAGAACGTCGAACCGCCTTTTGCGCAGGCTTCGGCCAGCAGTTGCGAGACGGGCTTGCCCGACGGGTGTGGGTGGTTGGTGTCGCGGTGCCACCCCGTGATCCAGTCCGCCGTCGTGACGATGTCGATACCCGCCTCCAGCACCTTCACGTAGAGGTCCTCGTCGGGGAACACGCCGTGAAACGTCAACACGTCGGGCTTCGCGGCGATGATGTCGTCGACCGAACCCGTCGCGAGCACTCCGACGGGCGGCAGCCCGACGAGCTCGCCGGCGTCGCGGCCGATCTTGTCCGTTGTGTAGCAGTGCAATCCGATCAGTTCGAGATCGGGATGCGTGGCGATGCGCTTGATCATCTCGGAGCCGACGTTGCCCGTCGCCACCTGGAAGACCCGAATCGGAGTGTTCATCGAAGCGTTCAGCCTTTCTGGTTGGTTGCCGCTGCCTGAAGGTCTGCGGCGCTGCCGCCCCGACCGTCGGGATAGAACTGCAGGGCCCACGTGCGGATCGCGGTGAAGCCCTCGTACTCGGAGGTCGACAGCGCGGGCGGATCCGAGTAGCGCTGGTGGCTCCAGATGTGGATGTCCTGGCGAAACTGGCGGATGATCTCCTCGCCGAACTGGATCGCCTTCTGCTCGGCGCGCGGCGAGTCCTTGCCGGGCACCCGACCGATGTAGGCCATGAACCGGACGTCGGAGGTGGCGTCGTCGACGGGCGTTATCGCGGAGATGGTCCGGTTGTCGACCATGCCCCAGCTCTTGGTCACCGCGATGCCGAGCCCGCCGTTGATGGCCTCGACGCCGCTGCGGACGTCGTCGATGGACTGCTGCTCGTCGCCCTCGAACGTGATGGTGAAGTCGACGTAGGACACCGGTTCGGCGAAGTCGTGCCGGGTGAATACGGGCACGATCGGCGTCTGGTGCACGTATTTGAAGTGCGCGAAGTCGACGCCGTTCTCGAGCACGTACTGCGGGTGCATCTCGTGGCCCTGCTCGAACAGGCGCTGCTGCGGGTAGTAGCCGTCGGCGCTGCTGCCGTCGGAGAAGCTGGCGAAGACGTCGGGTGCGTCGAAGAACGGTTCGCGGCCCTCGGTGTCGTGCCAGATGTAGATCGACGCGTTCCGTTCGGCCACCGGGTAGGTCCGCATGCGGCGACCGCGGTTCGGCCGCGACTCGTAGGGAATGCAGACGTTGCGGCCCTCCTGGCTCCACTGCCAGCCGTGGAACGGGCACTGGATGACCTCACCGATGACCTTGCCGCCGAAACCAAGGTGGGCGCCGAGGTGCTCGCAGTAGGCGTTCATCACGGTGACCTGACCGGTTTCCGACCGCCAGGCCACCATGTCCTCGCCGAAGTACTTCATGGCGTGGACGGCTCCGACGGCGACCTCGTCCGACCAGGCGACCTGGAACCAGCCGGTGGGCTTCATCGAAAGTGGCGGTTTGGCCATGTCGACAAGAATCACAGAGGGCTCTATCATTCGTCAAGTGGCAGATGCTCTGGTGCGCCGAACCAACCGCCGCGGTCAAGCGACGCGCGACGCCATGCTCGACGCGGCATTGCGCGCACTGGCCACCGGCGACACCGCCGCCGCGTCGGCCAACCGCATCGCCAAGGACGCGGGCGCCACCTGGGGTGCGGTCAAGTACCAGTTCGGCGACATCGACGGGCTCTGGGCAGCAGTGCTGCGTCGCACCGCCGAACGCCGTGGCCAACTCCCCTCGCAGGCCACTCCCGACGCACCGTTGCGCGAACGCGTGGCCGCCATCATCGACCTGCTCTTCGATGGGCTGTCCGCGCCCGACTCCCGGGCCATCGAGACGCTGCGTGCCGCGCTCCCCCGCGACGGGGCCGAGTTGGATCGGCTCTATCCACAGACCGCCGCCGAGCTTCAGTCGTGGGGGCGCAGCTGGATCGCGGCCTGCCAGAACGCCTTTGCCGACGTCGACGTCGATCCCGAACGCGTGCGCGAGGTCGCCTCCTTCATCCCCGGCGCCATGCGTGGCCTCGTCTCCGAGCGCCAGCTCGGCTCCTACTACGACCTCGATCTGGCCCGGCGCGGGCTGACGAATGCGATCGTCAACTACCTGCAGGGCTCCCGCATCGACTAAGCGTCGCGAGTTCTGCGTGGTGGTCGTGGATTCGCCGAACCACGACCGTGGTGCAGAAGTCGGCGCCGCGACGTGTGTTGCTAGTCGGTCGCTCAGCTGGCGAAGCAATACCTCCGGACCCCACTGGTACCCGAAACCACCATGAAAGTGGAGCCTTTCCTGACTCCACGGAAGGGTTACCTTGGTTTCATGCGCGTTAGCTAGCGCGCCCATCGCGAGTGTCCTTGCGACGTTGTGTCTGCCGCACGCCCACCCCGCGGCCCGCCGACAGTGAAGGACGCTCGACATGACTACTCGCATCAAGAACTCCCACCGAGCCGTTGCGATCCGCCGCTCGGCCGGCGCCATCCTCGCGGGCGGCCTGCTCTCCGGCTCGCTGCTGTTCGCGGCTCCCGCAAGCGCTATCCCGGATAGTGATTCGGACGGTTTGACCGACGTGCAGGAAAACGATACGTACAAAACCAACCCAAACGTGAAGGACACCGACGGGGACGTGCTTTCGGACGGCGTAGAGGTTGATCGTGGGTTGAATCCGCTCAGCGCGGACACTGACGGTGACAAGCTAGCGGACGGCGAGGAGAACAGACTTAAGACGAACCCGCTGGTCCAAGACACCGATGGTGACACGTTCCTTGACGGCTACGAGGTCGACGTCTCGAACACCAATCCCTTGGTGGCCAATCCGGCTCCTGCGGCCCAGGCTCCGGCACCGCCGGCGCTGACACCCAATCCGTTTCGGGCAGAAGTGCTCGACGACGTGGACGTTTACGACGTCCCAGGCGGTGACGGAAACGTCATCAGGATTCTTACGAAGGGCTCAAGGGTGTTCCCGGTGAAGCCCTGCCCAGCCGCTGATTGGTGCGAACTGACCACGTCCCCTCCAGGACAAAGCGTGGGCTGGGTCTGGGGAGCGTTTCTAAAGAATGAACGAAACGGGTGAGCGGAGCATCGGACTAAGTCAGCCGGCGGGCGACCCGTTCTCTAGCGCCCGAATCAAACTGGCCGCGTCCCATGGCCCTTGGTGGCGCCTGCCGTTGACGAAGAACGTCGGCGTCGAGTTCAGGTCCATCAACTCGGCGTCCTGCGCATCGTCCTGCACCCGGTGCAGCACCTTGGGCGAGCGCAGGTCCTCGTCGAACTTCGCGATGTCCATGCCGACGCCGTCGGCGTAGCGATAGATGTGCTCCCACTCGAGGTAGTCCTGGAACTCGAACATCCGGGTGGCCATCTCGAAGAACCGGCCCTGCATTGCGGCGGCCTCGCTGGCGCGGGCGGCGTCGACGGCGTGCTGGTGCACGCGCTCCAACGGCAGATGCCGCCACACGTAACGCAATTCGTCGCCGAAGTGGGCGCGAACCTCGTCGATGGAACCCGTCGCCCGGCTGCAGAACGGGCACTCGAAGTCACCGTACTCGACCAAGGTGAGTCTGCCGTTCGGGTTGCCGCGCATGTGGTCGCGGTCGGGGTCGACGTCGCGAATCAGGGTCATTCCCACCGCAACCGGCGGGCTCAGCCAGTCGGTGATCCGGAAGATGGCCCAGCCGAAGAACATCGCCAGCACCGATGCGACCAGCACGCCGACCCTGGCCTGGTCCTGCTTCGCCGGGTCCTCGATGGCGAGGTCGATGATGAACAGCGCGATGGTGAAGCCGATGCCGGACAGCGCGGCGCCACCGGCCACGCGGCGCAGCGTCAGTCCTGGCGCGAGTTGGCCGATGCCGATCGCGCGCACTAGGGCGGTGGCGCCGGTGATGCCGACGAACTTGCCGACCACCAGCCCGGCGACCACGCCCCAGAACAGCGGCGAGCGCACCGCGGCGGCGATCGTCTGCCCGTCGAGGTGCACGCCCGCATTGGCCAGGGCGAACAGCGGAAGCACCACGAACGAGACGTACGGCCCGAAGCCGGTCTGCAGTCGCTCGTTGATCGAAATCGACTCGCGCAGACTGCGAGTGGCCGCCCGGGCGTACTCGGAGTTCGGCGACTGCCGGAAGGCGCGGATCACCCCGACGGCCTCCTCCACCCGCTCACGTTCCGGGGTGAACACGGGGATCAACAGGGCGACGGCCACCCCGGCCAGCGTCGGGTGGACGCCACCGATGAACAGGGCGAGCCACAGCGCGAATGCCAGCAGGGCGTACGCGGGCCCCCGGCCGGCGGGCAGTAGCCGTACCGCTGCGATGGCGGCGATGAGCACGGTCGCGATCAACAGGGGCAGGTATCGCACGTCGTCGGAGTAGAACAGCGCGATCGCGAGCAGCGCGCCGACGTCGTCGACGACCGCCAGGGTCAACAGGAAGGTGCGCAACCGGGCCGGGCACTGCGGGCCGATGATCGCGAGCGCGCCAACGAGAAACGCCGTGTCCGTGGAGATCACCACGCCCCACGCTCGCGCGTCGTCGCCGGTGGGGTTGAGCACCAGGAAGATCATCGCGGGCACCAACAGCCCGGCAAACGCGGCGACGACGGGCACCGCCGCGCGGGCGCGGTCGGTGAGCTCTCCGATGGTGAACTGGCTCTTCACCTCGAGCCCGACGATGAAGAAGAAGAACGTCATCAGGCCGTCGTTCACCAGGTGTTTGACCGTGATTTCGGCGTGAAGGTCACCGAACATCAGCCCGACGGGCATGTTCCAGAAGTCCGAGTAGCTTTGCGCCCATGGCGAATTCGCCCATGCGACGGCGACTATGGTGAACACCAGCAGCAGTGCTGCCGCGATGTTCTCCCCGCTGCGGGCCGCCGTCGGATCACGGCCCAACTTGCTCGGCGACGGCCTGGCTGACCGAGGAGCGTCGCCGGAGCTCGTCTGGTCGGCTGCGGGTTCGTCGGACACCCGTTCACCATCGCTCATCGGGGCACCGTGTGCACGCGTCAGGGTTGAAGTCGCCCTGACAACAGGTGGGCCTGCTCAAGCAGGAGGGTGCCCAACTCGTGGTGACGTTCGGGCTTGAAGCGCGTCTGGACACCCGTCAGGCTCAGTGCCCAGGCCGGCCTCCCGTCGCGGTCGAACACGGCGGCACCGATACCCCAACTCCCATCGACGATCAACGCGGGGTTCACCGCATAGCCGGTGCGCCGGGTGGATTCGATCCGCGCGCGGATGGCCGCTTCGGCGTGGCCGGAGCCCCAGTCCGACTCGGGTTGGACCCGGCTGAAGAAGTCGTCGACATCGCGGTTCGACAGGTGACTGAGAATCGCCAGGCCGGCGCTGGCGACGCCCAAGGGGAATCGGATCCCGACGTGCAGGACGTGTGAGCGCAGCGGGAAGCTGCCCTCCTCGGCGAGGACGCAGACCGTCTCATCGCCTCGGCGGGTGGAGAAGAAGGCACTCTCGCCGGTCTCACGGGCCAACCGGGTGACCACCGCCCGCGCCTGATCGGTGACGTCGTACCGGTACGCAGCGCCCACGCCCAACAGGTAGAGCTCAGGCCCCAGGGACCATCGTCCGGTCTTCGCATCGCGGGCCACCAGGTGTTCATCGGTCAATGAGACGAGCAACCGATGCGCGGTTGGGCGGGCGAGGCCCGCGACCTTTCCGAGTTCGGTGGTCGACGCCCCTGCGGGTTCGGCCGCGGCGACCGCGCGCAACACGGCACCGACGCGCGCGACGACGCTGGCCCCTGGCGACTGCTCAACCACGGCCACGATGCTAGTCGTTCACTGAATGAACACCAAGGCTGTGGACGCTCACTGTGCGAACAGTTTGGGATCAGTCCCACGTACGGGTTGATTCGACGAGAATGATCGTTGTTCAGTAGCTATCAGCCAAAACAACGGCGACGAGCTGCCCCGCGCCATCACGTACCTGGCGTTTGCACAATGAACGTGGACCAATGCGCATGAAGGAGAGTCATGTCCTCGAAGGTGTACGACTCGGCCGCCGAGGCCGTCATGGACATCACCGACGGTGCCTCGCTGGCCGTCGGCGGATTCGGCCTGTGCGGCATCCCCGACGCGCTGATCGACGCGATCGCACAGTCGTCCGCCACGAACCTCGAGGTTTTCTCGAACAACTGCGGGGTCGACGGCGTCGGACTGGGCGTCCTCCTGTCCCTCGGACGCGTTCGCCGAGTCACGGCCTCGTACGTGGGTGAGAACAAGGAATTCGCGCGCCAGTACCTCGC
Organism: Mycobacterium sp. RTGN6; assembly: GCF_033804605.1. Lineage (NCBI taxonomy): Bacteria > Bacillati > Actinomycetota > Actinomycetes > Mycobacteriales > Mycobacteriaceae > Mycobacterium > Mycobacterium sp. RTGN6. The sequence goes on from NZ_JAPZKZ010000008.1 coordinate 130,064, forward strand.
GGGCGAGCTCGAGGTCGAGTTGACCCCACAGGGCACCTTGGCCGAACGCATGCGTGCGGGCGGGGCTGGGATCCCTGCCTTCTTCACGCCGGCCGGGGTGGGCAGCCCGGTATCCGACGGTGGCCTCCCGTGGAGGTATGCGCCGGACGGATCGATCGCAGTCTCCTCGCCCCCCAAGGAGATTCGCGAGTTCGGCGGCAAGCGCTACGTCCTGGAGGAGTCGATCAACGCCGACTTCGCGCTGGTCCACGCGCAACTCGGTGACACCGAAGGCAACCTCGTCTTCAACAAGACGGCGATGAACTTCAACCCGCTCGCCGCCATGGCGGGCCGCATCACCATCGCCCAGGTCGAACAACTGGTGCAGCCAGGTGAAATCGACCCTGCCGCAGTGCACCTCGCGGGCGTCTTCGTCCAGCGCGTCGTGCACACCGGACCACAGGACAAGAAGATCGAGAAACGCACCGTCCGCGAATCGGAAGGAACTGCCCAATGACCGAGTCGAAGACCGTGGGTTGGAACCGCAACGAGATGGCCGCCCGTGCCGCCGCGGAGATGGTCGATGGTGAGTACGTCAACCTCGGGATCGGGCTGCCGACACTCATTCCCGGCTATCTGAGCGATGAAGTCAAGGTCACGCTGCATTCAGAGAACGGAATTCTAGGGACGGGTCCGTATCCGACCGAGGATGACGTCGACCCCGACCTCATCAATGCTGGCAAGGAGACGGTGACGGTCAATCCTGGTGCGGCATACTTCGATTCAGCGCTTTCGTTCGGCATGATCCGTGGAGGTCACATCGACACCGCGGTACTGGGCGGTATGGAGGTCTCAAAGACCGGCGACCTGGCGAACTGGATGGTGCCCGGCAAGATGGTCAAGGGCATGGGAGGGGCGATGGACCTGGTCCACGGCGCAGCCCGGGTCATCGTCCTGATGGAGCACACCGATCGTGCCGGCAACCCGAAGATCGTGGAGACCTGCAGCCTGCCGCTCACCGGTCAGGGCGTCGTCGACCGCATCATCACGAACCTGTGCGTCATCGACGTAGCGGGCGACGGCACCCTCGTGCTGCGCGAACTCGCCCCGGGAGTCACCGAGCAGGACGTCGTCTCCGCAACCGGAGCCGACCTCGAGATCAATCTGTCGTAGCCGCCGGCTCGTCGGGGGGTCCGCTGTCGTCGGCGAGCGTATGGGCAGCCTCCATCAACATCCATCCGGCCACCTGAACCGAGAGGTCGCGCTCGGGAACTTCGGAGGCGTTCACCGCGCCCTCGACGAACTGCGCCTCTTTGCCGCCCGCGTTTGGCAACTCGGCGTTGCGGTCCCAGAACGGGCCGAACAACGGCAGGCCGTCGACGGTCTGGCGGTAGTCCCAGGCCGACTGCGCCGACTTGAGCACCAGCTCCTTGGCCGTCGCGCGGGCCGTCGTGTCGTCCGCCGTCCGCTCGGGAAGCGTCGTCGCGACGAGCGCGAGGTAACGCGCGGTGATGGCGCCGAACAAGCCGCCGTCGCCACCACCGGCGCCCTGGATGACGCCGTCCGTGGTCATGTTGTCGCGGATGGCCGCGACGAGGCGCTGTACGCGCTGCGCGTGATGAGCGTCCTCCGTGTGGGCCGCGAGCTCCACCTCGAGGCCAAGCACCACGCCCTGGCAGTACGTGTACTGCGCGCGAACCAGCGAACCGGCCTTGATGCCGTCGAACACCAGGTGGGTCTCCGGATCGATCAGCGTCTCGTCGATCCAGTCGGCCATCTGCTGAGCGCGCCGCAACCGGTCCTCGTACCGGGCGAGGAAGATGCCCGCGGGGCCGTTGGCCGGGGCGTTGAAGAACTGGTCCTGCTTGCGCCACGGGATGCCGCCGCCGTCCTCGGGCACCCACGAGTTGAGGAATTGATCGGCGAGCTTCTCGAGGGCCTTGGGGCGCTCGACGCCTGCGAGCCGGCCTGCGCGCTCCAGCGCCAGCGCCAGCCAGGCCATGTCGTCGTAGTAGTCGTTGGTCCAGCGGCCGGTGTTGCGGATCCGGTGGGCGCGGATCTGCCGCTCGATGCGCATGACGCGTTCGGGTTGCGGATCGCGTAACTGCGCGTCGACGAGGCAGTCCAGCACGTGCGCCTGCCACCAGTAGTGCCAGAACTTGAACGTCCGGTACTTCCGCTCGGACGGCCACGCGACCACTGCGAGTTGGGTGCCGGGCAACCCCCACAGCTTCTTGAAATGCCGCTTGCCGATCGCGGCCTCCGCACTGGCGGCGCGATTCGCCCATACCTGGTCCATGGTGTCGATATTGCCCTACCAGGCCCTGTTGAGGTCGGCGTGTTGCGCGATCCACGCGTGCATCGCAATCCCCGCTGCGACGGCGGCGTTGATGCTCCGCGTCGAGCCGAACGCAGCAATCGACACCGTCTCGGAGGAACCGAGTCGCGCCTCCTCCGTGATGCCGGGGCCCTCCTGGCCGAAGATCATCAGGCATTCGCGTGGCAGCCGCGCGTGTTCGAGCCGTACCGAGCCGGGCACGTTGTCGACCGCCACCACCGTCAGCCCCGCGTCGGCGGCGAACGTCAAGAGCTCCGCAGTGGTGCCGTGGTGCTGCAGGCGCTGGTAGCGGTCGGTGACCATGGCCCCGCGCCGGTTCCATCGGCGTCTGCCAACGATGTGCACGGTGTCGACGGCGAATGCGTTGGCGGTCCGCACCACTCCCCCGATGTTGGCGTCGTTGTCGAAGTTCTCGATCGCGACGTGAAGCGGGTGCCTGCGCTGGTCGATGTCGGCGATGATCGCCTCCCGGGTCCAGTACCGGTAGGCGTCGACGACGTTGCGGGTGTCGCCGTCGGCCAGCAGCTGCGGGTCGTACCGCGGATCGTCCGGCAACTCGCCCGGCCAGGGTCCGACGCCGGGGCCATCGGTCCACTCGGTGGGGCCTCGTACCTCACTCACGGGGCGTGGTCCACAGCGCGGCGTGCGTGCCGATCACCGATACGGAGGCGAACAGCAGCGCCTGGTTGATCTCGCCCTGCGTACACAGCGAGGCCCGCACCGACACCGCGTCAAGCGAGGCGTCGGGCAGCACCAACAGCGACGCGCCGTAGACGTCGCACGCGTGCGACAGTCCCGGGGGTGGCAACGTCGGGCCCACCACGATCATCAGTGGTCCCCCGCGGCGCAGCGACTCGTCGCGGTATCGCGCTGCGAGACCGTTGATTTCGAGACCGAGCAGCATGTACCCGTTTCCGGTGAACGCCGCGGGATCACCGAGCGCCGTCGGTGCGAGCTGCGCGCCGTCGGCCCGGAACGCGTCCACGCTCGTGGACGCAATGACCAGCCCGGTGTCGTTCTCGTTGGTGGGAGTCAGGCCGACCGGATATGCCGCGGCGTAGGCCACCGTCGTACCGGCCATCCGGTCCTGCGGCGAGTACGCGTACACCCCGCGCACCTGAGTCTGATCCCGTAGCGGCCCCAAACACACTGTGCCCGTGAGCTTGTCGGGCGCGGGCGCCGCAGCGGGCTCGAGGTCCAGGCTGGTCACCCCGGTGCAGCCGCCAAGCGCGTTCGCCTCGATGGGATGCGCCAGCGCCCCATACAGCCCGAACCGCAGCGACTCCGGCTTGGCGTGCTGGCCGCCGGCCTGGGCCACGGACGCGTCGACGTCGATCAGCACGTAGTCGCCGTCGAAGCGCAGGTTGGCCACCGAGACGTTCCAGCCGAGCACCGACAGCGACTCGCCGATTTTCGCGGATGGTGCACCATAGGTGCGCCCGGCGTCGGGATCGCTCGAACAGGCGACCAGGGCGGCTCCGGTGACGATCGCGAGCAGTGCCGCAACGAGTGTGCGCACGCGGGGTTAGGTCCGCCCGCGGCCGCGACCGACGACTTTGGTCATGGCGCGCACCAGGTTTCGCGGCACCATGCGACCGCCGGTGGTCAGCAGTTTGTACTGCAGCCCCGGGACGATCACGACCTGGCCCTTGGCCACGTCGGCCAGACAGTCGCGGACGACGTCGGCCACTTCGAGCCACAGGATCGACGGGGTGCCGTCCATGTCGATGCCGGCACGCTCGTGGAACTCGGTGCGCACGAAGCCGGGACACAGCGCGTGCACGCCGACGCCGGTGCCTTCGAGCCCGTTGGCCAGGCCCTCCGAGAAACTGATCACCCACGCCTTGGACGCCGAGTACGTCGACCCGCGACCGGGCAACAACCCGGCAACGCTCGCCACGTTGATCACGGTGCCCGCGCCCGATGCCAACATCGGCGGCAGTGCGGCGTGCGTCAGCGCCATCACGGCGGTGACGTTCACGTCGAGTTGGGACTGCAGCGCCGCGAGGTCGGACGTCCAGAACTCGCCCGAGGTACCGAAACCGGCGTTGTTCACCAGGATTCGCACGCCTTGGGCGAGCCGCTCGGCCACCTTCTGGCGATCCGCGGCGACGGCCAGGTCGGCGGGTAGCACTTCGACGTTGGCGCCCGCCTCGTCGTGGAGTTCGGCCGCCAACCGTTCGAGGCGTTCGACGTCACGCGCGACCAACACCAGATCGTGGCCGTCGACGGCGTAGCGGCGGGCGAATCCCGCGCCGAGGCCGGACGTCGGCCCGGTGATCAGTGCGACGGGGCGGGCCATGCCCGACAGGTTACTCAGCGCTGATAGTGCGGCGACTGGCGGCCGTTGCGCACGGGTGGGCGCGCCTGCGTGTAGCGGCCGACGTCGCCCTGGCCCGGCGGTTGGTCGCTGCGGCCCGTTGGCAGTTCGGCGGGGCGGGCGAGCGGGCGGCTTGGTGCAGCTGGGCGCCGGGCGATGGCCTGGCCCGCGACGCCGTTGTGGCCCGGTTGCGGGACGGGCGGCAGGACGCGGAGCAGATCGTTGAACTGACGGACCGTGAGCAGGCCCTCGTCCCACTGCGCGCGGGTGCTGCCGATCGGCATGCTGACGAGCGTCCAGTTCTGCTCGTTCCACATGATCTCGGCGCAATCTGGCGCGGCATGCGCGAACGTGACCATGCGCCGATCGCAGGCGCGCCGTGCGGCGTCGAGGTTGGTGGAGTACACCATGCGCGGGCCGATGGCACCGAGCAGCCAGATGTCGCCTTCGCGCGGTTCCTTGATGTCCTTGAGTCGGACGTCGACGACGACGTTGGTGCCGACCTTGCGGTGCAACGCGATCACGGTGGCCACGTCTTCGAGATCGAAGATGAAGACGGCCTCGCCGCGGATCTGGCCGAGCACCACGTTCTTGGCGGCGACGTCGCCGACGGTGGACATCACGCCGCGCTTCCAACGCTTCACGATGTCGTGAGACTCGTGTTCGTAGTCGAACCCGTGCGACTTGGCCCACGACTTGCGGCGGCGTCCGAGCCCGCGTCGACGGTCGGTGTCGACGTACAGCAATACGGCCGCACCCACGAAACAGAGTGCGGACAGCGTGAACCAGAGCGGGACCATTGGGCCCCAGCCTACTGGTTGGTACCGCTTTCTCCCGAACTCGAAAAGGTCACAACCCGGTTACCAGGCGGCACGGTTTGCCGAGCGCTGGTCCACCAACGACGACCGCCCTACAGAACTCGGCATTCGACGCATCGAGTTCTGCATGAGGGTCGTGATTTCCGCTGATCAACGACCCAGCTGCAGAAGTCGAGCCGGTTGGCGTCGAGCTCTGCATCACGGTTGTGACGTGCGGGAACCCCCGTGCCGAAACGCACGGGGGTTCCCAGAGCCGTTGCTCAGCCCAGGATCAGGGCTTCTCCGTCGGCACTGACGTTGACGGGAACCACGTCGCCGTCGTGCACGTCGCCGGCCAGCAGCAGCTTTGCCAGCTGGTCGCCGATGGCCTGCTGCACCAGGCGGCGCAGCGGACGGGCGCCGTACACGGGGTCGAACCCGCGGTTGGCCAGCCATTCCTTCGCCGGCAGCGACACCTCGAGGGTGAGCCTGCGCTGCGCCAGCCGCTTCTGCAGCTGCGCCAACTGGATGTCGACGATCTGGACCAGTTCGTCGGGTTGAAGCGCGGCGAAGATGAGCACGTCGTCGAGTCGGTTGATGAACTCCGGCTTGAACGCCGCCCGCACCGCCGCCATCACCTGCTCCTCCGAGCCGCCCGACCCGAGGTTGGACGTCAGGATGAGGATCGTGTTGCGGAAGTCGACCGTGCGGCCCTGGCCGTCGGTCAGCCTGCCCTCGTCGAGCACCGCCAGCAGCACGTCGAACACGTCCGGGTGGGCCTTCTCGACCTCGTCGAACAGCACCACCGTGTACGGGCGCCTACGCACTGCCTCGGTCAGCTGCCCGCCCTGGTCGTACCCGATGTAGCCGGGAGGCGCACCCACCAGCCGAGCCACGGAGTGCTTCTCGCCGTACTCGCTCATGTCGATACGGACCATGGCGCGCTCGTCGTCGAACAGGAAGTCCGCCAACGCCTTTGCCAACTCGGTCTTGCCGACGCCAGTCGGTCCGAGGAACAGGAACGAGCCCGTTGGTCGGTTCGGGTCGGCAACGCCTGCCCGACTGCGGCGCACCGCGTCGGAAACCGCCTGCACGGCCTTGCGCTGACCCACCACGCGCTTGCCGAGCTCGTCCTCCATGCGGAGCAGCTTGGCGGTCTCGCCCTCGAGCAGCCGGCCCGCCGGGATGCCGGTCCAAGCCGCCACGACGTCGGCGATGTCGTCGGGGCCGACCTCCTCCTTGAGCATGACGTTCTCGCGCTCCTGGGCGACGGGCAGCGCCGCGTCGAGCTTCTTCTCGAGCTCGGGGATGCGCCCGTACCTCAGCTCGGAGGCCTTCGCCAGGTCACCGTCGCGCTCGGCCCTGTCGGCCTCGCCGCGCAACTTGTCCAGCTGCTCGGTGAAGTCGCGGACGATGTCGATGGCACTCTTCTCGTTCTGCCATCGGGTCGTTAGCTCCGCCAGCTTCTCTTTGTAGTCGGCGAGCTCGGCACGCAGCTTCTCGAGCCGATCCTTTGAGGCGTCGTCGGACTCCTTCTCCAGCGCCATCTCCTCGATCTCGAGCCGGCGGACCAGCCGCTCGACCTCGTCGATCTCGACGGGCCGGGAGTCGATCTCCATGCGCAGCCGCGACGCGGCCTCGTCGACCAGGTCGATGGCCTTGTCGGGCAGGAAGCGGCTGGTGATGTAGCGGTCGGACAGCGTGGCCGCCGCCACCAGAGCGGAGTCGGTGATGCGCACGCCGTGGTGCACCTCGTAGCGGTCCTTGAGCCCGCGCAGGATGCCGACGGTGTCGTCGACCGACGGTTCGCCGACCAGTACCTGCTGGAAGCGCCGTTCGAGGGCGGCGTCCTTCTCGATGTACTTGCGGTACTCGTCGAGCGTGGTCGCGCCGACCATGCGGAGTTCGCCGCGGGCCAGCATCGGCTTGATCATGTTGCCCGCGTCCATCGCCGATTCGCCGCTGGCGCCTGCACCCACGATGGTGTGCAGCTCGTCGATGAACGTGATGACCTGCCCGGCCGAGTTCTTGATGTCGTCGAGCACGGCCTTGAGCCGCTCCTCGAACTCGCCTCGGTACTTGGCGCCTGCCACCATCGACCCGAGGTCGAGCGAGACGACGGTCTTGTCGCGCAGACTCTCCGGGACGTCGCCCTCGATGATGCGCTGGGCCAGGCCCTCGACGATCGCGGTCTTGCCGACGCCGGGCTCACCGATGAGCACCGGGTTGTTCTTGGTGCGACGGCTCAACACCTGCACGACGCGACGAATCTCGTTGTCGCGCCCAATGACTGGGTCCAGCTTGCCTTCGCGGGCCTGGGCCGTCAGGTCGGTGGAGTACTTCTCCAGCGCCTGGTAGGTGCCCTCGGGGTCGGGGCTGGTGACGCGGGCGCTGCCGCGCACCTTGGTGAACGCATCACGCAGCGCCTGTGGCGACGCGCCGTGACCGGTCAGCAGTTTCGCGGTGTCGCCGTCGCCGGTGGCGAGGCCGACCATCAGATGCTCGGTCGAGACGTACTCGTCGTCCATCTCGGTGGCGAGCTGCTGGGCGGCGGTGATGGCCGCGATCGAGTCGCGGGACAGCTGTGGCGTCGAGTTGGCGCCGCTAGCGCTGGGGAGCCGGTCGACGAGGCGTTGCGCCTCGGTCCGAATGGTCGCCGGATCGACGCCGACCGCTTCCAGCAGGGGCGCGGCGATGCCGTCGTTCTGCGTCAACAACGCCATCAACAGATGGGCGGGCCGGATCTCCGGGTTGCCTGCGGTGGTGGCCGCCTGCAACGCCGAGGTCAGCGCCGCCTGGGTCTTCGTGGTCGGGTTGAACGAGTCCACGACACCTCCATTCTTGAGACAGTGGCCATCGAGTGGCCAGGAAAATGCTTGTCGCCTTGTCCAACGCCGTCAAGGTTGAGTCTGTTCCGCTCAACTCTGACCAATTTTCCGCGACGTCGACCACACTGGTTCCATGCGCTTCAACCCGCCGCCGAATTGGCCGCCCGCACCGCCCGGCTGGACGCCCTCGCCCGACTGGCAGCCCGATCCGTCGTGGCCACCGATACCACCTGGCTGGCCGCTGTGGGTTGCCGAACCCCCGACTCGGCGGAAGGCCGGACTGATCATCGGCGCAATCGCCGCCGTGTTGCTCATCGGCGTCGGCGTCGTGGTCGCCATCATCGCCACGCGGGACTCGCCCAACGTCACCGTAACCGGGTCGACGACCACCACCCAGGTAGCGCAGTCGGACGAAGACCAACTGCGCGACGTCGTCGACCAGTTCGAGAAGGCGTGGAACGACGAAGACTACGACGAGTTGAGCGAACTCATGTGCGCGGAGATGCGCAACGACGACGAGTTCGGCGAGAGTGAGTTTCGCGAGATGCGTGACGTCGGAGGCCAACTGACCCTGACGATCAACTCGATCGACATCAACGGCGACGCAGCGACGGCCACCATCTTGAACAGCGGCGAAGATGCCGACGACATCGGATTCGTCCGCGAGGACGACGAGTGGAAGTGGTGCGAGTTCTGAGCCTGGCCCGACGATGCCGACGCATGCCGACACTTCATCGTTCACACTGAGTCATGCGCTTCAACCCGCCGCCGAACTGGCCGCCCGCGCCGCCTGGCTGGACGCCCCCACCCGGGTGGCAGCCCGACGCGTCCTGGCCGCCGCTGCCGCCCGGCTGGCAGTTGTGGGTAGCGGATGCCCCGCGCCGCAAGACCGGGCTGATCATCGCCGGCGCGCTCGCCGCAACGCTGCTCGTCGTCGTCGGCGTCGTGGTCGCGATCGTCATGACGCGGTCCACGCCCGAAGTCACGGTGACCTCGCCGACCACCACCACCAACGAACAGAGCGACGAGGAGCAGATCGAAGAGGTCGTCGCGCGCTTCCAAGACGCGTGGAACGACGAGGACTTCTCCGGGTTCGAGCCGATCGTCTGCCAGGAGATGGCCGACGCCGACGAGTTCAACGAGTCCGACTTCCTCGAGGCGCGACAGGATTCCGACGAGATGGACATCTCGGTCACGTCCGTCGACGTCGACGGGGACTCCGCGACGGCGAGCGTCGAGGGGTCGGGCGGTTCCCGCGACATCCCGTTCCTGCGCGAGGACGACGGCTGGAAGTGGTGCGACCCCTAACGGGCGCTAGCCGTAGTCCCAGTACTGCAGCCACGTGACCGTCGCGAAGATCGCGAGCGTCACCGCGTAGACCCCGACCACCACGAGCGCCCCGCGCAGCGAGACGACCCACCCGGCGCCGTCGACCGGGTCGAGCCAGCGACGCATCCGCCTGGCCGCGAACGGCATCAGTAGCCACTGCAGCGCCGACACGCTGGCAACCTCGCTGAGCCACATCGCCAGCCAGGGCTCCGCACCGGCCCGGTCGAGCTGCGGACCGAGGAACCTCGACAGCAGCATCACCGTCGGGTACAGCACCATCAGCACGAGCATCGCCGACTTCCAGCTGGGCGTCAGCTCCGTCTCACCGTTCTCGATGCGCACCGTGGTGCCGAACGGCGTGGTGTGCGACGCCGTCGAGAAGTCCCGTTCCAACGTCGAGCGCAACGACGCCAGCGACGCCTGCCGCTGAGTTGACTTCAGCCACGCGCCGAGCAGTCGCTCAGTGCGGAACCGGATCATCGACGTCCACTCTCCTGCGACTCCTGGCGGGAACACGACGGTGCCCTCGTAGCCAGCGAACTGGGAGCTCACCTCGGTCAATTCGCCTTGTGCGCTGGTGAAGTCGGCGTCGCGGCCGCCGGCGACACGGTGTCGGAACACGGCGACGCCGGGTGGGGTGAGCTCGCCTTCGATGACGACCAGGTCCGGCGACGCGCGGTGGAAACCGTGCCGAGCACCCTCGCGCAGCACCGCCGCCCGCACGGTGCCGTCGAGCCAGTCATTGAGGCCTTGCTCGTTACGGAAGGTGGCTGACACCGCGAAGTCCAGCCGCTCGTCGTCGTGGACGGATGTCACCGACTCGACGAACCCGGGCGCCTCGCGGGCGGCCGAGCCCAATGCGGCGGCCCACTCGTCGAAGCCAGCCTGCTCGACGGGGCGGTGCAGGATGGTGACGGCGCTGGCACTCATCGGAACCTCCTAGGCGGGATCGAGTCGACGGCCGCGCACGTATACCGCTGCGATCGACGACTCCCGAATGCCCATCAGCAGGGCGAAGAGTGTTTGGTCCCTGGCCAAGTCGTGATCGGCGGAGCGTACCGCCAACGTGGTGTTGGCCTCGAGCATTGGAGTGCCCGCCGGGTCGACCACCACGAAGTCGGCCTCCTTGCCGACGTCGAAGTTGCCGAAGCGGTCTTCCATGTCGAGGGCGCGGGCACCGCCAAGCGTCCCGATGAAGAGCAGCTCGGCCGGGTGCATCGAGACGCCCGCCTCACCGGGTTCGGTGATGTGCACCTTGAACGCGTCGCCGAGCACCCGAGGGATCAGCCACTCGTCGCCGCCGCCGAAATCCGTTCCGGCCGAGACGTTCACCCCGGAGGCGATGGTCCGCTTCCACGGCATCGTGCCGGAGCCGAGGAACAACTGGGAGATCGGGCAGTGCGAGATCGACGTCCCGGTCTCGGCCATCCGTTCCAGCTCGGCGTCCTGGCAGTGCACGCAGTGCGCCAGCACGGTGCGCCTGCCGAGCAGGCTCGCCCCTCCGACCGACGAGCCGGGGAGGAACTTCCCGTCGTACGTGTCGAGGTACGTGTCGACCTGATACGTCTGCTTCGTCACGTCGACTTCGCCGGTGCCAGGGCGGTTGTTCTCATTGAGGTGGGTGTGCACGTAAACGCCGCGGTCGCGGACGGACTCGTAGAGCTCGCCGAGGTTCTTCAGGGTCTCGGTCGTCACCGACAGCGAGAACCGCGGCACGATCGCCACGTGCAGCAGCGCGGTGTCGACGGCGCCCGTGTCGGCTGCATGCCACCTCTCGATCTCCTCGCGCGTCAGCCGGATCGCGTCGGCCTCCGACGTAAGCGCCGTCTCCGGCCCCACCGTCTGGATGCCCCGTCCGCTGACTATGCGCAGTCCGCGCCGCTGCGTCTCGGTGAACAGTGCGTCCTGCGCATGCGGGAAGGCCGATCCGAAGACCATCGCGGCGGTGGTTCCCGCGGCGATCCGACGGTTGCAGAACTCGACCGCGGCCCGCTGTGCGAACTCCACCTCGGCGAACCGCGACTCGGACGGGAAGATGCACAGGTTGAGCCATTCGAGCAGCTGCCCGCCGCCGTACGAGTCGCCTGCGTAGGTCTGCGGGAAGTGGACGTGGGTGTCCACGAAGCCGGGCAGCAGGAACCCGGGACGATGGTCGTGGACGACCGCGTCACCGAACTGCTCGGGTAGTTCAGACCTCTTGCCGCAGAACGTGATCCGGCCCGCATCGTCGACCACCAACGCGCCGTCGGGGATGTCCACCAGGGCGTCGGTCGCCCCTGTGACGGCGGGCCGACCAGCGACGTGGAACACGTGGCCGTAGTGAACGTGACTCATCGGACCATGATGGCAGTTCCTGCTGATTGACGCGTCGGTAGAAAAGTTCGGCCATTCCGGTCCCTCGGTTCAGCAACCGCCATACAGTCAGGCGGCGCAGGGTGTGCCGGCGCGCAAAGGGGGCCTCCGTGGACATCACCACCATCACCGAAGTCGTCCGACGACCTCCGGAGCAACCGGGGACGCTCTGGCGGGCTGGCGACGCCTGGCTGGCGGGCGGAACGTGGCTTTACTCGGACAAGCAGCCCGAGGTACAGCGCCTGATCGACTTGATGCCGCTGGGCTGGGACACCCTGGAGGCCAGTGACTCGGGGCTCGACATCGGCGCGATGTGCACGATTCACGCGCTGTACACCTTTGCGGCACCTGATGATTGGCGTGCGGGCCCGTTGTTGCCCGCCAGTTGCGAGGCTTTCCTTGCTTCGTTCAAGGTATGGAACTCGGCGACGGTCGGGGGCAACATCTGCATGTCGCTGCCCGCGGGCCCGATGATCACGTTGACGGTCGCCCTCGAAGCGACCTACACGCTGTGGGGGGCCACCGGCCGCGAACGAACCGTCGACGCAGGCGATTTCGTCACGGGCGACCACCAGAACGTGCTTGGCCCTGGCGAGCTGCTGCGCAGCATCCACATTCCGGCGACCGCGCTCCGCAAACGCCATGCGCACCGGCGCTTCACCCTGACTCAGATGGGCAGGTCGACGATCTTCATGATCGGCACGCAGAGCCCCGGCAGCGACGACCTGCTGCTCACCATCACCGCGGCCACCACCCATCCGGTTCGACTGTCCTTCGACTCCATGCCAACGGCCGAGGCGCTGGCCCACCGGATCGATTCGATCAGCGACGACGTGTGGTTCGACGATCCGAACGGCGCGCCCGATCACCGTCACCACCTGGCCAGGTACTACGCCGAACAGATCCGCGCCGAACTCGGAGCCCACTCATGACGTACACGGTGAACGGCAAGACGTTCGACGCCGAGCCCGACCCCGGCCAGTGCCTACGCACGTTCGTCCGGTCGCTCGGCGCGCTTGGCGTCAAGAAGGGTTGCGACGCAGGCGATTGCGGTGCCTGCACGGTCTGGCTGGACGGTGCCCCGGTACACAGTTGCATCACCCCGGCGTTCCGTGCCGACGGCCGCGAGGTCACCACCATCGAGGGCCTCGGCACTCCGGACGACCTTCACCCACTGCAGCGCCAGTTCCGCGACGCCCCCGGCTTCCAGTGCGGGTTCTGCACCGCGGGCATGATCATGACCGCGGCGACGTTCACCGACGCGCAGAAGCAGAACCTACCGCGCGCCCTGAAGGGAAACCTCTGCCGCTGCACCGGGTATCGCGCGATCGAGGACGCGATCAACGGCGTCGCCGAGATCGAGGAGTGCAAACCCGGTGAAGCCGTGGGCACCAGCGTCGGAGCGCCCGCGGCCACCGGAGTCGTCACGGGAACCGTCGAGTACACCATGGACACCCAGATCGAGGGCATGCTCCACCTGAAGGTGCTGCACTCTCCGCACGCGCACGCCCGCGTCCTCTCGATCGACAAGAGCGCCGCGCTCGCCGTGCCCGGGGTTCAGCGCGTCTACACGTGGGAAGACGTCCCGCGCAAGCACTTCAACACCGCCATCCACACCGACCACCTCGTCGATCCCGACGACACCTACATCCTCGACGACGTCATGCGGTTCGTCGGCCAGCGGGTGGTGGCAGTGCTCGCGGACTCGGTGCGTGCCGCCGAGGAGGGCGCCCGCTTGGTCGTCGTCGAGTACGAGGTGCTGCCCGCCGTGTTCGATCCTGAGCAGGCGATGCTCGACGGGGCGCCACAGCTGCACGGCTCCCACGACCCGTTCATCCAGGATCCGAATCACAACATCCTGCTGGAGCTTCACGGCGAGATCGGCAGTGTCGAAACCGGTTTCGCCGAGGCGGACGTGATCCACGAGGGTACCTACTTCTCGCCGCGGGTGCAGCACGCCCACCTCGAGACGCACGGGTCGATCGCCTGGATGGAGGACGGCAGGCTGCACGTGCGCACCAGTTCGCAGTCACCGTCCATCTGCAAGGGCAAGCTGGCGCACCTGTTCGACCTGCGACCCGATCAGCTGCGAGTGTTCTGCAAGCGGGTCGGCGGCGGCTTCGGTGGCAAGCAGGAGGTGATCTCCGAGGATCTCGTCGCGCTGGCCACGTTGGATACCGGACGTCCGGTGTGCTGGGAGTACACCCGCGAGGAGGAGTTCACCACGGCGTCGCCGCGGCACCCGATGACCGTGACGGTGAAACTCGGCGCAAAGGCCGACGGCACGCTGACCGCGCTGCACTTCCGCAACGTGTCCAACACCGGCGCCTACGGCAACCACGGCGGCGAGACGTTGTTCGCCGGCGGCGCCGCAGTCGGCCAGTACCGTTGTGCCAACAAGAAATTCGACGGGTACGCGGTCTACACGAACACCGTGCCTAGCGGCGCGTTGCGCGGCTACGGCATGACCCAGCCCACCTTCGCCGTCGAGTCGGCGATGACCGAACTGGCGATCGCACTCGACATGGATCCACTCGAGTTGCGTCGGCGCAACGTCGTGAAACCGGGTGACGCCATCGAGGCGCTCGGCGAACATCCCGACGACGTCAGCTTCAGCGAGGACACGCTGTCGGAGTGCATCGACCTGGTCGACGAGGCGTTGCGACGGACGTCCGACGTGCCAGATCTCGGGCCCGACTGGCGCATCGGCGTCGGCACTGCGAGCTCCATCCACGAGACGGCACCGCCGACCGAGCACATCTCCGAGGCGTGGGCCACGCTGCGGGACGACGGCGTCTATGAGATCGCGGTCGGCACCGTCGAATTCGGCGAGGGCACCTCGACCGCGCACGTGCAGATCGCCGCCACCGTGCTCGGCACCACCCCAGCGCGGGTGCACCTGGTGCAGTCCGATACCGACCGGACGGGCTTCGACACCGGTGCATTCGCGAGCGCGGGGCTCTTCGTCTCAGGCAACGCCGTGCAGAGGGCCGCCACCGCACTGCGCGACGGCATCCTGCGCTTCGCCGCCCGCCACACCCACGCCGAATTGGCCGCGTGCTCGATGAACGACGACGGGGTGCAATGCGGCGACTCGCGGCTCTCACTGACGGAGCTGCTCGACGCGGCCCGCGCACGGGGGACCCGGTTCACCGAGGCCCGCAAGGCGTACGGGTCCCCGCGCAGCGTGTCGTCCAACGCACACGGGTTCCGCATCGCCGTGCACCGGGTCACCGGTGAGATCCGAATCCTCTACAGCGTCCAGGCCGCCGACGCCGGCGTCGTGATCAACCCCGTACAGGTGCGGGGCCAGATCGAAGGCGGGGTGGCACAGGGCATCGGCTTCGCCCTCACCGAGAACTTCCACGTCGACGAGCACGGCGTGATGATCAACCCGAACCTGCGCAACTACCGAATCCCCACGTATGCCGACATCCCCCGCACCGAGGTGATCGTCGTCGAGTCGCACGACTCCGTCGGGCCGATGGCATCGAAGGGCATCGCGGAATCGTGCATCAACCCGGTCGCACCGGCACTGGCCAATGCGCTGGCGGATGCCACCGGAGTGCGCTACCGCGAGCTGCCCTTCACTCCCGAACGGATCTACAGCCGACTCGGCTCAAGCCACCTGACTCCGGCGACGTGAAGGACCAGTAGATGGACACCAAGAAAACCACCGACACGGCGGCCACGGTCATCATCGGGCAGAAGGTGCGGCCCGGACAGGAGCAGGAGTTCGAATCCTGGCAACAGGGGATGAACCGAGAGTCCTCCAAGTACCCGGGATTCATTGCCGCCGAGATCAATCCACCAACCGCAGTTCAGTCGGACTGGGTCGTGGTCTACCGCTTCGACTCCGTGGCCCACGTTCAGGCCTGGATCAACAGCTCAACCCGGCAGAGACTGATCGAGCGAGGGAGACCGTTCGTCGACGGCCCGGGAACTCAACAGGTCATCGGTGGCGGTGCACGCCCCACCGATCCGCTGGTGACCGTAGTCGTCACCCACAGCGTCAGCCCGGCCGACGTCGCTGATTTTCTCGCGTGGCAGGAGCGACTTCGCCTGGCGGAGAGCCAGTTCAATGGTTTCCGCGGCACCGAATTGTTCCGCCCGGTGGAGGGCGTCCAGGATGAATGGACGGCGCTCTACCGGTTCGAGAATGCCGACGACCTCGACACATGGCTCCTCTCCAAGGAGCGCGAGCAGTTACTCGCCGAGGGCAAGAAGTTCTCCGAATTCCGATCGCGCACCATCGACAACTCGTTCGGCAGCTGGTTCGCGTTCGACGAGAACGGCAAACAGGCGCCGCCGCCGTCGGAAACCAAGACCTCCATCGCGGTATGGGTTGGCCTCTACCCGACCGTGGTGATTCTGACTCTTCTGCTGTCCCCGCTGAAGATGCCGCTGTGGCTTGGCATGCTCGTCGGAAACCTGTTGTCGAGCTTCGCCATCAGCTTCCTGGTGATGCCCTACTACGTGAATCCGTTGCTCAAGCGCTGGCTGCGACCACCGTCGGATGTGCCAAAGGCCCGCACGAACTGGCAGGGTATCGGCACCGTCGTCGCGGTCAACCTGTTCTGGGTGATTGTCTTTTACCTGGTGACCAGGGTGTTCTGGCACCTACCCTAGCGTCCCGCCAACGGCGCCGGGCCGGTTACTCCTGGCAGCGCGGGCAGCGTCACGATCACCTTGGGCGCCACCGTCGTTGCGGCCGGATCCGGCCGCGCCAGTGCGAGTTTGCGCACCTCGGCGCCGCCGGCACCCTGACCACTCACCAGTAGATCCGCGCCACTCGTCGTACTGGTGGTCGCGACCGTCACCCCGCCGGTGAACGGTTCGAACGACGCGATCTGGGTGTACTTGATGTCGGTGTCGTGATGGTTGGGGCTCTCCAGGTACATGCCTGGGAAGCCGTCCAGCCGCGACCCGTTCGACCACACCCGCACGGTTCCGGACCCACCGAGCTGACCGGTGACGATGCTCTTCGCACCCCCCTCGACACCCGCAACCCAGCCGGTCGACAGGGACACTCCGCCGGTGTAGCCCTCGTCGTACGCCAGGAAGCTCGACGTCATCGTCGGTTCGTTGGGCTTGCCGATGTGTTCGGGGACGGTGCCGTTCGCCTGCGCCCGCTCGGTCGGCGTGTACAGGTCGAAGCGGAAGGTCTTGATCAACGGCGCGTCTCCCGGACCCGGCGCCGTGACGATGGTCTCGCGGCCCGAACCGAGCTCCACCATGCCGGTCGCCAGCACCACGCCAGACTTGGAGCCGGGATACGGCGTGAAGCTGGAGAACACGTCCGGCGCCTTGCCCCGCTCGCTGGGCAGCGTCGATGAGAAGACCTTGACCTGCGAGTCGATGCCGGAGCCTGAGCCCACGATGACGTTGTCCGCCAACGCATTTCCGTCGATGTCGGCGCCCGCGACATTCACGCCGCCCTGGAATCCGGCGTCAAACGGAGCGAACCTGGCCAACTCCGCCGTGAATCGACCCTGGGCCGAGTCATTGCCGTCATAGACGACGACCTGGTTGTCCACCCCGGCACCGGTGCCGACCACCAGGTCCAGGATCATGTCGCCGTTCACGTCGGCCATCGCCACGCTCGGGGTGCCCTCGAAGCCAGGGAACGGTGTGACGAACGCAATCACCTTGTCCCCGTTGCCGTCGTGTACCCGGACCGTGGCCGGCTTACCCTTGGACCCTGGCACCGCCACCGCATACGTCGACACCTCGGGGATGACGTTGATGGTCGCCATCAGTCCGTTGTCCTCGTGGTTCAGGCGGTGACAGTGCACCACGTAAGTGCCCGCATATTCGATGAAGTCGGAGCGCAACGTCAGCGCCGCCGGAGCGAGCGGGTTTTCTTCCGCGTCGATCACCGGCGGCGGCACGTTCGCATTGTCGATGCCGAACGGCTGCACCCCGGTGGTGGTACCGATGATGGGGCTCACGACCTTCTGTACCTGAAAGTCGTTGACGTGAATGTGGATCGGGTGGCTGTCGTTGTTGTAGTTGGTGAACGACCATTCCTCGACGGAGTTCAGCCGTGGCTGAATCAGCGGGATGTTGGGAAAGACGTTGTTGTCGAACTGGTAGTTGAAAGCCTTCGGATCGCTGTTGCTGGCCTTCTTGTTGCCGAAACCACCGCCGATGTCGAGTGCGCGCTTGACGTCGGGCTCCATCACGGAGGTGTCCACGAATGACGTGTAGGCGTCCAGGTTCTGGCCCGGCTCGAATGCGGTGGTCTGCCCCTCGCCGCTATCGGGCGTGACCTTCAGCATGGTCTGCGTCGGGAAGGAAAAGAAGCCGTCGCGCGCCGCGATGTACTTGGGGTCGATCGTGACCGTGCCCAGTACGGCCGGGGAGTTCTTAGTTCCGTTGTTGGTATACAGCACACCGGGTTCGGAGATCCCCTTGACGCCCTGACCCGGCGGCATCTCGACGACGAGGTCGCCGGACTTCGGCATCGTGACCGCGATGGCGTAGCGCGACCCCGGCGGAATCTCGAGGTACGTTCCGTCGCCGTCCACGGGACGTTGCACCTGGGTGTAGGGGTTGCCGTCCTGTCCGACGATCGCAAACTTCGGGTGGTTGCCCGTCGCCGTCTCGGTGAATCTCAGTGGCACGAAGGCGATGTCGCTCATGTTGGCGAACACCCAGATCTCGGTCTGGCCCGGCTTGAGCTTGAGCTCCGGCTGGAACTGGCCGTTGATGGTGAATTGCACGTCGCGTTCGTTCTCGGGCAGCGACGGGTCGGCCGGGATGGTCTTCGACGGACTGGTGAAGGTCTGCAGATTCTGCGGGACGAACTGGTTCTGGCCGCGGTGGTTGTGGACCGACAGCGGCCCGGCGTACCAGTTCGTGAAGAACTCGGCATCCTTGGTGGACTGCGAGAAGTTCACCGGGGCAAGGCTCGGTTGGTACGTACCGTCGGCGAGCTGATTGCCCTCCGGCGGCTTCAGCGTGCTGACCCACTGTTCCCAGTACGGGTTGTTCAGTTGGTGACCGCCGTTGGCCCGGTCGAAGACGAAGTTGTACTGCAGCGCCATGTCGCGAATGGGGATCTTGTTCTGCGTGACCAGGGGTAGGTTGCCGTCCGGTCGACCGATCTCCAACAGGCCCGCCAGGCCCATGTACGTCTGTTGCGCGGTCACGGTGTGGCGATGGCTGTGGTACCAGTACAGGCCGTTCGGCATGTTCGACGGCACGGCGTAGTCATACCTGTTGCCCATGCCGGCCGGAATCGACAGCAGCACGTTGTCGGCGTTTCCGGACGGGCTCACGTGCAAGCCGTGGGTGTGCAGGTTGAGCGGCGCCTCCCTGAGCACGGGCGGATAGATCGGGACGTCACCGCCAGCAGGAACATAGGCGGGGTCGTTGAAGTCGTCGATCGTAAGGCCTTGTAAATCGTTGTCGTAGTGGATGATCAGCCGTTCGCCGGGGTCGACGCGCAAGGTCGGCGCGGGGTAGACGCCGTCTGCCTTGGTCGATCCGTCCGAGCTGGTGCCCTTGATCACCTCGTAGCCGAAGACGAGGAAGTTCGACACCGGCTCCTTGACGGTGTCGAGGTTGACCGTGCCCTGGCGGGCCGACAGCCGGACCTCGAGCACGCCGTCCTTACTCGAGAGGCGAACCGGTTCACGGAAGGGCGCGGGCTTGCCCTCGGGTCCGGCGTTCACCCCGGCTTCGGGTTGCGGCGCCACCTTCTGCTGGGGCGAACAACTCGTCAGCATCGCCGTCAGCGTCACGACGGACACGACGGCAAGGACGGATTTGAAACGACGCAACGTCACGGTGCCCCCTGGCGGCCATACCAGCAAACGTTGCTGGCCAATGGAGGCTACCCAGCGAGAACGGTTTCAATTGTCGAATCCGCCAATTTACGGGCTAGTCGGCCACGGTCTCCTGCGCGGTCAGCGCTTTCCATACCCCGTTCTGCAGGATGAAGACGTCGATGAAGCGCTCGCGGGCCACCACCTCGCCGTCCTGCGTCACGGTGTTGACGCCATGGATCACCGCCGAGTCCCCGTACACGTCGACGATCTGGTCGGATGCATTGAATGCGAGGTCGAGCGGCTCCATGGCGGCGATCTCCTGGGCCCTGTCGAATACCTCGCCGTCGGCGTTCACGTGTCGAAACGTCGGCCCGAGAATCGATTCCACGGTTGCCACGTCGCCGGTCGTGATCGCGGTGAGCCACCGTGCCTCCTGCGCAAGCACGTCGGCGCACGGCGGCGCCCCAAGCGCGAGCGGCAGTCCGGTGCCGCTGTCGACACACGTGTCCGCTTGGGCCGTCGCCGGTGTCGCGATGACCGCGACCGCCATCGCGGCGCCCACTACGGCGACGCGCACGACGCTGACAGGTCTGCTCATGGAACGATCCCCCCACCTCGACTGGGCCGGAGTCTATCCACCATGCCGTCAATTCAGTCCGGCTTCGCCAACTAGCCCGATTTGCTTGCTAACTTGACGAACGATGCTGACCGAACTCATCCCCCTGGCCCTGGTGGTCGCACTTTCACCGCTGTCGATCATTCCCGCGGTGCTGGTGCTCCAAACGCCGCGGCCGAGGCCGACGGGACTGGCCTTCCTGGTCGGCTGGGTGGTGGGGCTGGCGGTGCTCACCCAGGTCTTCGTCGAAGTGTCGGGCCTGCTCGGTGGCGGGCTGGACAAACCACCGCCGTGGGCGTCGTACGTCCGCATCGTCGTCGGCATCGCCCTCATCGCGTTCGGCCTCTACAAGTGGCTCACTCGGAAGCGCTCGGAACACTCGCCGAAGTGGATGAGCAGCTTCGCCAAGATCACTCCAGCCCGTGCGGTCGTCACCGCCATGGTCCTCGTCGTCGTCAACCCCAAGGTGCTGTTCATGTGTCTCGCAGCGGGTTTGGCGATCGGCACCGAAGGCCTGGGCCGGACCGGGGCTTTTCTCGGCGTCGCCTACTACGTCGCGGTCGCCGCCTCCACGGTTGCGCTGCCAACCCTGGCGTACGCGGTCTCCGGCGATCGGCTCGACCCCGCGCTGACGAGGGTGAAGGACTGGATGGAACGCCAGCACGCGGTGCTCGTCGCGGCCATCCTGGTCGTGCTTGGTGTGATGGTGCTGTACAAGGGAATTCACGGACTGTAGGACTACGGGTCCGGCAGCACATCTCCGCCGCCTACACTCGAACGGCGTGGGACTCGACGACCGTGAGGCACTGGCGACGTTGCGCGCCGCGGTCGACCCCGACGGCGGCGATTCGGCCGAACTGATCAGCAGGTTCTATACCCGCTGGTTCGCCATCGACACGTCGGCGCGCGACCTCTTCCCGCCCGACATGGAGAAGCAGCGCGCGGCTTTCGCCCACGCGCTGACGTGGTTGTTCGGTGAGCTCATCGCCCAACGCGCCGACGAGCCGGTCGCGTTCCTCGCCCAGTTGGGCCGCGATCATCGCAAATACGGTGTTACCCAACAGCATTACGACAGCATGCGCGACGCTCTGGACACCACGCTTCGCAGCCACTTCGCCGACCAGTGGGACGAGCGCCTCGCCGCAACCGCCCGCGACGCGGTGGACCTGATCGTCGGGCTGATGCGCGGAGCGGCCGACGCCGAGAAGGGACTGCCCTACCGCGACGGGACGGTCATCGAACACATCCGGGCCGCTCGCGACGTCTCGGTGATCCGCCTGCAACTCGATCGGCCGCTGTACTACCACCCCGGTCAGTACGTCACCGTGCACGTGCCGCAGTGGCCGCGCCGGTGGCGCTACCTCAGCCCTTCGATCCCCGCCGACCGCGGCGGTTCGATCGAATTCCACGTCCGCTCCGTCGCAGGTGGGATGGTCAGCCCGGCCATCGTGGACGAGACCAAGCCCGGCGACCGGTGGCGCATCTCCAACCCCCACGGCGCCATGCAGGTCGACCGCGACGGCGGCGACGTCCTGATGATCGCCGGAAGCACCGGACTGGCTCCGCTCCGCACGCTGATCATGGATCTCACCCGGTACGGGGTGAATCCGCGCGTGCACTTGTTCTTCGGCGGCCGCTTCCCCTGCGACCTCTACGACCTTCCGACGCTGTGGCAGCTCGCATCCACCAATCCGTGGCTGTCGGTGACGCCGGTGACGGAGTACTCGACCAATCCACCGTGGGCAGGCGACTACCCGGATCCCGAGCCGCCACGGGGCCTACACGTACGCCAATCCGGCACGCTGCCCGACGTGGTGACGAGGTACGGCAACTGGGGCGACCGCCAAATACTCATCTGCGGCGGACCCGAAATGGTCGAAGCCACCAAGGCCGCGCTGATCTCCAAGGGTGCGCAGGAGCACCGAATACAACACGATCCACTTCCAAGTTGACCGTGACAGAATTCGACCATGCCTGAGTTCGAGTCCGTCACGCTCAAAGATCCCTCGTCGGCGATGACGGCCACGTTCGTTCCCGTCGCAGGCATGATCGGAACCTCGCTCGCCGAGGACGGCGTCGAGTTCCTTGGCCAGCGCCGCGGCCTGGACGCATACGTGACGTCCGGCAAGACGATGGGCATACCGATCCTCTATCCGTGGGCAAATCGATTGAGCGCCAGCAAGTATGGCATCAACGGCGCCGTCGTCACCCTCACGGCGGGCACCGGCGGCGTCCGCACCGACCAGCACGGCGTCCCCATCCACGGCGTGCTCGGGGCGTACCCCGGTTGGCTGGTGACCGAGCGCTCGGAGAACTCGTTGACGGCGGTGCTCGACTACGGCGGCAAGCCGCGGCTGTTGGCGTCGTTCCCGTTCCCACACGTGCTGACTCAGCAGGTCACGCTCGAGGATCGCACGCTGACCATCGCCACCACCGTCATGCCGACCACCGCGGCGTCGGTGCCGTTGTGCTTCGGCTACCACCCGTACCTGCGGATCCCGGACGTGCCTCGCGAGGAGTGGCTGCTCACCACGCCGGACATGCGCCATCTGCCCGTGGACAACTGGGGCATCCCGACGGGCGAGCACGAAGACTGGAACGGAACCACCGAACCACTCAAGAACATCGAGTACGACGACGGATTCGACAAGGTGCGCGACGGGTCGGTATTCACGCTGTCAGGCGCCGACCACCGCATCGACGTCGCGTTCGAGAAGGGCTATCCGGCCGCTCAACTCTTCGCGCCGCGCAACGACGACGTCATTGGCATCGAGCCGATGGCGGCTCCGACCGACGCGCTGCGCCGCGGCAACTACCGCTTCGCCGTCGCGGGCAGTCCCGAGACGGCGCGCTTCTCCATCAAGGTGTCGTAACCCGTCACTCGCCCTGGCGGCGGCGACGCCCAGCGGTGGGCTGCCACACCACCAGCGCGGTGCTCTTGGGCACCACTGCGACGTCGCGGCGCTGCGTGGCGCGCGCCCGGTCGAGTTCGTTGGCGAGCTCGACCAGCCTGGCCTGCAACGCCTCCACCTGGTTGGTGAGCTCGATGATGCGCTTGATCCCGGCGAGGTTCACACCCTCGTCCTGAGACAGCCGCTGCACCTCGCGCAGCAGGTCGACGTCGTGCTCCGAGTACCGCCTGCCGCCGCCCGACGTCCGCTGCGGACTGACCAGCCCGAGCCGGTCATAGGTCCGCAGCGTCTGAGCGTGCATACCCGCCAGTTCGGCGGCCACCGAGATCAGAAACGTCCGGGCCTCGTCATGGTTCCGCTTGGCCACGATCACGCCCCCGCCCAGTTCGCCCGCGGGTCGAACCCGCTGGCCCGCTCGGCCTTGGCGTAGGCCTCGAGCGCCTCGGCGGACTCGCCCTCGAGGTTCGGCGGCACCGCCACCTTGACGGTGACCAGCAGATCGCCGTGGCCCCCGTGGCGCTTGGGAACGCCACGTCCACGCACCCGCAGGATGCGGCCGTCGCTGGTGCCCTTTGGCACCCGAACGCCGACCTTGCCCTCCAGCGTCGGCACGGAAAGCGTTGTGCCCAAGGCGAGTTCGTGGAAGCTGACGGGCACGCTGACGGTCAGGTCGTCGCCGTCGCGGCCGAAGACCTTGTCCGGCCGGACGTGCACGGTGACGTACAGATCGCCCGACGGTGCGCCCCGCAGCCCCGCCTCACCCTGACCGGCCAACCTGATGCGCTGGCCGTCCTCGACGCCCGGTGGTATCCGGACGTTGATGGTGCGGGTGCGGGTGGTCACGCCGGTGCCCCGGCACTCGTCGCAGGGCTCTTCGATGATCGAGCCGCTGCCCCGGCACTCGGTACACGGTTCGGAGAACCCGAACGCCCCCTGATTGCGGTTGATGACGCCCGAGCCGTTGCAGTTCGCGCACACCTTCGGACTGGTGCCCGGACGCGCTCCACTGCCGTGACAGTTGGTGCACGGCGCGGGACTCGTCAGCCGCAGCGGCATGGCGACGCCCTTGGTGGCCTCAAGGAACGACAGTTCCGTCTCGGTCTCCAGGTCGTTGCCGCGACGCGGGCGGGTCGCCCTTGGCTGCTGCGCGCCGCGTCCGAAAAGCCCGCCGAACAGGTCGCCGATGTTGGCGCCGCCGGTCTGGCCAGCCTGGTCGAACAGGTCGCCCAGGTTGAAGTCCGCAGTGTCGCTGCTGAATCCGCCGCCGCCGGGTGGGAAGCGGCGCCCGAAGCCACCGTTGGCGAAGAGCCGACGGGTCTCGTCGTACTCCTTCTTCTTCGTCGCGTCCGTGAGCACTTCCTTGGCCTCGGAGACGGCCTTGTACCGTTCCTCGGCCACGGAGTTGCCCGGGTTGCGGTCGGGGTGGTTCTCCGCCAACAGCTTTCGGGCTGCGCGCTTGATCTCGTCCGCGGTTGCCTCAGAGGAGACGCCGAGCTCCTTGTAGAAGTCCTTCTCGACCCATTCGCGTTGGGCCATCCCGCGTCACCTCCTCACCAAGACTCACGAGTTGTTCCCTAGTCCGATTCTGTGCCGTCATCGCCGCCGATGTCGTCATCACCACTGACTTCGCCGTTCGTGTCGGGCTCCTCGACGGCGTCGACGACCCCGACCATGGCATGCCGTAGCACCCGCTCGCCGAGCAGATAGCCCTGTCGCATCACGGTCCCGACCACCGGATTCGCCCCGTCGCCCTCGTGTTGCACGGCCTCGTGCCGGTCCGGGTCGAAGGGGTCGCCCTCGACGCCGAAGGACACCACGCCGATTCCCTCGAGTGCGGCGGCCAGCTTGTCGGCCACGGACTTCAGCGGACCCGATTCGAGGTCGCCATGGTTGCGCGCCCGGTCCAGATCGTCGAGCACCGGTAGCAGTTGCATGACGACGCCGGCCTTGGCTCGATCGGCGGCGGCCTGCTCCTGCCGAATGGACCGCTTGCGGTAGTTGTCGTACTCGGCCTTGACGCGCTGCAAGGTGGCCTTGAGTTCTGCGGCTTCATCGGACTCCGGCGCCGCCGCCGGAGCCGGCCCGCTACGGGCCGGTCCGGAGGCGGTCTCGCGTACCTCGCCGGTGTCGGGGTCGATGCGCCGCTTGTCGGTGATGATCACCGGCTCGTCGTGCGAATCTCCCTGAGTCACTTGCGCTCCTCGACGTCCTCGTCGTCCTCGACGACCTCCGCGTCGACCACGTCGTCGTCCCGCGGACCGGAAGCCGCGCCACCGTCGCCGGGCTGTTCGGCCTGCGCGGCCTCGTACATCGCCTGGCCGAGGGCCTGGCTCTCGACGCCTAGCTTCTCCATCGCGGACTTGATGGCCGCGATGTCATTGCCTTCCAGCGCAGTCTTGGCCTCGGCGATGGCGCCGTCGACCTTCGTCAGCGTGTCCTCGGGGACCTTCGACCCACCCTCGGCTTCACGCTGCTCCTTGACGAACTTCTCCGTCTGGTAGACCAGCGACTCGGCCTGGTTGCGGACGTCGGCCTCTTCGCGCCGCTTGCGGTCCTCCTCGGCGTGCGCCTCGGCGTCCTTGATCATCCGGTCGATCTCCTCCTTGGACAGGCCGGAGCCCTCCTGGATCTTGATCGTGTTCTCCTTGCCGGTGCCCTTGTCCTTGGCCGTGACGTGCACGATGCCGTTGGCATCGATGTCGAAGGTGACCTCGATCTGGGGCACGCCGCGCGGAGCGGGCGGGATGCCGGTCAACTCGAAGCTGCCGAGCAGCTTGTTGGCCGACGCGACCTCGCGCTCACCCTGGAACACCTGGATCTGCACCGACGGCTGGTTGTCGTCGGCCGTGGTGAACGTCTCGGACCGCTTGGTCGGGATGGTGGTGTTGCGTTCGATGAGCTTGGTCATCACGCCACCCTTGGTCTCGATGCCCAGTGACAGCGGCGTGACGTCGAGCAGCAGCACGTCCTTGACCTCGCCCTTGAGCACGCCAGCCTGAAGGGCGGCGCCCATGGCGACGACCTCGTCGGGGTTGACGCCCTTGTTGGGCTCCTTGCCACCGGTCAGTTCCTTGACCAGCTCGGTCACCGCGGGCATGCGGGTGGACCCACCCACCATGACCACGTGATCGATCTCGCCGACCGAGATCTTGGCGTCGGCAATGACCGACTGGAACGGCTTGCGGGTGCGGTCCAGCAGATCCTGCGTGATCTTCTGGAACTCGGCCCGGGTCAGCTGCTCGTCGAGGAACAGCGGGTTCTTGTCGGCGTCGACCGTGATGTACGGCAGGTTGATGGACGTGCTCTGGCCCGAGCTGAGCTCGATCTTGGCCTTCTCGGCCGCTTCCCGCAGCCGCTGCATCGCCATCTTGTCCTTGGTCAGGTCGATGCCCGCGCTGGCCTTGAACTTGTCGACGAGCCACTCGACGATGCGGTCGTCCCAGTCGTCGCCACCGAGGTGGTTGTCACCGGACGTGGCACGGACCTCGACGACACCGTCGCCGATCTCCAGCAGCGAGACGTCGAACGTGCCGCCACCGAGGTCGAAGACCAGGATGGTCTGTTCCTTCTGGCCCTTGTCCAGGCCGTAGGCCAACGCCGCCGCGGTGGGCTCGTTGACGATGCGCAGCACGTTGAGGCCGGCGATCTGGCCGGCTTCCGTGGTGGCCTGGCGCTGGGCGTCGTTGAAGTACGCGGGCACGGTGATCACCGCGTCGGTGATGTCCTCACCCAGGTAGGACTCGGCGTCGCGCTTGAGCTTCATCAGAATGCGCGCGCTGATCTCCTGCGCGGTGTAGTTCTTGCCGTCGATCTCCACCGACCAGTCGGTGCCCATGTGGCGCTTGACCGACCGGATGGTGCGATCGACGTTGGTGACCGCCTGGTTCTTCGCGGGCTGGCCCACGAGCACTTCGCCGTTGCGCGCGAATGCGACGACCGACGGCGTGGTGCGCGAGCCCTCCGAGTTGGCCACGACGACGGGGTCGCCACCTTCGAGGATGGCGACGACGGAGTTGGTGGTCCCGAGGTCGATTCCGACCGCACGAGCCATAGTTACTGCCTCCTGTTAGACGTATAACGGGTCTGAGTGGACCGCGCGCAAGTCTGCTCCGGCCGACCAAGTAAGTCAACCCAGACTTGAGCCCAGTTCACTCAAGTTGTCGAAGTGGTCAACGGAGGCCGTCGCGGAATTGTTCCCCGGGGCGCGTGCCGCCCCGATCCCGGCGGCCGCATGCCCCGTCGATTTCTGCACGGGGGTCGTTCCGACGGCCGTTTCACGACCCTGACGCAGAAGTCGGCGGTCGGACACGTGTCTCGGTGACCGGGATCACAGGTTGTCCACAGTTCCCCCAAAGTTCACCGTGAGGCGTCCATCCCACCAGCAGGAGGAAGTCTTCAATGAACGCTGCGTCTCGATCTGACGCAACACGACGGCTGTGGAGCACCGTGGCCGTCGCGCTGACCTCGCTCGCGCTCCTCTTCGGCGCGGCGGTCCCGGCCGCCGCGGCCGAGTTGATGAGGGTGACGTTCGTGCGTCACGGCCAGTCAGCCGGCAACGCCTCTGGGCTGATCGACACGTCGACGCCCGGTCCCGTGCTCACCCCGTTGGGCCAGCAGCAGGCGCAAGACGTCGTGGGCACGCTTGGCGACAACAACTACGACGCCATCTACGCATCGACGATGGTGCGCACGCAGCTGACCGCGGCGCCGATGTCGCAGTACCTGCGCCTGCCGATCACGGTGCTACCCGGCCTACAGGAGGTAGAGGCCGGCGTCTTCGAAGGAACTCCAGAAGCCAACGCCGCCAACGGCTATGCGAAGTTCCCACTGGCGTGGGCATTTCAAGGCAACCTGAACCTCCGGATCCCTGGCTCGATCGACGGCAACGAGTTCGACGCCAGGATGGACGGCGCTCTGCAGAACATGTACGACAACGGGGACCGCAACCCCGTGGTCTTCTCGCACGGTGCCGCGATCATGTTCTGGACGATGATCAACGCCCAGAACCTCACGCTGGAGCAGAAGATCAACCTGCTGCGGACCGCCCCGTTGGGCAACACCGACTACGTCGTCATCGAGGGCAACCCCGAGGACGGCTGGACGTTGGTGAATTGGAACGGCCAGGCATTCAGTCCCGAGCCCACCCTGGGTGCAGAGGTGCAGCGCCAGGTGCGGACGCTGGTGCGCCAACTCGCGGCGACCGCGCAACAGGTTTCCGCGGCGTTCGCCACGGGGAATCTCGGGACGGTCCTGACGGCGATCAATCAGGGCGTTGCCGACGCGGTCTTCTCGGTCGTCAAGTTCGGCCGGGCGGTGAACGCGAAGGTGATCCAGGAGTTGGAAACGGCGTCCGCGCCCGCCCCAGCCGCGTCGACGTCCACGCTCGCGGCCACCAGCACGGTCAGTCCCACCGCAGCCCGAACCGTCGAGCCCGAACCGAGTTCCGCACCCAAGCCGCAGGCGGTCGAGGCATCGAAGTCCACGACGACCACCGAGCCGAGCTCCGAGTCGAATTCCAAGTCCACGACGACCGAGCCCGCCAAGGTCACCACGACGGACCCGGCCGAGGTCACCACGACCGATCCGAAGGATGCCGTGAAGGACGATGAAGCGGTACCTGGTGAGCGCGACAGTGGCTCAACTCAGGAGGTGCACGACTCCACCACAGAGTCCGAAGCCACCAGTTCCGTCACCGACAAGCCCGATGCCGATGCGGATGCCGGTGGCGCCGCTGACAGCGCGAAGAGCGACGCCGCGTGAGGTAGCGACGAGATACAGAGTCGGCCCCCGCTCCGGAGCGGGGGCCGATTTCTGGTCGGGTGAGGCTACAGTGAAATCGCTTCGATGACATCGACTTCCGTGCGGGAGATGGTCTTGCAAACAGCTACGAGCGGCGACGCATCCGACGCACCGACGTCGATGATCGACCGGGTCGCGCTGATCCTGAACGCGTTCGATCGAGCAGGCAAACTGCTACGCCTAGACCAGGTCGCCACGCGCACCGGACTGCCACGCTCGTCCGCTCATCGCATCCTCACGCAGTTGCACGCAGCCGGACTGCTGCAGCACGGGCCGGACGGCTACTGCCTCGCGTCCTCGCCCCTCCCGGCGAGCCGCATGGTCGATCATTCGGGGCTACGCGGAGTGGCGTCGCCGGTGCTCGAACGGCTCCATGCCGACACCTCACTGGTGGTGCACCTCGGGGTGCTGCTCGGGACGGATGTCGTTTACCTGGACAAGATTTCGGGCGGAACCGGTGTCCCGGTACCGACGCGAGTGGCCGGAAGTACCCCGGCGCACGCCAGCGCACTCGGCAAGGCCATGTTGGCTCAGCTGCCCGCCGAGGCGGTCGACGCGCTGCTAGCCGATCCGCTTCCCAAGCGCACTCCAGCGACCATCGCCGACCTCCCGACCTTGCATCAGGAGTTGGCGCGCATCAGATCCCGGCACGGCCTCGCCTACGACGATCAGGAACTTGCGGTCGGCCTGTCCAGCGTCGCCGCCCCGATTCGAATCGCGGACCGAGAGTTCGCGGGCCTTTCTCTCACCGGCGCGGTGCCGGTTCAGCGGCTGCAACGCATGGCGCCCTTCCTCACGCGCGCCGCGAGGGGCATCGCGGAACATCTCGGCAGCACCAACGTCGCGTCGACCCAGGAGGCCTCCGTCACCGTGACCGACGACATGTTGTCGAGGGTGCTTCGTACGCTGTCCTCCGACGACTGGGTATAGCCGACACTCACCAAATGAGGTCGTCGACGTTGAGCCCCATGGCGAACCGGCCCACGACGGCCAGCACCTGCTCCACGTTGCTGGAGACGTGCATCCGGGCCGTCTGCACGTCGCGCCACACGCGTTCGATCAGGCCGTCGTCGGGACCCGGAGACTGCACGATCGCACGGGCGGCCCGCACGGCCCGCTCGGAGGCCATCACCTGGTCGCGTCGCGCACGCAGCACCGACTCGGCATCCGGATGGCCGCCCGCGCGAACGCACTCCACGAGCTCGGCCATGTTGCGTCGGATCTGGAGCACCGACAGCTCGACGTCGGTGCTGGCCATGGCGACCGCACTCAGCGCCGGCTCCGCATGGGTGATCGACGTGGCCAGTAGGCGTTGGGCGGCGCCCAGCAGCGGGATGGTCCCGGCAAGGGTGTACAGCGTCGGCTGCGGCAGCCGGTCCAGCGGCGTCGCGGTCACGGCCTCACCTTGATCGAGCCAGCTGAACGCGCGATGTTCCGGTACGAACACCCCGGAGGCGACGACGTCGTCTGCGCCAATCCCACGCAGCCCCAACCCATTCCAGGTCGGCTCGACGACATAGTCACTCCCCGGGACCAGAACCCCGATGAAGTCCTGCGCGGCGCCGTCCGGCCCTACTCGCAATGCCGCGGCACTCAGCCACGACGCGTGGCGGGCGCCCGTGCACCGAGTCCACCGACCGGAGAGCCGAAACCCTCCGTCGACGCGCTCCAGCCGCCCGGTCGGCGCGTACGACGAACACAGCAGCGCCCGGGGGTCAGCACCCCAGATCTCCTGCAGTACCAGCTCATCGCGCACCGACAGTCCCCAGTTGTTCACCGCGAGCCATCCGGCCAACCAGCCCGTGGACACGCACGCCGAGGAAAGCTCGCGGGTGGCCGTCAGGTAGTCGTCCGGCGCGGCTTCGGAACCTCCGAACGGCGCCGATTGCAGCAGCGAGAAGTATCCGGCGTCATGCAGGCTGGCGATCACGCTGGGGTCCACTGCGCCGTTGCGGTCGACGTCCGGCGCTGCCGCCTCGATTTCGGGCAGTAGCGTCCGGACCGCGCTGAGCACGGATTGGGACGTACTCGCACTCACCAACGCATGCCCCATGCCACGATCAGTGCATACCATTTGTCGACGTCTGCGGAGGTAGGTATGGCGGAGACAGAATCGATTGCGGCGCTGAGTCGTTCAGGAGCACATCGGGTATTGCAGCCGGCTCGCTACGGCGGGCTGGCTGGGAGTGCCGATGAGTTCGTTTCGGCGGTCTGCGAGCTCGCCGTGCGCGATGGTTCGCTCGGGTGGCTCGCTATGACGTTCAATGCGGCCGCCCACGAACTTGCTGCGCTGCCCGAGCCGGTGCTCGACGAGGTGTGGGGTGCGGATCCAGAAGCGCTGATCGCCACCACCTTTCGAGGCAGCGGAGAGCTCGGCCCCAACGACGCGTTAACAGGTCGTTGGGAGTCCGTCGTCGGAGCCGAACACGCCCAGTGGCTGCTCCTGCCCGCCGACGACGGCGGCCCCGTTCGCGTGCTGGTGCCATGCAGCGCGGCGCGCCTCGAACCGCCTGGCGCGGGTCGGCGCGGCCTCGGTGCGGCGGGTATCTGCGACGTCGAGGTCGCGGCGGTGGAGGTCGACGAGCGTCACGTGTTCAGCCACCGCGACGGACCGGCCGTGATCGCGGTGAGGGGCGCCGCGGCAGCCGTGGTGGGTTCGGCCGACGGCGTCTGGCGCAAACACGTAGCCCAGGTGCGGGCACGGCTGGCCACCTCGTCCGGCGGCGACGAGGTCAGCGATGCGGCGGCGGCGCAAGTGGCCTGGGCGGCGTCCGACATCGACGCCGCAAGAGTTCAGGTCACGTCACCACTCGAGGCTGCGGGTGACCTCGCCGCCGCGATATGGGTCCATCGGCAGGCCGTGGCGCGGGCGCGTGACGCGGCCGATCGGTTGCTCGCGAACAGCCGCCATGCCCTGGACGCGTCCGATCCGGTGACCCTCGCGTGGGAGGACGTCCAGGCGGGTTGCCGAATGGCCGCGCAGCTCGTCGACGGGCTGGAATCGGCCGCGATACGATGACCATGATCTGAAGAGACAGACCGGTTTGGGTGAGTCCCGGTCACCATCGTCCAACCGTCGATGGCCCAACCCGTCACGGGTTCCCTGATCACGATTATTTCGTGCTATCAGGAAGGCCCTCCCGTGAAACTCAACCACCTCGACCTGCAGGTCGCCGACGTTCGCGCCACCGCTGCGCTGTTCCAGTCGCTCTTCGGCCTACGGCTTCAATCCAATTCGCGCAGTTCATCCATCGCCATCCTCGGTGACGGCGATGGATTCGTCCTGGTCTTGCAACGCACCAGGTCGGCCGCGGAGACGTATCCGTCGGGTTTCCACTTCGGATTCACCCTCGAATCCGTCGCCACCGTCCACGACGTTCAGGCGCGTGCCCGCGCTCTGCAGCTCGACGTGACTGAGGTCATCGAGAACAACCGCGGAACGATGGTGTACTGCCGCATGCCCGACGGCTACCTCGTGGAGGTCAGCAGTCCGCGTCGCTGATTGCACGTAATTGTCCGTCACCGCCATTCGGGCGCCGCCGCGGCGCACCATGAACGTATGGATACCGCAGTCGACGAAATTGCACCGGGCATCTTCCGGCTGTCCACCTGGATTCCGGACATCACCGAGCACGGATTCACCTTCAACCAGTTCCTGCTGACCGGCGACGAACCGTTCCTCTTCCACACCGGCCAGCGCTTCCTCTTCCCTGCGGTGTCCGCCGCCATCGAGCGGGTGCTGCCGCTGACGAGCCTGCGCTGGATCTCCTTCGGGCACCTGGAGGCCGACGAGTGCGGCGCGATGAACCTGCTCCTGGACGCGGCCCCGAACGCTGAGGTCATCCATGGCGAACTGGCCTGCATGTTGTCGCTGACGGACATGTGCGACCGCCCGCCGATCGCCGCCACCGACGAACCCCGCGACATCGGTGGCCACCGAATGCGCTTCCTCGCCACACCGCACGTGCCGCACAACTGGGAGGCCGGGCTGTGGTTCGACGAGACCACGTCGACCCTGCTCGCGGGCGACCTGCTCACCCACGTCGGCCAGTGCCCCGCGCTCACCGAGTCCGACGTCGTCGCACCGGCGCTCGACGCCGAGGGCATCTTTCACGCCACCGGACTGAACACCAACCTGGCGCCGACCCTCGAGCGACTCGCACAGCTGAATCCGACCACGCTTGCGCTGATGCACGGAGCCTCGTACTCAGGCGACGGCGCGGCCCAACTGCGTGCGCTGTCCGACGGCTACGCAGCGATGGCCACGGCTTCCTAGCCGAACTTCGGCTGCGCTGAGGGTCGCGAATTCCGCCGGATCACAGCCCTCAGTGCAGGCAAATCACAGGGACACGGCTTCATAACCATCGCCCGTCACACGTTTCACACGCGCCACTGCGTCGGTACCGTCGAAGGCACACGGCCCAGGGAGGCGAAGGACGCGATGAACGCCCGGCGGATCGCGGCATGCGTGCTCGCGGCGGGTGCGCTGCTCACGGGCTGCCAGTCGACGGTGCCGGGTGAGCCGCAACCCAACGCAGGCAACCCGACCGAGCCCAGCTTCTCGACGCCGCGGCCGAGCCGGTCGTCGCAGACCCCGACCCCGACGTCGAAGCCGAGTTCGCCCACCAAGGCTCCAACGCCCGGCGAAGCGCTCCCGTCGGAGAACGGCTGGTCGTTTATCGAGACGAAGTCGGGCAAGACGCGCTGCCAGCTCAGCCAAGAGGAAGTCGGCTGCGAGGCGCCGTTCACCAACGCGCCGATGATCGACGGCATCCAGGCCAACGGGATCAGGCTGACCGCCGACGGTGAGCAGGAGTGGCTCGTCGGCAACCTCGGCGACCCGCCCGTCGTCTCGCTCGACTACCGCACGTACACCGCGCAGGGCTGGACCATCGAGGCAGCCGAGGCGGGCACCAAGTTCACCAACGACGCCACGGGACACGGCATGTTCGTGACCATCGAGAAGGTCGACTTCTTCTGACCGAAATGCCTCGACGGAAAGTGTAGCTAGCTGTAGCACTCATTGCTACGATGGGGTGATGGCCAAGACGATCGCACAACGCGAACTGCGCAATGAGAACGCCAAGGTCATCGAAGCGGTGACGGCGGGCGAAACCTTCGTAGTCACCCGAAACGGCGAACCGGTGGCCGAGCTGCGCCCGATCAAGGCCGGCCGCCGCACGTTCATCTCCCGCGACGAAGTCGCCGCGCTGGCGGCAGCTGGCGTGCGCATCGACCATCGTGCGTTCCGCGCCGACCTCGACCGGTTGATCGACCAAGGACTGTGAATTGACGTCTGGCCTTCTCGATACGTCCGTCGTCATCGACTGGCACGACCCCGTCGTCATCGCGGCCCTACCCGACGAGGCGGCAGTATCTGCGATCACTGTGGCCGAGTTGGCGGCCGGGCCACATCTCGCCGCGACCGCGATCGAATCGGCGAAGCGGCAGGCTCGACTGCAGGAAGTCGAATCGATGCTCGAACCGATCCAGTTCGACGGTGCCACCGCACGGAGTTATGGACTCGTCGTCGCCGCCATCGTTGGCGAAGGAAGGAAGCCGCGAAGCCGGTTCGCGGACCTACTGATTGCCGCGACGGCACACGCCAATCGCCTTGACCTCTATACCCGAAACGGTGAGGACTTCATCGGACTGGAAGAACTCGTCCGCGTAATCACCATCTGACGCAGCACTATCCACGGCATGTTCGACGAGGGGAAGCACACATGAGCATCGCCCAGCGGGAACGCGCTGCACTCGTCACCACGATGCGCGGCACCGGCCCCGAACAGCCGACCCTGTGCGGGGAGTGGACGACGCGCGAACTCGCCGCGCACCTGGTGGTACGCGAGCGTCGGCTCGACGCCGCCCCTGGCATCATGGTCCCGGCGCTGGCCGACTACACCGAACGCGTCACCCAGCAGGTCGCCGCCGAGACCGACTGGAACGTGCTGCTGGACAAGATCGCGTCGGGCCCACCGCTGCTGTCTCCGTTCAAGCTGCTCGATCCGGTGGTGAACGTGGCGGAGATGTTCATCCACCACGAGGACGTGCGGCGCGCGGTAAGCGATTGGGAACCAAGGGAACTCGCCGACGACGAGCTGACCGCCATCTCGCGTCAGGTGGGGATGATGGCCCGCATGGGGCTCGGCAAGGCCCCTGGCCACGTGTCGTTGCGCACGCCCGAGGGCAAGACGCTGGCCACCGTCGGCCGCGGCGGGACGGTCGTGGTGACCGGGGCGCCGCTCGAACTGCTGATGTTCGCGTCCGGACGCGACCAGGCCCGCGTCGAGTTCACCGGCGACGACGAGGCGATCGCTGCCGTGCAGGCTGCCAGGGGAGGCATCTAGGCTGGGGCCCGTGGACTTCCGGGTATTCGTCGAACCGCAACAAGGCGCCACTTACGGCGACCAGCTAGCCGTCGCACGTGCAGCCGAGGACTTGGGCTATTCCGCCTTCTTCCGATCCGACCACTTCGTGGCGATGGCCGGGGACGGGCTGCCTGGGCCGACGGATTCCTGGGTGACCCTCGGCGGCATCGCGCGCGAGACGTCGACGATCCGGCTCGGTACCTTGGTCACCTC
Organism: Mycobacterium sp. RTGN6; assembly: GCF_033804605.1. Lineage (NCBI taxonomy): Bacteria > Bacillati > Actinomycetota > Actinomycetes > Mycobacteriales > Mycobacteriaceae > Mycobacterium > Mycobacterium sp. RTGN6. The sequence continues at coordinate 165,693 of NZ_JAPZKZ010000008.1, forward strand.
GGCCACGTTCCGCTACCCGGGCCCGTTGGCGATCTCGGTGGCTCAGGTCGACGAAATGAGCGGTGGCCGTGTCGAATTGGGGCTAGGCGCTGGCTGGTTCGAAGCCGAGCACAAGGCGTACGCCATCCCGTTCCCGCCGTTGGGCGAGCGCTTCGACCGGCTGTCGGAGCAACTCGACATTCTCACCGGGCTGTGGACCACGCCGACGGGGCAAACGTTCGACTACTCCGGCAAGTACTACGCGATAGCGGATTCGCCCGCCCTGCCCAAGCCGGTGCAGGCGCCACATCCTCCGATCGTCATCGGCGGCAGCGGCGCCAAACGCACTCCAGCGCTGACCGCAAAGTTCGCCGCCGAGTTCAACAGCCCGTTCGTTGCGGTCGATGAGCTGAAGACCCAGTTCGGCCGGGTCGCCGCGGCGCTGGCCGACGCGGGCCGCGCCCCCGATTCGCTGACCTACTCGGCGGCGTTCGTGGTGTGCGCGGGGCGCGACGAAGCCGAGCTGGCCCGCCGCGCGGATGCCATCGGCCGCGAGTTGGACGAGCTGCGCAGCAATTCGCCGCTCGTCGGCACGCCCGCGGAGATCGTCGACAAGTTCGGCCCCTTCGCAGCGGCCGGATTGCAGCGGGTTTACCTACAGGTGCTCGACATGTCCGACTTGGATCACCTGGCATTGTTCGCCGACGAGATCATGGCCCGGCTGCACTGACTGGGGCCGCGGCTACTATCAGTGCCCGTGACCGGTGACCGCGACGACGTCCGAGGTGGTGACGCGCCCGCCGAGCCGGCCTGGCACGAGCGCACGTCGACGCTCGTCGGGGCCAGCGCCGCGGCGCTCGTCGTGATGGCGCTGCTGTACTTCATCACCTCGACGCTCGTCCGGGAGTTCAACGACCCCGCGCCGACGCCGCAGTACTTCCTGGATCCGGGTGGTAGCTCGAGCTCGTTCTCGCGCACGGGCTCGTCGACCAGCACGACTCAGACGATCACCAGCACCAGTCCGCCCGTCACCAGCGACATCAACAACCCGGGTGAGACGACGACGTCCGGCACCGATACCTCGACCTCGCCGAGCGAGTCGACGTCGCGGATCCTGCCCCGCACCAGGGACGACGAACCCAGGACGACGCGCTCCCGGCCGCGGCTCAACGAAACCAGGACGCTGTACCCGCAGCCCTGACCCGCGCGGCGGCTCACGCCCAGGCGCTGCTCGGGGCCGCAGGCAAGGTCAGCGGCGGGAGACTCGGCAAGCTCGGCAGCGAGACCGGGGGCTCGCTCGGCGGTGAACTCGGCGGCTCACTCGATGGCGGCTCACTCGACGCAGTCGCGGTCGTGGTGGACGTCGGCGTCGAGGTCGACGTGGACGTCGTAGTGGACGTGGGCGTCGACGTCGTCGTGGTCGGCTCCGTGGTGGTGGTCGTGGTGGGCTGCACCGACGTCGTGGTGGTCGGCTCCGTCACGGGAGGTGGGGGCGGCGGCGCCTCGACGACGGACGGCTGCGGTTGCGGCGCGGGCCGACGCGGCGCAGGAGCCTGCGTGTACTGCACTACGGTCGGCCCCGGTCCGGGGTCCTGGACCGACTGCGTGACGGGCGGGGCCGCGAGCACCTCGCTCGAAGCCGACGCCGGGGACTGCGACGTCACGCTGGTGATCGGGCTGGCCGCCGCCGTGCTCACCGTGTCGGCGTCCATGGTGACGACGAGCCCCGCCGCCGCGGCGAGCGCAGCGCATGCCGCAGCGGCGAATAGCACGGCGGGGCGCCGGTACCACGCCAACGATGCCACCGGCTCGTCGTCGTCGACGTGCTGGAAGGCGACCTCGGGACGTGCCCACTCGACGCCATGAACGTCGTCGAACTCCTCGAACTCGTCGAAGTCCCCCGCTTGCGACCACGCGAGCGCAGGTTCGGCCTGCGGCACCGCACTGGCGGCGGCCGGCGCCGCCATCGTCGACGTACCTGGCGCCGCGACCACGCGTGTCGCCGTTTCCGGCTCCCGGCCGGCCAGCATCGCCGCACCGATGGCGGCGACCGTCTGCGCGTCCGGGGAGGTGGTCACCGGAGTGCGCAGCGCCTCCGAAAGCCGTTGCGTGACAAACGGAATGCGAGCTCCCCCGCCGACCGTCGCGACGGCGACCAGCTCAGCGGGCCGTACTCCGGCACGCCGCAGCTGGTCGTCGATGGCCAACAGCAACCCATCGACCGGCACGCCAAGGAGGCCGTCGAGCTCGGTGCGGGTCAGCCGGACCGTCGACCCGACTGGGCCGGGCAGCCCGGTTGCCGTCTCGTGGGAGAGCCGCTCCTTGGCGCGGCGGCAGTGGTCGCGGAAGGTGGTCAATGACGCGACGGCGGACGTGTTCGCCGGGTCGACGTCCGCATCGGCGAGCAGGTGGGCGAGCACCGCGCGGTCGATCAGGTCGCCGGAGAACTCGTCGAAGCGCAACGTCGGCGCGATCGGCGCGAAGTCCCGCGCCGCGTCGGCGAGCGTGACGCTGGTGCCGGTGGCGCCGAAGTCGCACAGCGCCACCACGCCACGCGAGGGCAGGCCGGGGTGAGCGCGCAGCGCGACGAGGGCAGCGGTGGCGTCGGACGTCACCGTCATGTCGGGCAGCACCGTGCGGACACGGCCGACGACGTGATCGGGCCAGTGGGCAGGCACGGCCACCGCGAAGCGTTCGCCCGCCCGGCCGGCCACCGCGACGAGGTCGGTGACGGCGGCGGCGAGCAGGCGGTCGGCGGAGTGCGCGGATCCGTCCGGCGCGACGATCGGGACGGGGTCGCCGACGCGCTCGACGAAACCGGTCAGGAGGGTGCCCCGCCACGGGAGCTCCGCGCGGCGCAGAATCGACGAGCCGTCGGGACGCGCCGCGGCGAGCTGAGTCGCGCCGATCGACAACCCAAGCAAGCCACGCATGACTTCTACTTCGCGCTGCGGCGCCGGATCGTTAGCGTCAGCGGCCTAGCGCCGCGTACTCCGCGACCAGCGCTTCGGCACTGCGCACGGCAGCCCGGCAGGCCCTCGTCGTGAAGGGGTCGTTGAGGGGGTGATCGGCGCGCCGGCGCCACCGCTGCGCCGCGGCGAACGCGGACCGCGGACCGTCGTGCGGCGCGTCGGGTTGCAGCCCCAGCCTGCTCGCGGCGTCGGTGCCCGAACCGCCGATGACGCGGCGCAGCGAGGCCATCTCGTCGTCATTCAACGTCGTGGCGCGGCCCCGCAACTGGCTGAGCAGCCGCAGCTCCTCGAACGCGTGCGTGTCCGCCAGCAGCGGATCGATGTCGGCCAGGATGTACGGCGTCGCATAGATCGGGTTGGACTGCACGAACTGCCGCAACGCCAGCAGCGCGGTGTGCGCCTTCAGCAGGTCGGAGCGCTGGGCGAACTGCTGATCGATGACGTCGCGCAACGCGATCAGCCCGCTGCGCTCGAGCAGCTCGTCGGCCAACGCCACCGAGTCGCTGATCCCAGCGCGCAGCACCGCGATCGAGATCCTGATGCCGAACATGCCGAACCGGTCGAGCAGCGCCGCGCGGGTGGCGGCGTCGACAGGCAGCGCGCTGTCTTCGCGGGCGAACCGGTCGACGGACAGCATCGCCTTGCTGAGCTCGGCGACGTCGACCCCGGCCAGCTTCTCCAACGCGACGAACTCGCTCTGGCGCAGGGTTCGTGCCGTCAGCGCCAGCAGCCCCGAAACCGGGACCACCGCCTGGCAGATGCCGGTCTTGTCCATCTCGGAAGTGAACCGGGTCGCGACGTCCTTCGCGGACATCATCGCGTCGATCCGGCCCGCTCCGATCTCGTCGGCCCGGGACGCGACGCCGATGACGCCGAGCGCGCCGGCCGACCCACCGACGAGTTCGCCGATCTGCTTGAGCAGCGCGATGTCCGCCGCGTTGAGCGTGCGCAGCAGGAACACGACGGCGTCCACCCGCGGCACGCCGTCCTCCGGCACCAGCAGCCGCAGCGTCCGCTCGGAGACGTCGCGCGACAGCGACGACGTACCGGGGGTGTCGATGATCGTCGTGTCGATGAGCTCGGCGGCGGGCCACTCGACGTCGAGGTCGACGACGTCGACGGGGTCCAGGCTGGCGAACTCGAACGTCAGGCCACGCTCACCGGACCCGCTGCTGCCCCGCGTGATCGGCACGTTGGAGCGTCGGCCGCCGCGGTGGTTGGCCGTCACCTTGGGGGTGGGGCCGTTGCGGAACCAGGTCACGATGCGGGTGGCCTCGGTGGCGTCGGTGGGCGCAATGTCCTCGCCGACAAGGGCATTCACCAGTGTCGACTTGCCTGCCTTCAAGGTCCCGGCGAGCGCGATGCGGATCGGCTGGTTCAGCCGTCGCCCGATCCACTCCAGTTCGTTGTGCAGCTCGGGCCGGTTTCCGTATGTGGGATCGGACCGGTAGGCCTGGATGGTGCCGCCAAGGATCGCGCGCACTCGATCGCTCGTGCTCATTTCGCGCTACCTCGGGATCCGGTTGGCCTTTGCCGGATAACCAGCATAGGCACTACGGCTGCGAGGTCACCTGGCGACGGGTTGCGCGCTGGGCTCGGTGGGTTGGGGCGACAGCTTCAGCGCGTGCTCGGTGACCTGACGCAGGATGTTGAGTTGACGCTCGAGTTCCTTGACTCGCGTGGCGCGCTCGTTCTCCTCAAGCTTCGCCGCAGCGAGCGCTGCCTGCAGTGACTCGTTCAGCGAGCGCGTGGCCTGGTTGGCGATGCCGCGGTAGTGGTCCCGCAGCTGGCGCTGAACACCCTTGAGCCGGTCCCGCGACTCCTTGGTGACCACGAAGGAGACGTCGTCGACGAAGCGGCGCATGTTGTTCTTGGCGTCGTTTCGCACCCTCATCATTCGGTTGTCCATGTCGTCCTTGTAGGCCTTGCGGCCCAGCAAGGCCCCGGCACCCAACGACAGCGGGTTGAACATCCCCAGCCCTGCGAACGTCGTCAGCATGCCGAACATCATCACGCCGCCGAAGGAGCCCCTCATACCCGAGACCACCTTGTCGCCCGCGCGCAGCGGCTTGGCCTCCAACCGGGAAATCGACTTCATCTCGCCGAAGCCCGCACCCATGTCGCGCGCGTCGAGCTGCGGCATCTCGACCGCGTCGATGCCGACTTCCATGAACGTGCGTGCCACCTCCTGGGCGAGCGCCTCCGCGCGCTGGTAGGCCCAGACGAAGTTGTCGCCGACGGCGGTGGCGACCGCGTGCTCGATTTCGGAGCCGATCTCGGCCCAATGCTTCGTCGGGTCGCAGCCGTCGATGACCTTCTCGGTGTGCTGCGTGATCGCCCGGAACCGACCCCGCAGGTCGTGTTCCACGTCAGCGGTCAGGTCCGAGATTCCGTCGTTGAGCACCTGCTGCCACAGCGCGGTCTGCGCGAGGGCATCCATCGCCTCTTGTTTGCGCCGTTCCAGGTCGTCGGTGAGCCGGCCCCTGGCGTCGGGATCGTTGATCACCGACAGCTCTGTGGTGACGGCGAGCGTCAAATGCTCGGCCGCTGAACGCACTTCGGTGAGTACCTGGTCGCGTACCCGGTCGTTCTCGCGGGACAGCACCCGCTCGCTGAGGAATTTGACGATGGCGGGAAAGTTCGACTCCTCGTTGAGTTCCTTGTCGTCCATCTGAATCGCGTGGCTGCGGAGCATGGAAGAGACCGGGGTGACCGGGACGGTGACGCCGGCCCGTTGCAGGTGTGCCTGGTTGGCCGCGACGATCTCCCGCCAGTGCGGGTACAGGTCGGTCTTGGTAGCCAAAATGATTGCCAACGGGCAGATTTCGAGCGCCTGCCGGATGAAGGTGAGCTCCGGCTCGGTGAACTCCTGGCTGGTGTCGCTGATCATCAGCATCGCGTCGGCGTCGGGCAGCAGGCCCAGCGTCGCGGACAGGTGCGGCTGGCCGTGGCCGCCGACGCCGGGGGTGTCGACGAACGCGAGGCCGTTCTTCAGCAGTGGACTCGGCGCGGTGACCTCCACGCGCAACACCTCGCGGCCGCCGGCCTGGGGTGCGCGGCGCAGGTCGGTCTGGACCTCGCTGGGCGGAATCTCGATCACCTCGGGCTCGGCGCCGTCGCCCCTGGCGACGATCAGCCGCGCCGACGCCTGCTCCCCGAAGGACACCACCGTGGCCAAAACCGTGGTCTCGTCGTCGCCGACGCGGGCGACGGGCACGTTCAGCAGCGAGTTCAGCAGCTGGCTCTTGCCTTGTTTGAGTTGGCCGGCGATGACCACCCGGATCTGCGGGTCGGAGATCCGCTCCTTGGCCCGGCCCAGTCGTTCCACCAAATCGCCGCGATCGTAGGTGGCCGCGATCTTGGTGCTGTGATCGATCAACTCGACGATGACCTTGACCTTGCGGGGATCGTTCGGTTGCGTCATATCGTCTTTCTTCTCTTGCGTGTTCGTCCAACGGTAGGCGCACGCACTAGCGGGGACCACCCCGATGAGAGGAGGTCCCCGCCAGTCGCGTTATTCAGTTGGTTCAGAACAAGCCCGCGTCCACCTCCACGTTGGTCTCGACCGTCTGCGAGTTGTCCACCGAGTTGTCGGTCTGCGAGTTGTCGACCGAGTTGTCGGTCTGCGAGTTGTCGACCGAGTTGTCGTCGTGGCTGGCGTCGACGTTCCCGGAGATGTCGCCGCCGCCGGTGTCGACGGTGGTGACGTCGCCGCCACCGGTGTTGGTGGTGGTGGAGTCGTTGTCGTTGATGACGATGCCGCCACCCCCGCCGCCGCCGCCGGCATTGGCGGAGTTGTCGTTGGCGACGCCTCCACCGAAGATGCCGCCGCCACTTTGCGTCGAGGCGTTGCCGCCGTCGCCGCCGCTCATGTCGACGTCGTTGATCACGGGGCCTTCGTTGCCGGAGATGATGTCGCCGCCGGCGGTCTGGTCGCCGCGGTCGTCGATCTCGTTGTCCTCGCCGACGTTGACGTTGGAGCCGCCACCGATGTTGCCGGTGTTGGCGTTGTTGTCGTCACCGACGACGTTCCCGTCACCCTCGACGTTCGTGGTGTCGATGTCGCCAGCGTTGCCGGTGTTCACGACGCCGCCATCGGTGGCGGTGTTCGTGGTCTTGTCACCGAAGGTGATGTCACCGAAGTCGAGGTTGACGCCGCCCTGCTGGAGGTCGCCGCCGGCATTCGGGCTCAGGAAGTCGTTGTTGCTGGCGACGTCCGTGTTGTTGCGGCTGGCGAACTCGGTCTGGGTCTGCGGCGCGAACGTCGTCTGCGGGGAGAACGGCGAGGCGATGCTGTGGTGGTTGGCCACCGCGCGCTGCAGGCCGACAACGGGATCGCCGCCGCCGCCGAGAGCGAGACCTGCCGGAGCGGCCGTGGCGGCCACTGCCTGGATCTGGGCGGGGCTGACGTTCGGCAGCCCGGCGTCACGCAGAGCCCCGTCCGGGTCCTGGATGAACGACGCGGCCACTTCGGGGCTGCGGAACAGATCGAGGATGAAGTCGAGCAGTGAGGTCATCGGAGTTTCCTTTCAGAGGATTGTTTCTTGGTCTGTCACCGGGTGGTCCGGCGAACTGAAGACAACGTTATGGAGTACGCGGGCTGCGGGAAACGGGGCCGGTTCCCCTTGATCGACACGGCCATGGCGGGCCGGGGCGGGGTTATGGGTTAGGGGATTAGGGGATTGGCCTGGGGGTGTCGGGGGATGGGGCGTGACGTGCCCAAATACGACGACGGCGCGGCCACCATGGGCCGCGCCGTCGTCGTACTGGGGTGAATGCCTAGATGAGATCCTCGAATCCCGGGGCGTCGGGGGTGGACTGATCGTCGTCGATGACGTGCTGAACCCATTCCGTCTCGTGCGCGGCGTCGTCGACCGGCAGGTCGTCGATGACGGGGGCGTCCAGCTGCAGCGCCGGGTCGTCCAGGCCTGCGACTGTGGGCACGTCGTAGCTCGGGGCGGCGGTATCGAACACCGCGTCATCGGAGGTCCCGATCAGGTCGTTGATCACGCCGTGCGGGTCGTCGAGTACCTGTTGTGGCAGGTGGTCGTCGAAGGCGTCGAACGCCGCGGTGGCCGCCCCGCTCGCCCACACATTGCTGACGGCGTCCGCGCCGAACCCGTCGACACCGGTCGTCGGCATGGCCGAGGACAGCGACTCCGCGACGACCGGGATCAACTGATTGACGTCCGCACTGGTCACGTCCGTAAGGTTGGCATCGGCGATGGCCTGGGCCGGGTCAGCGGCATACTGCGCTGCAGCCTCGGAATCACGCACCAGCGACATCACGAAGTCGAGGAGCGAATTGGTCACGACGCACCTCCTTTCTTGTCATCGGTTGTTGATGACGATGCTATCGACGATGCAGTCCGCCGTGATCGGTGCGAAACCCAGGCCTTTCGACATCCGGTTAGGGGGCCGACCGTTAGGGGTTCGTGGACACTAGGGGGATCGACGTCCCCGCCCACCCGTCGGCGGTTATGGTGAGGACTGATTCCGCCGCGACAGGCATCCGACACAGGGGTATCACATGAGCGACGCACTGGGATTGTCGATCGGAACCACGAATCTGGTCGCCATCCGCGAGGGTCGACCGCCGGTCACCCGACGGTCGATTTTGACGCTGTTCAACGACCGCGCGCCGGAGGTCGGGGCACCCGGGGAGTACCCGAACCCAGGTCAGCCCGGGCTCGTATTGACGTCGTTCGTCGAACGGGTCGGCGACCCGGTCCCCATCGTCGCGCCGGACGGGTCGTCGCACCGCGCCGAGTACGTGCTCGTCGATGCGCTCGACGCGCTGGCGCGCACGGTCGGCGGCGGAGCGCCCGTCACGATCGCCGTGCCCTCGCACTGGGGTCCCGCGGTCGTCGGCGCACTGCGGGCCGCGTTGCGCACGAAGCCGGGCTTGAACCCCAACGGCGTCGCCCCATCGATCATCCCCGACGCCGGGGCGGCCCTGACCGGCTTGCGGGCGGCGCCGGGACTGCCACCGAACGGGGTCGTCGTGCTGTGCGACCTCGGCGGGACCGGAACCAGCGTCACCCTCGCCGACGCCAGCGCGGGCCTCGCCCTCATCGGGGACACCGTGCGCTACCCCGAGTTCTCGGGCGATCTCATCGACCAGGCATTGCTCAACCACGTCGCGGCGGGCATCGCCGCGGCCAACGACACCGACCCGGGCAGCACGGCCGCCGTCGGGTCGCTGGCGCGGCTGCGCGACGAATGCAGGCGGGCCAAGGAGCGGCTGTCCGCCGACACCGCGACGGTCCTGCCCGCCGAGCTGCCCGGCTACGCCTCCGACTTCCGGGTCACCCGGCCCGAACTCGAGCACTTGATCGATCAGCCGCTCGGCGGCCTGATCAACGTCATCGAAGACACGTTGCAGCGCTACCGAATTCCGCTGTCGGCCATCTCCGCGGTGGCGACGGTCGGTGGCGGTGCCGCCATTCCGCTTGTCACGCAACGACTCTCCGAGCGACTGCGGGCGCCCGTGGTGACGACCCCCTCGCCGTTGCTCGCCACTGCGGCGGGCGCGTTCGTCGTCGCCGATCGCGGGCTTTCCCCGGATACGCCGACCGGCATGGCCCCGGCCGCCGACGACGCGACGGGACTGGCGGCCACGATGGGTTGGGCCGGCGGGGGCCCCGACGCCACGCAGATGGCCCCGGCCGAAGGCGCACCGACGTCGTCGGCGGGCTCGCTGGCGTGGTCGCAGGACGACACCGTAGGCGAAGAGCCGGTGCCGTACGCCGGCGGTGAGTACCAGTCGGAGTACAGCGGGCCGACCGATGCGCGTCCCGCCATGGCGTACGCCCACGACGAAGAAGACGACCTCCCCGAACCGGAGCCGCTCGCCTGGTACAAGCGGCCGCCCATTCTCTTCGGCGCCGCCGCGGCCGCGCTGCTGCTCGCCGCGGGCGGCCTCGCCATCACCCTGACCAGTTCGTCGGAGCCGTCGGGTCCGGTCACCGCAACGGCGACCAGCTACACCACCGACTCCAACGGCAACACGGTCCCGGTGCTGCCCCCCAACTCGGAGTCGCAGGTCGTGACCATCACCAAGCCCAACGGCGAGACGAGCACGTCGGTCGCGCCACCGGTGACCACGACGGAAACGACGACCTCCCCCACGACCACCTCGTCGACGACCTCGTCCACCACGACGACGACCACCACGACCACCACCACGACGACGACCACGACGACCACTCCCCCGACGACCACCACCACGACAACGACGACGTTGCCGCCGATCACGCCGCCGAGTTCGGAGGTGACGGTGCTGCCCAACACCGTGGTGTCACCCGCCTCGGTCGCCCCGGCAACGGCTCCCGCGGCGGTGCCCGAACTGACGGTCCCCGTATTGGCGCCTTCAGCGCCGTGACCGGACGCGGCGCGATCGCAGCGCTGACGGCGGCCCCGACGGAACCCGCCAAGCTGCTGGTCTCCGGCGGCATCGGCACGGGGAAGACCTCCGCGCTGACCGCAATCCGGTCGGCGCTGCGCGATGCGGGCGTCACCGTGCTCAGCCGACCACCGCGCCCCGACGAACGAACGACCGCGGCCGTCGTCATCGACGACGCCCACCTGCTCGACGACGACGAGCTCCGACGGTTGACCGAGCTGGTCTCCGATCCGCAGGCCACCGTCGTCGTCACCGCCGCGCCGCTGGCGCATCACGCCGCGCTCACCGAGTTGGTCACGGCCATCGCGCGGGAGAACGCGGCAGTGGAGTTGGGTCCGCTGCCCGGCAAGGAGCTGCTCCGCGCCGCGGCGGAAGTGCTTGGCGCCGTGCCGCCCGCTGAGTTGGGGCGGGCGCTGATGGCGTCGACGGCGGGGTTGCCGTTCCTGCTCTATCCGGCCCTGGACGCGGCCCGGTCGGCCGACGGGGATACGCCCGCAACGGCGGCCGTCCACGCGGCGCGCGTCGCGTTGGCCGAGCGCTTGGTCCGCGTCGCCGAACCCGTGCTGGACACCCTGCTGCTGTGTTCGCTCAGCCCCGAGCTTGGCCCGGACGACGTTGCAGCGGCGTTGCGACTCGAGGGCGCGGGGGCCGCCGCGTTGGTCGACGAGGCCAGGGCCACCGGCTTGCTGTCGCCGTCGCACAACCCCACGTTCCTGCGCTCCCTGCACCGCAGCCTCACGCAGCTCGTCGGCACCGCCCGGCATCACGACGTGGAAGCGTCGCTGCTGCGCTCACAGCTGGAGATGTCAACGCTGTCAACCGATCTCGCGCTGCGGCTGGCCGAACACGGCATGCGCGACGGCGCACTGGCCGACGAGCTCGCCAACCGTGCGGCGCACGGTCGCGGGGACCCCGGCCAGGCCGCCCGGCTCTATCGGGCCGCTGCGGAAGCCGGCGCCACCAAGCTGTCGGCCCAACTGGCCGATGCGCTTGCGATGACCGGGGACTGCGCGACCGCCGGGCGCCTCGCCGACGACCTGCTGAGCTCCGAGGACCCGGCGGAACGCGCGACGGCCGTGAGGATCTCGGCCAGCATCGCCATGCACGACGGCGGTGCGACCCAGGCCGCCGACCTGTTCCGCTGGCTCGGCCCGCAACCCGATGCGCACGTCGCCGCCGCCAGCGCGGTCGTGTCCGTCGCGACAGGCGACCCAGCCTCGGCGCGGGCGGCGCTCGACGTCGACGCAACGGGGCCGCCCACCTCGACAGCGCGCGCGGCGCGCAGTCTCGCCGACGGCTTGCTGCTCACCCTCGATCAGCCGTATTCGGTTGCCATGGCGCGACTTTCGCAGTCGATCACCGACCAGCGTCCGCCGGGCGTTGCGCCCGATACCGCGGCGGCCCTCGTCACCCTCGTCGCGCTGCACGGCGGCGACCCGGTGCGCGCGCGAAGCGTCATCGGACGGGCGGTGCGGGGAGCGGGCGACGACGAGGGTTTCGTCATCCACCGGCACCGGCTGCTACAGGGCTGGGTCCGGATGCAGGACGGCCAGCTCGCCGCGGCCTCGGCGGACGTCGCGACCGCGGTGGGCGCCGACCTTCACCGGCGCGACGCGTTGTGGGCGGCCGCGCTCCAGACGGCGATCGCCCGGCGCAGCGGCGACAGCGGGGCGGTGCAGAAGCATTGGTACACGGCGATGGAGGTGCAGTCGGAGCACTCCGTTGACCTGGTGTCGCTGCTGCCGCTCGGCGAGTTGTGGGTGGCGGCGGCGCGGGTGCATCAGGTCGACCGGCTACGCCAGCCGATCGCCGATGCGTTCGAACTGCTTGAGCGCCTTGGTAATCCGCTGTTGTGGTCGGTGCCGCTGCATTGGGCGGGCGTGCACGCTGGGATCCTGGCGAACGATCCCGCGGCGGTGGCCCCTCACGGTGCGGCGCTCACCGCCGCCGCGGCGCATAGCCCGTTCGCCAAGGCCCTGGCCGGGGCTGGCCGCACGTGGCTGCGGGTGCTGGCCAACCACGTCGACATCGACGAGGTCGGTGCCGCCGCGCGGGGGCTCGCGCAGTACGGACTTACCTGGGATGCCACGCGATTGGCCAGCCAAGCCGCGCTCCAGACACCCGATGGACGCGTGTCGGGTGCGATGCTTCAGGTGGCGCGCGACCTCAAACTCAACGCGTCGGGCGACGACGACGTGATGCCCGTGCCCACGTCGACTTCGACCGCCCCGCACGCCGGCACCGCCCAGGCGCCCTTCTCGCGGCTGTCGGATCGCGAACGCGAAGTCGCCGAACTGCTGCTGCAGGGCATGCAGTACCGCGACATCGGTGCTCAGTTGTTGATCTCGGCCAAGACCGTCGAACATCACGTGGCCCGGATTCGTCGCAGGCTCGGCGCGGAGTCGCGCTCGGAGATGCTCTCGATGCTGCGCGCGATACTGGGCTGACCGTTTGCGTTCGAGTGCGCTCGAACTTCTAACGTCGCGGCCATGACCACGCATACGGCACCACAGACATGGATCATCACCGGAGCCTCGAAGGGATTCGGACGTGCGCTGGCCGAGGCGGCCCTTGCCGAGGGCGATCAGGTCGTGGCGGCGGTCCGCAACCCTGACAGCGTGGCGGACCTAGCGACCACCCATGGTGACCGCATCACGAGCGTTCAGTTCGACGCCCGAGCCGTCACTGAAGCCGCAGGCCTCGTCCAGGTGGCGGTTGAGCACTACGGCCGGTTGGACGTCGTGGTGAACAATGCGGGCCGCGCCATCGTCGGCGCTGCCGAGGAGGTCACCGACACGCAGCTGCGCGACCTGATGGACCTGCACCTGTTCGGTCCCGCTGCGCTGGTGCGCGCGGCATTGCCGGTCATGCGGGCCCAGGGAGGCGGGACGATCGTGCAGATGAGCAGCCAGGGCGGGCGGATGTCTTTCCGAGGTGTGTCGACCTACTCGGCGTCGAAGTTCGCGTTGGAGGGATGGTCAGAGGCCTTGGCCGACGAGGTCGCCCCGTTCGGGATCCGCGTGATGGTCGTCGAGCCCAGCCGGTTCCGCACCGCGTTCAACGGCGCCGACGTGCTCGACTTCACCAACGCCTCACAGACCTATCGCGAGATCCTGGCCGACGTGCGAGCCGACATGGCCGGTGCAGACGGGAACCAGGAAGGCGACCCCGCCAAGGCCGCGCAGATCATCGTCTCCCTAGCCCATTCCGAGCAGGTGCCGCTGCGGCTGCCGCTCGGCGCCGAGGCCGTCGAGCGGCTCACGGCCACCTACCAACGCGGTCTGGACGAGGTCAGCCAGTGGGCTGAGCTGGCCCGCAGCGCAGACTTCACCGACGCCGCCGCCTCGCTGCGTCCGATCTAGGATCGAGTATGTCCACCGACGACCTGATGAGCAGGGCGCTCGCCTCGCTCAGCGAGCTCGACGGCCCGATGTCGATCGAGGTCATCCATCGGCTCGCTGACACCAGTGACGTCCGCGAGCCGATGACCATCGCCGAAGTCGCCGAGCTGCTCGACGTCTCCGCGCACACCCTGCGTTACTACGAACGCGCCGGGCTCGTCGAGGTCGACCGCGACAGCAGCGGCCACCGTAGCTACCATCCCGAGGCGGTGCGCCGCCTCGTCTTCCTCACCCGGATGCGACTGTCCGGCATGGCCATCCGCGATCTTCAGCACTACATCTCGCTCGTCGACAGTGGCGAGCAGACCGTGCCAGAACGACTCGACATGCTGCTCGAACATCGCGACACCATCCGCCGCCAGATCCGGGAACTCACGCTCTCGCTGGCCGCCACGGAATACAAGATCACCACCTATGGCGGCACCACCGGCGACACACACTAACCGCGTCCCCGTACGCGCCCCGATCCCCTAACGAAATTCCCCTACGGGGGTACCTAAGGCAGCGGGTCCGCCACCGATCCGATTAACGCGCACGCGTCCTACCGTCGTCCCATGCACACGAATCGACATGCCGGCCTGCGGAATTCGCTGGGCATCTCGGTCGGGGCGACGAACCTGGCAGCGGTTCACGGCGCCCAGACGATCATTGCGCCCGCCGTGGTGCGGACCGCACAGGGCGGCTGGCTCAGCGGTTTCGTCGATCGCATCGGCGACCCAGTACCCCTGGTGGCCTCGGACGGCTCGACCCACCGCCCTGAAGCGCTGCTCGCGGAGGCGCTCGAGACGACCATCATGGGCGCGACGCACGGTGCCCCGGTGTCCAACGTCGCGATGGCCGTGCCCGCCCACTGGTCACCGTCGACCGTGGCGGCGTTGCGCTCCGACGGCTCCAATCACAGACTGCTGGTGTCGGATGCCACCGCGGCGGCGTGGGCACTGCGCACCGAGGTCGGGCTGCCGTCCCGCGGCGTCGTGGTCGTGTGCGATTTCGGCGGCAGCGGAACCAGCATCACCTTGCTCGACGCCGCAAGCGATTTCGCGCGCATCGGCGACACGGTGCGCGTCACCGACTTCTCCGGTGACCTCGTCGACCAGGCCATCCTCTACAAGGTCGTCGCAGAACTCTCCGACGCCAGCCAGACTGATTCCTCCGGCACGGCGATGGTCGGCTCGCTGGCACGGTTGCGTCAGGCCTGCCGGCTGGCCAAGCACCGGCTGTCCGCCGAGACGGCGACGGCCATCACCGTCGACCTCCCCGGCACGCAGACCAGCGTGCGGCTCACGCGCGGCGAGCTCGAGACGCTCGTCGAAGGTCGCCTCGGGATGGTCGTGGGTGAACTCGAAGATGCCTTGTTGCGCAACGGCATTGCGCCGCAACACGTCGCCGCGGTGGCGGCTGTCGGTGGCGGAGCCCGCATCCCGTTGGTCACCCAGACGCTGTCGCAGCAGCTGCGCGCGCCCGTCATCACCACGCCGAACCCCCAACTCGCAGCCGCAGCCGGGGCGGTGTTGATGGCCACTGCCGAATCGGACCCCCGCACCGAGCTGACCCGGACCGCGCTGGCCCCCACGGCCGCAAAGTCAGCCCCCACGGCGGCAACGCCGGCCCCCACCGCGCTGGCCTGGTCGCAGGCCGAACCCGACGAGCTCGACGCGTTCGATCCACTGGAGGCCAGTCGCCCGGACGTCGACTTCGACCACGGCTCGGACGTCCCGGCACCCGAACGTCGCCGCGGACCCGTGCTCTTGTTCGTCGCGGCTGCGGCCGCCGCCGCGGCGGCACTGGCGGTCGTCGGCATGACGTCCTTCGCGCAGGACCTGACCCCGGCCAGCGCGGTCAGCACCATCGCGGTGTCGACGGCGCCCGTCAGTTCGACGCAGCTGCCGGTGTCGCAGGCAGGTGAGACGCAACCGGTCGTCGCGGAGACCGTCGTGGTCACGCAGGCCCCACGGCGGGTGCCCGTCGAGCAGCCGAAGCCCCAGCAGCCCGCACCCGTGGTGACCACGACACCGCCCCCGCCAGTGACAACCACCACAGCAACCCCTACCACGACCACCACCACGACGCCGACGACCACGACGTCGACGACGCCTCCGACCACCACCACCCCCACGTCAACCACGACGACCGCGACGTCGGCACCGGAAGTGACGATCAAGCACCCGATCGTCGTCAACCCGCAACCGAGCGTCTGAGGTTACGAGTTAGGACAGCCTTCGTAGCGACCTTCTACGCCATGATGCAACTATGAGCAGGCATCTAGCGTAAGTTACCGGCGAGTAACCCTCCTAAGTTACTCTCGAGTAACAAGATCTCGGGAGGCAAGCGGTGGAGACGCACACCCTGGTGTTGGTCACGATGATCATCGGCGTAGTGATGACCCTCGTCGTGCTGGCCTTCGCCGCAAAGCGGGTGCTGTTCCTGACCAACCTGATCCGGTCCGGCCAGACCACGATCGACGAGGACGCCCGCAAAGACGACCTCAAGACGCGCATCACGACGCAGTTCAAAGAGGTCTTCGCGCAGACCCGGCTGCTGCGTTGGTCGATCCCCGGTATCGCCCACCTCTTCACCATGTGGGGCTTCTTCATCCTTGGCAGCGTCTACGTCGAGGCGTTCGGCGTGCTGTTCTACCCGAAGTTCGAAATCCCGTTCGTCGGCCACTGGGACGCACTCGGATTCCTTCAGGACTTCTTCGCCGTCGCCGTGCTGCTCGGCATCGGCACCTTTGCGATCATCCGGTTGCGCTCCGAACCCAAGGAGTACGGACGGGACTCTCGGTTCTACGGCTCACACACAGGCGGCGCCTGGCTGATCCTGTTCATGATCTTCAACGTCATCTTCACCTACGCGATCTTCCGTGGCGCGGCCGTGGTCACCGGCAACCTGCCGTACGGCAAGGGCGCGTTCTTCTCGCACGCCATGGGCTGGCTGTTCGAGTTCTTCGGCGAGCACGCCAACCACTACATCGAACGCGGCGGGCTGCTGCTGCACATCGGCGTCATGCTCGTCTTCCTGCTGATCGTGCTGCACTCCAAGCACCTTCACATCGGACTTGCGCCGGTCAACGTCACCTTCAAGCGGCTGCCCAACGCGCTTGGCCCGCTGTTGCCGATGGAGTCGGGCGGCAAGTACATCGACTTCGAGGATCCCGACGAGGACGCAGTCTTCGGCCGCGGCAAGATCGAGGACTTCACGTGGAAGGGCTATCTCGACTTCACGACGTGTACCGAGTGCGGCCGCTGCCAGTCGCAGTGCCCGGCGTGGAACACCGGAAAACCGTTGTCGCCCAAGCTCGTCATCATGAACCTGCGCGACCACCTCTTCGCCAAGGCGCCATACATATTGGGCGACAAGGAAATGCCGGCCGACGCGGACTCTGCCAAGGAGCTGGTCTCCGCCGACGGTGGGTTCATCGAGACCAAGCACGACGACGAACACCACGTCCCCGAGTCCGGCTTCGAACGGATCATGGGCTCCGGCCCCGAGCAAGCGACCCGTCCGCTCGTCGGCACCCTGGAGGAGGGCGGCGTCATCGACCCCGACGTGCTGTGGTCGTGCACCACGTGCGGCGCGTGCGTCGAGCAGTGCCCGGTGGACATCGAGCACATCGACCACATCGTCGACATGCGGCGCTACCAGGTGATGGTGCAGTCGGAGTTCCCCGGCGAGCTCGGCGTGCTGTTCAAGAACCTGGAGCAGAAGGGCAACCCCTGGGGTCAGAGCGCCAAGGAGCGCACCACCTGGATCGACGAGGTCGACTTCGACGTGCCCGTCTACGGCGAGGACGTCGACTCCTTCGAAGGCTTCGAGTACCTGTTCTGGGTCGGCTGCGCGGGCGCCTTCGAGGACCGCGCGAAGAAGACCACCAAGGCCGTCGCCGAACTGCTCGCCACCGCGGGCGTGAAGTTCCTGGTGCTCGGCACCGGCGAGACCTGCACGGGCGACTCGGCCCGCCGCGCGGGCAACGAGTTCCTGTTCCAGCAGCTGGCTGCGCAGAACAAGGAGACCATCGACGGTGTCTTCGAGGGCGTGGAGACCGTCGACCGCAAGGTCGTCGTCACCTGCCCGCACTGCTTCAACACCCTCGGCCGCGAGTACACGCAAATAGGCACCAACTACACGGTGCTGCACCACACGCAGCTGCTGAACCGGCTGGTGCGAGACAAGAAGCTGGTGCCGGTCTCGTCCGTTTCGCAGGACATCACCTACCACGACCCGTGCTACCTGGGTCGGCACAACAAGGAGTACGCGGCGCCGCGTGAGCTCATCGGTGCGTCCGGCGCGACGCTCACCGAGATGCCCCGGCACGCCGACCGTGGGCTGTGCTGTGGCGCGGGCGGCGCGCGGATGTGGATGGAAGAGCACATCGGCAAGCGCGTCAACCACGAACGCGTCGAGGAGGCCCTCGATACCGGGGCGTCCAAGATCGCGACGGGCTGCCCGTTCTGCCGCGTGATGATGACCGACGGCGTCGACGACGTCACCGCAGGCACGGATCTGCCCAAGGCTGAGGTGCTCGACGTGGCCCAGCTGCTGCTGACCTCGCTCGACAAGTCCACTGTCACGCTGCCCGCCAAGGGGGCGGCGGCCGAAGCCGCCGCCGCCAGGGCCGCGGCCGCACCCGCCAAGGTCGAGGTGGCGCCGTCAGAACCCACGGCCGACGAAGCCAAGCCGCAGCAGGAGGACGCACCCGCCGCCAAGACCGAGACCGCCGCGGTTCCGGCCAAGGGCTTGGGCATCCAGGCGAAGCGCCCACCGAAGAAGGGCACCGCCGCAGCGGCTCCCGAGGCTCCTGCCGCCTCGGAGGCACCCGCGGTCGAGGTCAAGGGACTGGGAATCGCCGCCAAGCGCCCACCGAAGAAGGGCGCTCAAGCCGCTGCCGCTCCGGCCGCCCCCGTCGCCTCCGTCGCCTCGGAGGCACCCGCCGTCGAGGTGAAGGGCCTTGGCATCCAAGCCAAGCGCCCGCCAAAGAAGGGCGCTCAGGCTGCCGCCGCGCCCGCGGCACCGGCCGCGGAAGCTCCTGCGGCACCGGCGGAGACCCCTTCGGAGGCCCCCAAGGTCGAGGTGAAGGGCCTGGCAATCCAAGCCAAGCGCCCACCGAAGAAGGGCGTTCCGGCTACACCGGCCGCGCCGGCCACCCCCGAACCCGCGGCGGAACCCGTTGCCGCGCAGCCGGAACCGGAATCGGCGCCATCCAATGGCCAGCCCGCCGAGCCGGAAGAGCCTGCCGCCCCGGCGGTCGAGGTGAAGGGGCTCGGGATCGCGCCGGGCGTGCGCCGACCGCCGAAGCGGTAAATCGCTGGACAACCGATGGGACGATAGGGACGTGAGTACGCATCAGCTGCCGTGGCATACGGGCCACCAGCCACGCCAGCGCACGTTCACGCAGTCGACCAAGCTGCAGGACGTCCTGTACGAAATCCGCGGCCCGGTACACGATCACGCGGCGAGGCTCGAGGCCGAGGGCCACCGCATCCTCAAGCTGAACATCGGCAACCCCGCGCCGTTCGGCTTCGAGGCGCCCGACGTCATCATGCGCGACATGATCCAGGCCCTGCCGTACGCCCAGGGGTACTCGGACAGCAAGGGCATCCAGGCCGCCCGCCGCGCGGTGTTCACGCGCTACGAACTGGTCGACGGGTTCCCGCGGTTCGACGTCGACGACGTGTTCCTCGGCAATGGCGTCTCCGAGCTCATCACGATGACGCTGCAGGCATTGCTCGACAACGGCGATCAGGTGCTCATCCCCGCTCCCGACTACCCGCTGTGGACGGCGTCGACGGCGCTGGCGGGCGGCACCCCCGTGCACTACCTCTGCGACGAGACGCAGGGCTGGCAACCCGACATCGCCGACCTCGAGTCGAAGATCACCGACCGCACCAAGGCGCTGGTCGTGATCAACCCGAACAACCCGACCGGCGCGGTGTACGGACGCGAGACCCTGGAGCAGATGGTCGCGCTGGCGCGCAAGCACCAGCTGCTTCTGCTCGCCGACGAGATCTACGACAAGATCCTCTACGACGACGCCACGCACATCAGCCTGGCCACCCTCGCGCCCGACCTGCTGACCCTGACGTACAACGGACTCTCCAAGGCGTACCGGGTGGCGGGCTACCGGGCTGGCTGGCTGGTGATCACCGGCCCGAAGGAACACGCAACCAGCTTCCTCGAGGGCATCAACCTACTGGCCAACATGCGCCTGTGCCCGAATGTGCCTGCGCAACATGCCATTCAGGTGGCGCTCGGCGGGCACCAGAGCATCGAGGACCTGGTGCTGCCCGGCGGGCGGCTGCTCGAGCAGCGCGACGTCGCCTGGAACAAGCTCAACGAAATTCCCGGGGTGTCGTGCGTCAAGCCCGAGGGGGCGCTGTACGCGTTCCCGCGCCTCGATCCCGAGGTCCACGACATCCACGATGACGAACAGTTGGTGCTCGACCTGCTGCTGCAGGAGAAGATCCTGGTCACCCAGGGCACCGGGTTCAATTGGCCCGCACCCGATCACCTGCGCATCGTGACGCTGCCGTGGGCCCGCGACCTGGCCAACGCCATCGAGCGGCTCGGCAACTTCCTGGCCAGTTACCGCCAGTAACCGTCTACTGACTCTCCGGGAAGAGGAGCGCCTCTGTGACGCCGCCGCCGTTGACGGTCGGGCCGAGCAGCACGGTGGAGGTGTTGGCCGCCGGGTCGTAGCTCACCAACGCCGTGCCGCCGCCGCAGTCCGTGTGGCCCTGCAGCACCAACGTGTCACCGGCCGCCCCGATGACGAACACGCTTTCGGACATGCCGGGAACATCCACCCGCCTGGTGTGGCCGTCCAGGGTCAACCGAGACAAGAACGCCGTGCCGCAGGCACCCGCGGACTGGAGGAACGTACCGCTGGGCAGCTCCCACGCGATGCCGGCACCGAGGTCGTTCCCGAATCCCGGATCATCGCCCTGGCCGGAGTTGAGCGCGGTCAGCGAGGTGGACGCCCCGCTATCGATCGACACCGTCCAGAGCTGGCTTCCCGAGCCGTGCTCGGACGAGCAGCTGGCGACCAGCACCGTAGGTGCCCACCACCTCACCGGTGTGCAGTCGGCGTTCGGCATCGGCGTCGGCAGTGTTCGAATGATCTCTCCGTCGTTGCCGACCACCACCAGGCTGTTGTCGCTGCGCGGCACGAGCTCGTTTCCGAGGTTGGCGGTCGCGAGCACGAGCTGTGTCCCATCGGGCGATGCGAGGTAGCGGCCGCTGAACTGACCCGCTCCGCCGAGCTCCTCGGTCGGGTAGCTCTGTTGCACGTTGCCCGCCAGGTCGATCCGCGTCAACGTTCCAGGCTCGTTGCCCATGAAATGGGTTGACACCAGGAGCGCCTTGCCGTCCGGCCGCGTGTACTTGGGATAGCCGTCGGCAGGGATCGTCGTCTGCTCGCCGGTGTGCAGGTCGACCGAGATGACCTTCGAGGGCTTGGGGTACTCGCTGGAGGTGAAGAGGGCCTTGCTCCCGTCGCCCGACCAGTCGGCCAAGTCGAGGCGCGCGCTGGCGCCCGAGAAGGTCGTGATCGCGTAGCGGTTGCCTGCCGGGTCGACCAGGTACAAGGTCGTGGCGGCCGTCTCCGGGTCCGGCTCGCCAGGGGCAGGCTCTTCGCCGGGCCGGTGCGCGACGACGGGACTCCACGTCGCGAGGGTCCAACCAGGGCCGACGTTCGACCACGGCACGTCGTTGATCGTGGCCTCCACGCCGTTAGCCGCTGCAGGCGCGGCTGGCACCGATGTGGCCGCCGTCGTCGTGGGACCGCCCGATGGCTCGTGCGCCGCAGTCGAATTGGTCGACGAGCACCCCGACGCCATCATCGCGGCGATCGCGAAGGTGCCTACTCCAATGAGCAATCTGCGGTTCACGCTGATGTCCTTCCGTGGAACGGGCTTGTGGTTGTGTGGTGGCTAGCTTGCAGCCGATGCCTTGAAGGATTCTTGACGCCATCCCGTGGTGCTCGCGAGTGGTGCTTCAGCTAGCGCCTCTACCCTGTTCCGGGTGGCGCACTCACACTCACACTCGCATCCCTCCGGTCCTGCGCCGCTGAGCCCGCTGGCGGCCAAAATCGTCGTCGGCCTGCTGATCGCGATCGGCGTCGCCGTCATCGCAGGCGCCGCCCTTCTGTGGCCAGCGCATCAGACCGTCGACATCCCGCTGCCGTTCCAGAACGCGGCGGGCGGGGCGGTGACGACCGAGTCCGGCCACGTGTTGTCGAGCAGCGCCGCCGACTGCGGCAGTCCCTCGGTGGGTGAAGTGCTGACGTCCGCGCCGGTGGCCGCCCCGCCCGGCGCCGGCCAGTGCGTCCAATCACTCGTCGCGATCGACTCGGGCCCGAACAAGGGCGCGAACACCCTGCTGGAGTTCAGCCCCGGTCCCGGCCAGCCGAGCCTCGCCGTCGGCGACGCCGTCCGCGTCAGCCGACAGGTCGATCCCAACGGCACGACCACCTACGCGTTCTTCGACTTCGAGCGCACCTGGCCGCTGACCGCGCTGGCAGCCGTGTTCGCGATCGTCATCGTCGCGGTCGCCCGGTGGAGGGGGCTGCGCGCGCTTGTCGGCATCGTCGTCGCGTTCGGGGTGCTGATGGTGTTCCTGCTGCCCGCGCTGCGGGACGGCGCGCCGACCATACCCGTGGCCCTGGTGGCGTCGGCGGCCATCCTGTACGCGGTCATCTATCTTGCGCACGGCGTGAGCCTGCGGACCAGTGCCGCGCTGCTCGGCACCTTGACGTCGTTGTTGTTGGCCGCCGTACTGTCTTGGACGGCAATCGAACTGGCGCACCTGACCGGGCTGTCGGAGGATCAGAACAACGAGGTGGCCGCGTACCTCGGCGACGTGTCGATCACCGGGCTGCTGCTCGCGGGCTTCATCATCGGCTCGCTCGGCGTGCTCAACGACGTCACCGTCACCCAGGCCTCGACCGCCTTCGAGTTGGCCGAGACGGGCGCCTCGCGCAGGGCCATCTTCACTGGGGCGATGCGCGTCGGGCGCGACCACATCGCGAGCACCACGTACACCCTGGTGCTGGCGTACGCGGGCAGCGCGTTGCCGCTGCTGCTGTTGTTCAGCGTCGCCAACCGCTCGCTCGGCGACGTGTTGACCAGTGAGAGCGTGGCCATCGAGATCGCCCGATCGGCGGTCGGCGGCATCGCGTTGGCGCTGTCCGTGCCGCTGACGACGGCCATCGCCGCCGTGCTGGCCACACCCGCCGCTACCGCTCCAGCAGACCCAGCAGGTACGCGCCGTAACCCGACTTGAGCAGGGTATGGGCCCTGGCCGCCAGCTGGTCGTCGTCGATGAACCCGACTCGCCACGCCACTTCCTCGGGCACGCTGATCTTCAGCCCTTGGCGGCGTTCGATGGTGCGCACGTAGTCGCTGGCGTCGAGCAGCGAGTCGAACGTGCCGGTGTCCAGCCAGGCGGTGCCGCGGGCCATCACCTCCACCGAGAGCTTGCCCGCATTCAGGTAGCGCTGGTTGATCTCGGTGATCTCGTATTCGCCGCGCGCCGACGGCTTCAGCGACTTCGCGATCTCGATGACGTCGTTGTCGTAGAAGTACAGGCCCGGCACCGCGTAGTGCGACTTCGGGGTTTGCGGCTTCTCCTCGAGTGACACGGCCATCCCGTCGGCGTCGAACTCGACCACGCCGTATGCCGAGGGGTTAGCCACCTGGTACGCGAAAATCGCTCCGCCGCTGACATTTTGGAATCGTTTGAGGTTGGTGCCGAAACCCGGACCGTAGAAGACGTTGTCGCCCAACACCAACGCGACGGTATCGTCGCCGATGTGGTCGGCGCCTATGACGAAGGCCTGAGCCAGTCCATCGGGCTGGTCCTGGACCGCGTAGCTGATGTCGACGCCGAAATCGGAACCGTCGCCCAGCAATCGGTGAAAGCCGGGGGCGTCGTGGGCGGTGGTGATCAGCAGGATGTCGCGGATACCCGCCATCATCAACGTGGACAACGGGTAATAGATCAGTGGTTTGTCGTAGACCGGGAGCAGCTGCTTACTGACGCCCATGGTGATCGGGTACAGCCGGGTGCCCGATCCGCCCGCCAAGATGATTCCCCGCATACGCCAACCCTAGAACGGCGTGCGGCTCAGCCAGCCATCCCACACCCCGGCATCGCCGAACACCTCGAGCCCGACGTCGGCCGACGTCCTGCGTCGCGTGATCGCCAGCAGCAGGTTCGTCGCGCTCCCGCGGACGGCGACCTCACCTTTGGCGTGGTCATGCGACCAGTTCAGCCCGTCCTCGTCGTGAGTGATGGTCCACTCCCCCGTCGGGCCGAGCCCGTCGTCGGTGGCGTGCAGGTGCAACGACGTTCCGCGTGGCAGCGCGGGCTCGTTGCGGCCTGCCTGCACGGCGAGGTCGATCCACTCACTGACGCAGTCGGCGGCCAGCTCGGCCGGGGGCGCGAACTCAGTGCCCACCGCGAGTTCCGCGTCGGCCCGATGCACGAGGGTTTCGTGGACGCGCCTGCGGATCCACCACCCGGCGGGCTTGGGCCCGGTGAAGGTCCACACCCGCGCCTCGGCACCGACGTGCTCGACGGCGTTGATCACCGCCTGGGCACCGTCGCTCAGCCACGCGATCGCGGCGTCCACGTCGTCGGGTGGCTTGCCGTTCGCCACCTCGCGCGGATCCAACGGTTCGGTCCGTCGCTCGGCGACGATCTGTGCACACCAGCGGTCGCCGCGCCCGAGGTGTTTGAACAGTTGGTTGAGCGTCCAGCCGGGGCACGTCGGCACCGGTGTCTGCGGGTCGGCGCCGCGGTAGACGTCGGCGAAGGTCTTGGTCTCCTCGATGAGGGCTGCTCGGAAGTCCACGCTTACGAACGTACCGCCGCGCGTGCCTGCCCGAGCCGTATCGGTAGCGTCGACCAGCCCCGCAGCACCCGTGTCTCGCGGCGGCTCCCGGCGCCCGCGAGCCGCGCATCCGGGTACCGCTCGAAGAACGTGCGCAGGCCCACCTCACCCTCGGCGCGGGCGAGGGCAGCGCCAAGGCAGAAGTGCCTCCCGCCGGAGAACGAGAGGTGCCGGCCGGCGTTGTCGCGGGTGATGTCGAAGCGGTGCGGGTCGACGAACACCTCGGGGTCGCGGTTGGCTCCGGCGAGGTAGAGGATGACGAGTTCGCCCGCGCGCACGGTGCGGCCCGCGACCTCGGTGTCGACCTGCGCGAGTCGCGCGCTCAGCTGCACCGGCGATTCCAGCCGCAGGATCTCCTCGACCGCGCCAGGCCACAGGTCGGGCTGCTCGAGCAGCATCGCGAGTTGGTCGGGGTGCTCCAGCAGGATGCGAATCCCGCTGCCCAGCAGATTGACCGTGGTCTCGAACCCCGCGGCGAGCACCAGGCCCGCGGTGGCACGCAGCTCCGCGTCGTTGAGCCGCGTTCCGCCCTCGCTGGCGTCGATGAGTTGGCTCATCAGGTCGTCGCCCGGGTTCCTCTGCAGCCGGCGGATGTGCTCGGCGAGCCAGGTGTTGAACCCTTCCAGCCCCTGCTCGACCCGTTTGTACTGTGGCCACGACAGGCCGATGTCCAGGCTGGGCGCGGCGAGCTCACCGAATTCGAGGATGCGCGGCCGGTCGCCGTCCGGTACCCCGAGGATGTCGCCGATGACGGTGACGGGAAGCTGCGAGCAGTAGCGGTCGACGATGTCTACGGTGCCTACGGTGCCGTCGTCCAAGCCGTCGATCAGGGTCTCGGCGGCCTCTTGCACCCGAACCCGCAGCGCCGCAACGGCTCTGGTGGTGAAGACCGACGACACCGTCTTGCGGTAGCGGGTGTGTTCGGGTGGTTCGACGGAAAGCAGCGACGGCGGCAGCAGCGGGTGCAGCCTGCCCTTCACCATGGTGTGTTCCTCGAGCCATCCCAGCGGACCCGGAAGCGTCCTGCCGATCGCGGTGACGGCGAAGTCGTCGGAGCGCAACAACTGGTGGGCGAGGGCATGGTCGGCGGTCAGCCAGGCCGCCCGCCCTCGGACCAGCCGACCGCGCGCCCGGAGCTCGTCGGCGAAGCCCCCTGGATCGGCACGGACCGACGGATCGGCGATCAGCCGGCCCTGCAGCTCGCCGCGCTTGGCGCCGAACGACGCCAATCCGCGAATCACCCCGTGTAGAGCAAACCAATGTGTGCGCTCGCGCAGCGTCATGACTCGAGTTTAAGCACGGGTCGCAGATCGTCCAGCCTGTCGAACAGCTGCCAGACGTAGCTCGACGTGCCGTCCTCGCGATGCTTGTGCAGGTCCGCGAGCGTGGGGTCGTTGCAATATCCGTCGAACGCGTCCTTGCTCGGCCACTCGACGAGCACGAGTACCTGACGACCCTCGACCTCGCCGACCACGTTCTCGCGGAACTTGCCGAGCGCGACCACCCGGCCGCCGTATCTGGCCACCTCGTCGACCGAGCGCCTGGAGTAGGCGAGGTACTCGTAGGGGTCGGCGACGTCGAACAGGTTCAGCGCGTAGACGGACATGCGCCCCACGTTACGACGCGAGTGGCCCCGAGAGTTCCGGTATCTGACGACCCAGCGCGTACACCCGCCAGCCGGCGTGCTGCCACCTGGCCACGTCGAGGCAATTGCGGCCGTCAACAACGACTTTCGCGCGCACAGTTGCGGCCAACGCGTCGGGATCGAGGTCGACGAACTCCTGCCACTCGGTGAGCACCAGGACGGCGTCGGCGCGTTCGCACGCGTCGGCCACCGAGGTCGAGTAGTTCAACGTCGGGAACACGCGCTGCGAGTTCTCCATCGCCTTCGGGTCGTAGACGTTGACCGTCGCGCCGTTGAGCTGCAGCAGGCCCGCCACGTTGAGTGCCGGTGAGTCGCGGACGTCGTCGGACTCGGGCTTGAACGCCGCACCGAGCACGGCCACGTTGGCCCCGAGCAGCGATCCGCCGCACGCCTTGGTGGCGAGTTCCACCATGCGGGTGCGCCTGCGCATGTTGATGCTGTCCACCTCGCGCAGGAACGTCAGCGCGTGGTTGGCGCCCAGTTCCCCGGCGCGGGCCATGAACGCGCGGATGTCCTTCGGCAGGCAGCCGC
Source organism: Mycobacterium sp. RTGN6 (assembly GCF_033804605.1). Classification (NCBI taxonomy): domain Bacteria; kingdom Bacillati; phylum Actinomycetota; class Actinomycetes; order Mycobacteriales; family Mycobacteriaceae; genus Mycobacterium; species Mycobacterium sp. RTGN6. The sequence continues at coordinate 192,517 of NZ_JAPZKZ010000008.1, forward strand.
CGCCGAAGCCCAGTCCCGCGTTGAGGAATCGCCTGCCGATCCGGGGGTCGTACCCAAGGGCGTCGGCGAGCAAGGTGACGTCGGCGTCGACGGCCTCGCAGACCTCCGAGATGGCGTTGATGAACGAGATCTTGGTGGCCAGGAATGCGTTGGCCGACACCTTCACGAGCTCGGCGGTCTGCAGGTCGGTGACCAGGAACGGCACGTGCTCGTCGAGCAGGGGGGCGTAGAGCTCGCGCACGGCAGCTTCGGCGCGTTGCGAATCACGTTGCACGCCAAGCACGATGCGGTCGGGATGAAGCGTGTCGTGGACGGCGAAGCCCTCGCGGAGGAATTCCGGGTTCCACGCGATCTCGACGTCGATGCCCTCGGGCGCGAGTTCACGTGCGCGCACGGCGAGTTCGGTGGCGGTGCCGACGGGAACCGTCGACTTGCCCACGATCACCGCGGAGCGTCGCAGCATTGGCACCAGGGTGTCGATGACGGCGTGGACGTGGCGCAGGTCGGCGCCGTATTCGCCCTTCTTCTGCGGTGTTCCGACGCCGAGGAAGTGCACGTCGGCGAATTCGGCCGCCTCTTCGTAATCGGTGGTGAAGTGCAAACGTCCGGCTTCGATGTTGTCGCGCAGGACTTTTCGCAATCCGGGTTCGTAGAAGGGGATGTCGCCCGAAGCTAGTTTCGCGATCTTGCCCGGGTCGATGTCGACTCCGACGACTTCGTGACCAAGTTCAGCCATGCCCGCGGCATGTGTCGCACCGAGATACCCGGTGCCAAATACGGTGCATCGCATACTGCCTGGATAGGCCCCCGCGATGAGCTAACTGCAAAGTGACACTGGATAGCGGACCAACGCTAGGTAACGAGTCGAGGTCAGCCGCAGAAGATCAGGAAGCAATTGCCGCCCTGACCGCCGCCGGAACCACCCTGACCACCTGAACCACCGTGGCCGCCGTCACCGCCCTGCCCACCGCGACCCGACTCCGAACCACCCTGACCGCCCGAGCCCTGCTGTGGCCACGGGTACTGGGGGTACTGCGGACCCGAGCCTTGGTTGCCGCCCGAGCCCTGTGGGGGCCAGTCGTCATGTCCACCGCGCGGTGGCTGTTGCGGCCAGTCGTCGTCATCATGGCCGCCGCGTGGCGGCTGCTGAGGCCATGGGTTCCACGGGGGTCGCCACACCGGCGGTTGGTTGTACACCGGCGGCTGCCAAACGGGAGGCTGCCAGACCGGCGGCTGCCACACCGGCGGGACGTAGACCGGCGGGACGTACACCGGCGGTGGCGGGGCCGCGGGCGGCGGAGCGGGTGGAGGAGCCTCCGGGGCCGGAGCCGGGGCCTGCTCGACGTACACGGTGCGCGGCGGAGCCTGCGGCTGTTCCTGCACGACGGGCACCGGCGCCTTGATGGTCTCCGCGGGTGGCGGGGGCGGCGGGGCCGGGGCAGGCACCTGCGCCTCCGGAATGGACGGGACCACCGCGGGCGGCGCGGCTTCGGGGACGATCGCGCCTCGGCCGGGGTCGGGCCGGGACTCCACGGTGGGCCGGATGCTCACCGCGAGTGAAATGACAAGGGCGACAACACCGATCACGAAGATCGCCGTCAGGGCGCTCCCGACGAGCAGGAACGGCTTGCGGCCCTCCTCGGCCGGCAAGTCGTCGAAGTCGGCGAATCCGTCGTGGCCGGCAACCGCCGGGGCAACGGCGCCGACCGGCCGCAACATCGTCGAAGCACTCGCCAGTGCCGCGTACTCGTGGCCTGCCGTCGCGCCGTCGGGATCCTGTGAGTAGGCGAGTCCTGCGGTGGTCGCGTCGAAGGCGGGCGCGTTGGCGGCCGCCAGCGCCGCACCGCGAGCCAACGCCAGCGCGGACTCCTCCGGAGCGCGCACGGGCATCGCGACGAGGTGTTCCAGATGTTCCTTGACGGACGCGATCTCGACGCCGGAGCCCACGACGAACATGCCTTGCGGCGGCGACTCCTGCGCCTCGACGGCCGACACCATGTCGCCGAGCACCGCCATGGCGTCCGTGCTGTGGAGATTGCGGCTGACGACCTTGACGATCGAGCCGTCGTCGCTGCGGACCACAGACAGCGTCGCGCTGTCCCGGTCGATGAACAGCAGCGCGGTGCTGTCGTATCCGACGGCCTTGCCAGCCGCCTGGGCAAGCGCGCCCGCGGCGTGCAGTTCGGAGACCAGGATCACGTCGCGGATGCCCCGCGCGGCGAGGGCGTCGCGCAGTTCGGCGGCCTCCGTGCGATCACTCCACGTCACGCCGATGGCACGCAGTTCGTGGCCGCCCTCGGCCGCGCTTTCCTGCGTTCCGACCACCGCCGCGACGACCTGATCGGCCGCATTGGTGGTTGCTGAGCCCTCCGATGAAGACACGTCGAAGGTGTCGTGGTCGACGATCTCGCCGTCGCCCTTTTCACCTTCGACCAGCACCATGCGGACCGTCTTTGGTGTCAACGACACACCAAGTACGATGTCCACCGACCCCTCCAATATGTTTGCTGCGTTACCTAGGTCGCGTCCGCGAACTCACCCGTCGCGAGCCATCGACTAGATGTTTCATCGTCCCTACCAGCGCACTCGTTACACGACGCGGCATTAGCTGATGGCTCGCTGCCGAGCACTCCGACGTGCCGCACATTCGACCCTACCCGCGCCCCCTCGGCGCGACGAGTCAGCTTTCCTCGGAGTGGCCCGGACGGGGCCGCGTCGCGATGCCGTGGACGCCTTCCGCGTAGGCGGTCTCGGCGTGCTGGGTGAAGTCGACACCGGCCAGCTCGTCCTCGGGGCTCACCCGGAACCCCATGACGCGGTCGATGAGCTTGGCCAACGCGTACGAGACGACGAAGGCGTACGCGGCGACCACGACCGCCGCGAGCGCCTGCTTGCCCAGTTGGACGAAGCCGCCCCCGTAGAAGAAGCCCTCCGGACCGGCCGTCATCACCTCGTTGGCCAGCAGGCCGATCAGCAGCACGCCGACCACGCCGCCGACGAAGTGCACGCCGACGACGTCGAGCGAGTCGTCATAGCCGACCCGAAACTTCACCCCGATCGCGAACGAGCAGACGATTCCCGCGGCGAGTCCCACCACGACGGCGCCAAGCGTGTTGACGGTGCCGCACGACGGAGTGATCGCCACCAGCCCGGCGACGACGCCCGACGCGGCACCGAACGTCGTTGGGCGGCCGTCGCGGATCCGCTCGACCGTCAGCCAGCCAAGCATCCCGAGGCAGCCGGCGACGAGCGTGTTGAGGAAGATCGCCGCGGCCATTCCGTTGGCGGCCAGCGCCGAGCCCGCGTTGAACCCGAACCAGCCGAACCACAGCAGCCCGACTCCGAGCAGAACGAACGGCAGGTTGTGCGGCCGCATCGCCTCCTTGTTGAACCCGATGCGCGGGCCGAGCACCAGCGCCAGGGCCAATGCCGAAGCGCCGGAGACGATTTCGACGACCAGGCCACCCGCGTAGTCGAGCACGCCGAGCTTGAACAGCCAGCCGCCAGGCGCCCACACCCAGTGCGCCACCACGGCATACACGGCGATGGCCCAGAGCGGGACGAACACCACCCACGCGGAGAACTTGGCGCGGTCGGCGATGGCGCCGCTGACGAGCGCCGCGGTGATGATCGCGAAGCTCAACTGGAACGTCGCGAACAACAGTTCCGGCACCGCGCCGTGCAGCGTCGTCGGGTCGATGCCCGCCATGCCGAAGTGGGCGAGGTCGCCGATGAACCCGCCAGCCTCGTCGCCCGAGAAGGCGAGCGTGTAGCCGGCCAACAGCCAGGCCACCGTGACCAGCGGGATCGAGATGAAGCTCATCATGATCATGTTGAGCACGCCGGTGGTGCGGACCATGCCGCCGTAGAAGATCGCCAGCCCTGGCGTCATCAAGAGCACTAGCGCGGTGGCGGCGAGCAGCCACGCGGTGGCGGCAGGATCGAGTTCTGGCACTTCGGGCCCCCTTCAAGGATTCCGAAGAGCATATGTTCAGTGTTTCGACATAGTTACCGAAGGCTCACAGAGCCGAGCGATCAGCTGGACTTGATGAAGTTCTGATACGACCGCGACGGCGTCGGTCCGCGCTGACCCTGGTACTTCGACCCAGCCGCGCTGCTGCCGTAGGGGTGCTCGGCGGGGCTGGTCAGCCGCAGCAGGCACAGCTGACCGATCTTCATGCCCGGCCACAGCGTGATCGGCAGGTTGGCCACGTTGGACAGCTCGAGCGTGATGTGGCCGGTGAATCCGGGGTCGATGAAACCGGCGGTGGAGTGCGTCAACAATCCGAGCCGGCCGAGCGACGACTTGCCCTCGAGCCGACCCGCGAGGTTGTCCGGCAGGGTGCAACGCTCGAGTGTCGAGCCGAGCACGAACTCGCCGGGGTGCAGCACGAAGGGCTCGCCCTCCTTTGGTTCGACCAAGGTGGTGAGGTCGTCCTGGCGTATCGCGGGGTCGATGTGGGTGTACCGCGTGTTGTTGAAGACACGGAACAAGTTGTCCAGCCGGACGTCGACGCTGGAGGGCTGGATCAGGTTGTCGTCGAACGGGTCGATGCCCAACCGCCCGGAGGAGAGCTCGGCGCGGATGTCTCGATCGGAGAGCAGCACCCGACGAGCCTAAGTCACAGGTGGCGCTTAACTCTGCGCCAGCCGTCGCCAAGCTGGCGCGACCAAGATCAGTCGGATGCAGGCAAGGTCGACACGGCTGGCGGCGTTACTCGCCGTGGCGGCCGCACTCACCGTGTTCACCTTGGTGATTGGGGCGCAGACACGAGACTTGCTGGCCCGGTCGGGCGTGGTGGCCTGCGGCTCGCAGCAGGCGGACGACGATGACGACGAGCAAGCCCGCCAACAACAACAGCAGTCCCTGGACGACATGATCCAGTCCGAGCAGCAGGACGAGCAGCAGAACGAGGCCGCTGAGCAACAGGCCCAACTCGACGAGCAATTGGCCAGCCAGTAGACAAGGAATGTTAGTCTTCGTGCTCACCAGCACGGCTGGTCAGGCCGATGTAGTTCAATGGCAGAACATCAGCTTCCCAAGCTGAATACGCGGGTTCGATTCCCGTCATCGGCTCCACGAAATCGCACCATCTGACCATCTCACCGTTAGCCTGAGCCACAGAGCGGCGGGGGACATAGGTATGGGTGGCATCTTCATCAGCTACCGGCGGACGGACAGTCAGTCCGACGCAGGTCGCCTACGGGATGCGCTGCGCAACCACTTTGGTGAAGAGCAAGTCTTTCGGGACATCAACACCATCAAGCCCGGCGAGCAGTTCCCCCGCATCGTCAAGCAATGGATCAAGTCCTGCGATGCGTTGCTGGCCATCATCGGACCCACGTGGTCGACGGTCACCGACGCGAATGGCCGAAGGCTGGACAACCCGAAGGATCTCGTTCGCGGTGAAATCACGACCGCGCTCCGCCGGCCCAACCTGCTCGTCATCCCCGTGCTCATCGGTACGACGCCGATGCCCGTCGCCGCCGAACTGCCGCAGCCCCTGGCCGCGCTCACCGAGCGCAACGCGATGCGGCTCAGCGACGAGGGCTGGGACGATCAGGTAGCCCGCCTCATCAGGGAGCTCGAGACGCGGGTACGGCGAACCGTCGTGCCCACGTTGGGCCAGGCCGCTGCGGCTGGAGGCGCCGACCCTGGCACCCAGCAGCGCCAACGCGCCGTCGCGAAGCTGGTCGAGGCGGTCCGCCTGCAGTGGGCAGAGGAGGCGAAGGTCCGGGGACTGTTCGACCCGGATCCGATGCCAGTGCAGTGGGGGCCTACCGAGCACGAGGTCTCCGACCACAACCGCTTCGTCACTCCCGACTCGATGACCATCGGCGGGTCCAGCAATCGGATGGCCGATCTGACCAAGCAGTTTCTGACCCTGTCCCGACGACGGCTGGTGATCCTCGGCGGTCCGGGGTCGGGCAAGTCCACCCTCGCGGTGCAGCTGCTCTTGCGATTGGTCGATGTCCGCACCCCGGCTGATCCCGTGCCCGTGTTGCTCACGGCCAATGGCTGGGACACCACCGCCCATCCACGGTTGCAGGACTGGCTCGCCTTCCGGCTCGGTAAGGACTACCCGGCGCTGCGGGCGATCGGCGAGACGATGCCCCGTGAACTCGCAGACAACGGCATGGTGCTGCCGATCATCGACGGTCTCGACGAACTCGACCCCGAATACCGACCCGCGCTACTCAAGACGCTCAACGACTCGCTCGGAGAGCGAGATCCGCTGATATTGACTTGCCGCACCGACGAATACGTCGACGCCGTCGACGCCGCAGACGTGCTCACCGCCGCCGCCGTCATCGAGGCGCGACCCCTCACCGCACGCGACGCCGCAGGCTATCTCGACGACTGTCTGCCACCCAGCCAGCGCCCACGGTGGAACCCGATCCTCGAGGAGCTCCGGTCCGGCGACGACACGCCGATCGCCAAAGTGTGCTCGACCCCGCTCGGAGTGTGGCTGCTTCGCAGCGTGCACATCGAGAACAAGCAAGATCCGACGCCGTTGGTCGATGCTGTCCGCTACCCGGACGCCGACGCCATCAAGGCCGACCTCTTCGATCAGCTGATCCCCGCACTCATCGACGAACGGCGTCCGGTGCGCAACGGGTCGGATCCGCTGCGCCCACGACGCGCCTGGGACCCGAACGCGACGCGACGATGGATGGGTTATCTGGCCGTGCAACTCCACGGTCAGCGCGACCAGCGCTGGTGGCAGCTGGCGGCCGCCGTTCCCGCCGGAGTCACGATGATGGTGCTGGCGCTCGCGGGCGTGCTAGCAGCGGGGATGACTACGTGGCTGATCGTCGCAGTGCTGAACGGACTGACCGGCCAGTTGGCATCCGCGATGGGGAAGGGGTTGAAGGTCGGGCTGCTGGTCGCGCCGGTGGTCGGACTCGTGTTCGGGCTCGTGGTCGGCTGGAAACTACGCGCCAGACCAGAGCCCGGTTACACCAATTTGCACTTTCACGGCCGCGTTGGCGCGCTCGCCCGAAGTCTGGCAGTCAGGGTTTTGCGCGTGATGGCGATCTCGCTGCCGATCGGGCTGCTGTTGGGTCTCGGTCTCGTCTGGATGTCAGGCGCAGAGTGGGCGACTGTGCCGTGGACCGGGGTCATCGTCGCGCTGTGGTCCGGGTTGGTGTTCGGGCCGGCCGTCGGCGTGACCAAGTGGATGAGGGTGCCGGTAAGCAATGACCTGTCTCGGACACCGACCTCGACCTATCGGGCCTCGCGCAACCTCACGATCTTCAGCGTGCTGGCCTTCCCGTTGCCACTCGCGGTGGCATTCGGAATCACCGCACTGGCCTCTCGACTCGTTCCGGGGGATCCACTTCCGATCGTGCCCATGATCGTGTTCGGGCTGTTGGTCGGGATGCTGGTCGGACTGGTCGTGGGTCCCAGGCAAGAGCCTGCGTGGATCGGTTTCGCCATGACGTCCCGCTGGTTGGCGTTTCGAGGCAAGCTGCCGTGGAACGTCATGAGATTTCTCGACGATGCCCACCGACTCGGTCTGCTGCGCACGGCCGGCGCGGTCTACCAATTCCGGCATGCCGAACTACAAGACCACCTGGCCAAGTCCCGGGGAGCTCCCAGCGGCTAGGCAGCCATCAGGTAGTGCGGCCCGCCGACGAAGACGACAGAGCTCGGATGCAGGGTGCTTGCCGCGCTCACGACCGCTCCGGCGAACTCGACCGTTGTTGGCGAGCCGTGGGTGCGTCGTGTGTCGATGGTGATGGTGTCATCGCTCAGCTCGCCGGACACCACCGTGAAGGAGACGCCCGCGCGGTTGAACTCCGAATGCATGGCGTGCAGCGCGGTTTCGCCCGCGCGCTTGCTCGCGGCGACCGCCGCATAGCCCTTCGGCACGGCCTTGTTCGGAAAGAAGTGCGCCTGATGGCTGGTGACGAACACGACGTGGCCGCCGCTCGGCATCAGCGGCATGGTCAGCCGGGCAAGGCGGCGCTGGGCATCGCTGTTGAGCCGCATGGATGCTCCCGACGCGTTGAGAATCACGGCGTCCAGCCGCCCTAGACGCGTCGCGATGGAGTCGACCATTGCGAACGCCTCGGCCTCGTCCGTGATGTCGGCGCTCAGCGTGGAGGCGTGTCCACCGGCCTCGCGGATCGCCTCGGCGACGGCTTCCGCACCCTCCTCGTCCTCGTGGAAGTTGACGATGACATGGGTGTTCTCGTCGGCGAGTTGTTGTGCGACCGCCGCGCCGATGCCCACCGATGCACCGGTCACCAGGATGATCCGTTCGGGTGTGGGTTCCATATCGAGTCTCTTCTGTCGCTGTGAACGTTCGGTTCGCAACCTAACGCTACACCAGTTCGTAAGAAAAATAAGGGATAGATAAGGTAACAATAAGGCGTCGTCAGCGGCCCCGGAACCGACGGTGATCTAGCCGGTGGCGTTGTCGCTGGGCTTGTCAGTGGTGGTGTCGCTGGCCTTCTCGGCAGGCTTGTCGGCCCCGGACAACGCATTCAATGTCTTCTGCACGTTGTCCGCGACATCCTTGGCGAGCTTGCCGAGACCGTCGGCGGCATCCTTCACCGAGGCGTCGAAGCTGGGTGTCACTTTCGGCGCGGCCTTGGAAGCGTTATCGGGCTTGGCGGGCACCTTGTCGACCACGTCGGCATCGGTATCCGTGTCAACGTCGGATTCCGCTGACGCCTTCTTGGCGCTCGGAGCCGGGGCCGTGGCGCCAGCATCGGTGTCGGCGTCAACGTCGGTGTCCGCCACCACCTTCGCGACGCTCGGAGTCGAACCCTGCGACTGCACCGCCGCCGGGACCGCGGCGCTGGCAGCGGCATTGACGGCGTTGTCGGAGAGCCCGGACAGTGAGGTGAGCCCGCTCAATGGGCTCACTGCGCTCGCCGCGCCGGGGAGGCCATTGATGCCGAGCAGATTGGCAAGGATCCCCAACGGATTGACGACGGGCGTACTGCTGACAAGCCCCTGGCTGATCGCCTGTTGAACGCCCCCTACGAGTTGAAGGAGAAGGTCACCAGGCACCTGTCCCCAGTCGACGCCTGACGGCAGCGTGCCGAAGGGGGTGATCACATTCGCTTGGTCGAGGGTGCGGTCGTACTGCGGGACACCGTCGACGACGGTGCGCTTCACGTCGGTGTAGCCGAGATTCGTCAGGCTGGTGAGGAAGGGCTCGAACGCGGTGGCGATGGGGTTGTTCAGGTTCGCACCGGTGAACAGGTTGATCACGTCGATCGGCAGCTTGACCGGCTCGAGCAAGGGCAGGGCGTTGTTGACCGGGACGGTGAGGTACAGGTTCAGGGCAAGCGGACCGCTCGTGTTGGCCAGCGCCGCGGCGAGTTGCGGATTCAGCTGACCGTCGACGACCTCGGTCAGGCTCGCGGCGTTCACACCCCGCAGGATGTACGTCGGGAAGAACAGTGCGGCAGCCGAATTCGCGAGCGAAACCGGATTCGGCCAGGCGGGTACGTCCGAAAGCGGGTCGTATTCGACCGTTCCGTCGACCTTGATCGGAATCAGGTTTGCGTCGCCGATCACGATGCCGGTGTTGCCCACCGGGATGCTGAGCCCGGTCCCATCGGAACTGCTGCTCACCTCGGTGTCCGGGGTGACGGTGTCGATGCCGAGCAATCCGGCCTGCGGATAGAAGCGTGCGAACAGTCCGCCGTTGGCGCGACCGGGGTTGCGTAGCAAGATCATTGGCAGGATCGTGAGGCTGCCGGCGAGCGGGTCGGCGCCCACGTTGTTCGCACCGCCGGGCTGGTTGGCCAGGTCCGCGACGACCTGCGGGTAGGCCTGGCCCGCGGCGAACGCGCCGAGTCCGAAGCCGATGACGATGGGAACGCGGACGTCGATCGCGCTGGAGTCACCGAAGATTCCTTCGGCAGTGAGGATCAATGGATCGAGGATGAGCTTGTCCGCGTCCGTGACGCCGGGCATGCCCTTCAACGCCTGCAGCAGGGCGACCGGACTGATGCCGAGGTACTGCGTGCCGTTGATCTCGTCGGCCACCGAGTTGGGGAACCCCGGCACCCACCCCAGGTCGATGCCCAGGAATTTCAACAGGCTGAACGGCGGGCCCGTCGTGATGATGTTCAGGCCGGGTGTGGGTCCGGTCAGACCCAACGGGTCGGACAGGTTTAGTCCGAGCAGGGCGAGTAGCGCCGCCACGTTGGTGATGCCTGCATTCGACAGCACCCCGCCAATCACGGGGACCTGGTCGACCGGGATCGTGACGCCCGTCAGCGCCGACACCAGTGCATTGCCCAGCGCCGTGTTGATGGCGGTCTCGGGGTCGACACCCAGACGCTCCAACACCCCGGACAGATTGACGTTGTTGAGGAACGCCGATTCCAGCTGCGCTCCATACGTCTGGAATGCCTCGTATCCGCTCGGCCCGAGACCGAACGTCAGATCGGGGATCGACGCCGGGTCGGGCGCCCCCGGTGCGAGTGCCATGGGTGGCAGTCCCGGCGACCCCACCGTCGTCGCCAGGGCTGCCAGCTTGACCATATCGCCGTTTGCCTGCGGCGGCGGCGCCGTACCGATGACGAGTGCTGTGGCAGTTGCGGTGGCGATGCCGGCAGCGGCTACCCGCTTGGCCGCACGAACGCGCTTGCGATTCTTCGATGCCATTTGTACAGCCCCTTTGCTGAATTCCTCAGGCTTATCTCAGGACGATAACACGCGTTATGCCCGACGGAGAGAGATAGCTGAAGAAATATTCGGCGAAATTTCAGGAAGCCATTTCCACATAGCTGCGAACAACAGCTATGTGGTTCCCGCATCGCCGTCAGGGCTGCTCGACCAGGCTCCGGACGATACGCTCACGATCGTGACTGAACGGCCATTCGTGCCCACCGACTTCGTGGTGCCACTGGAGCTTGCCGGGCCCGGCTTTCGGCTGATTCCAGTGGGCCCTGAACACAACGCCGCCGACCACGCCGCGTGGTCGGCGAGCATGGAGCACATCCACGCAACTCCGGGATTCGAGGGGCGGCCCTGGCCGCACGAGATGCCCGCCTCCCAGAACCTGGCGGACTTGGAACAGCACGCCGCCGACTTCGCCGCCCGCACCGGCTTCACCTATACCGTCCTGCCGGCCGACCGCCCGGATGCCGAAGAGGTGCTCGGCTGCGTCTACATCTACCCACCCGAGACTGGTGACCCCGGCGACGCCTCGGTCCGGTCCTGGGTACGCGCGGATCACGCAGCTCTCGACCCGGTTTTGTATGCGGCCGTTCGGAATTGGCTCGCCGACGAATGGCCCTTCGAGGCCGTGGATTACGCGCCGCGCCCCTGAAGGGCTGGGGACGGCGCGAGTCCCGTCAGCAGTGAGTCGACCGCGTCGGAGATCAACTCGTCATCGAGCGGGTCGATCATCTTGTTGTTGGCCAGGGTCGCAAGGCCGTGCAGCGTCGCGAACATCAACGTGCCGATGCGACGAACGTCGCCCTGCGCCAGTTCGCCTGTTGCCTGGCCCGTCTCGACGAGGCGTCGCACCGGCGCGGTGCTGACCTCGCGCGCACGCACCAGCGCATCGGACGCTTCGGCGAGATACCGGCTGCCGGACATCAGGTCGACCAGGGCCGGGTTGTCGGCGGCGAAGCGCACATAGGCGACCGCAACCTCCTTCAGCACGACCTTGAACTCGCGGCCGTCGGGCTCGGCTGCCGCTGCCAGCGCCCGGCCCAAGCGGTGAAAGCCTTCGGCGACAAGGGCTTCCAGTAGCGCGGCCTTGTCCTCGAAGTGGCGACGCGGCGCACCGTGACTGACTCCCACCGCGCGGGCGAGCTCGCGCAACGACAAGCCATCGGCTCCCGATACCTGCAAGGTCGCTTCCGCCTGCGTGAGCAATGCAGCCCGGAGATCGCCGTGGTGGTAGCGACGGTCGGCCATGAGCCGAGACTATCAAGATGTTGTCGTTGACAGCATTGTTGGCAATGACTACATTCGCACCATGCCGGCCGAAGGCGTCCGTACGATCCGAAGCTTCTGTCGGGTCTGCACCTCCGTGTGCGGAATTCTCGTCGAGGTCGACGGTGACGTGGTGACTCGCGTGCGCGGCGATCGCGAACATCCGCTGTCGCAGGGCTACACGTGCCCGAAGGGACGCGCGCTTCCGCAGATGCACCACCATCCCGACCGGATCGAACGGCCGCAGATGCGCGTCGACGGCCAGCTTCAGGACACCACGTGGGAGGCCTGCCTCGACGATCTCGGCGCGAGGATCCGCTCCGTCATCGACCGTCACGGCCCCGAGTCGCTTGGCATCTTCTTCGGCACCGGCGTCGGCATGGACGCCACCGGGACCCGGGTGGCCGAAGCATTGCACGCGGCGATCGGCACGCCTGCCAAGTTCAGTCCGCTGACCATCGACGGCACCGCCAAGCCGTTGATCTCCGACCTGGTCGGCGGGTTCGTCGGACTGTCCGGCCGACCCGACTACGACGACGTCGACTTCATGATCTTCGTCGGCACCAACCCGGTGATCTCGCACGGCCACGCGATCGCCGTGCCGAATCCCACCGGCACCGTGCGCGCGATCGCCAAGCGTGGCCAGGTGTGGGTGATCGACCCACGACGCACGGAAACGGCCCGACTGGCCACCGACCACCTGGCACCGCGACCCGGGACCGACCACGCCATCATGGCGTACCTCGTGCGCGAACTCCTTTGCTATGGTGCCGATCCCGATGTGCTGCTGCAGGACGTGGAGCTACTGGCCGCCGCCGTCGAGCCGTTCACCCTCGAACACACCGCGAGGCTCGCCGACGTTGCGCCCAACGCATTGACGCGACTCCGTGACGCGCTGCGAGCCGCGGGCCGCGTTGCGATCGAAACCGGTACCGGCGTGACGATGACGGCCGACAAGGCCAACGTCACGCAGTGGCTTTCATGGGTCGTGATGATCCTGACCGGATCGATGAACAGGCCCGGCGGCTTCTGGTTTCACCCCGGATTCGCCTATCAACTCGAGGGATTCGAACTTCCCGTCTCGCCGCCGGATGGCTCGTTCGGACCAGGCCCACGCAGCCGTCCCAACAGCCAGTCGTTCATGGGCGAATGGCCTTGCGCCGCACTGGCCGACGAGATCGAAGCGGGCAACATCCGCGCGGTGCTCAATCTCGGCGGGAGCCTGCTGACGTCGTTCCCGGACACCAATGCCCTGGAACCGGCGCTGCGCAAGCTCGAGGTGCTGGCCACCACCGAGATCATCGCCAACCAGACCGCGGCGCTGTCGACGCACGTGCTGCCGACCAAGGATCAGCTCGAGCGGTCCGACGTCACGATCTGGGACGCGCTCAGTTCCCGGGTGTCGGCTCAGCACACGCCAGCGGCCGTCGCCCCGGTCGGCGACCGGCGGTCGATGTGGTGGTTCCTCGCCGAGCTCGGCCACCGGCTCGGACACGACGTCGCCGACCCCACCCAGTCCGACGACGCGATCCTCGCGGGCGTAATCGCCGCGGCCCGATGCTCGTTCGGCGAGTTGGCGGAGACCGGCTGGGTCGACGCCGGCCACGAACTTCCCGCGCCGTGGGTGGAGCGCCACATCGAGCGAATGGGCGGCTGGCGGCTGGCGCCTCGCGTGCTCGTCGACCAACTGGCCACGCTGGCGGACCCCGCGCCGCTGGTCTTGACGCCGCGTCGGCAGATGCGGCGGCTCAACGCCCAGTTCGACTTCCTCGGCGATCCCGCCGATGTCCTGATCCATCCCGACGACGGCGCCGCGGCGGGCGTCGTCGACGGTGGTGCGGTGAAAGTCCGTAGCGCACACGGGGAATTGATGGGCGTGGCGAAGCTGGACGCGGCCATCCGCCGCGGCGCGGTGTCCGTGCCTCACGGACACGTCGAGGCCAATGTCAACGCGCTGACCAACAAGGACGACATCGACTTGGTCACCGGAATGGTGCGCTACTCCGGCATCCCGGTGAGCGTGCACCCGGCATGAGCGATCACCTCCGAGTGGTTCAGTGGGCCACCGGCAACATCGGCCTCAAATCGTTGCGGGGCATCATCGAACACCCCGCGATGACGCTGGCTGGTCTGTACGTGTACGACCCCGATAAGGTCGGGCAGGACGCTGGTCGACTGTGCGGGCTTGACTCCGTTGGGGTTTCGGCGACCAACCGTATCAAGGACGTGCTAGCCCTCGATGCAGACTGTGTGCTGTACATGCCGCGGACGTTCGACGTCGACGACGTATGCCTGCTGCTGGAATCCGGCGCCAACGTGGTGACGACGGCCGGGTTACTTCATCACCCTCCGAGCATGGACCCCGCGACGAGGACTCGCATCGAGGACGCCTGCACGGCGGGCGGTACGTCGATCCACAGCACGGGAAGCAGCCCCGGGTTCATCTCCGAGGCCGTGCCGTTGGTCCTGACGTCGATCCAGCGCCGCTTGGACAAGCTCGACATCGACGAGTACGCGGACTTGTCGAAGCGCGACTCCCCCGAGTTGTTGTTCGACATCATGGGATTCGGCCGCGAGCTCGCCCCGTTCCACCAGGCCCGCGCCGATCACCTGCGGTCGAGCTTCGGTCCGTCGCTGCGGTTGGTCGCCGATGCGGTCGGCCTGCCCTTGGACGACGTGACCGCCAAGGGAGAGTTGGCGGCGACTCCACGGGAGACCCACATCGCCGCGGGCACGTTGAAGGCAGGAACAGTGGCCGCACAACGCATTACGGTCTCGGGCGTCCGCAGAGGCCGCGAGCTCATCACCTTCCGCGCCAACTGGTACTGCACCACCGACCTCGAGCCGGCGTGGGAGCTCCGGGACACCGGTTGGCGGGTGGCCGTGCACGGCGACGCGCCGCTGGACGTCGAGCTGCGGATGCCGGTACCGCTGGATCAGATGGCCGAGACCTCACCCGGCTACACGGCGAATCGGGCGGTCAACCTGGTCGCGGCAGTGTGTGCGGCACCGCCGGGCATCCTGTCGACGCTGGATCTGCCACATGCGCTAGCCGTCATCGGACGACGCACTGGCTCGCCTTGATCGTGCCGTAGCCACCGAGCCCCAACCGGGCATCGTTGTTGGCCGCTGCGTAGCTGGGCCCACCGCCGCCGAAGAAGCGGGTCCCGTCGACGGCCAGCGCGGCGCAGCCGTTCTTCCAATTGACCGCGACCTGGCAGTCACGGGCCTTCGTGCTGCAGCGGTACAGCGCCTCGTTGGCCGCGGCCTGCTGCGACGTGTTGATCGACAGGCCCGTGAACTGGATGCTCGGCGAGTACGCGATCGCGACGTACCGATCCGACGCGGGCGGCGGCGCGGGCACCGTCGTCGGCGTGGCATTGGCGGTGGCCATCGGGCCCACCAGCCCGGCAACACCTGCGCCGGCTGATAGGAGCAGCGCGGCGGCAACGAGGCGGCGGCGGGAGGTGGATTGCTTGATGGTCATGTCGATCTCCTTTGGTGTTCGCCGCCCTCGCTGGGCCGCGTTCACCTGCTAGGGGGCGCGAGCCGACCGGTTTCGCACACTTTTTTCCAAGAGAATTCCCGGCTTCCTGCCGGTGACCCCGAGCCAGAATCAGCTCGACACGCGAACCTCGCCCGCGATCGTCGCGCGCAGCTCCGCAAGGCGGACGATGGTTGCCTCCGCGGCGGCGTCGCCGGTCCAGAGCTTCCCCAACACGGTGCCGGCGATCTTGAGTTGCTTGTCGGCCGCGGCGAGCTCACCGGCGCTAGGCGAAGTCTCGCGAAGCACCTTCTGGTACGCGGCCCGAACCCGTTCGGCCTCGTCGTCGTCGGACCCGAGCAGGGTCGGAAGGGCGCGCACGAGGGCCGATTCCGCGATCCCGATCGCCGTGATGAACGCCCGGTCGTTCTGGAACCGCTCGGACGCGGTGACCTCGCAGCGGTCGATGAGGATGTCGGCACCGGGCACCCCCTTGCCGAGGAGTGCCGCCGCCGCCAGCCAGTTCAGCACCGGGCACGGGTCGAACTGCTGCCGGTCCACGTTTCGCTGGTGTGCCATCCGATAGCTCTCGGCCGCCGCGGTGAGCGCGGTCCTGGCGTCCGACGCGTCCGGTTCGGCGACGGCGCGACGCGTGTAGACGTCGCCGAGCTGTGAATAGCGTTCGGCCGTCGGCGCCAGGGCGATGAGCCCTTCGAGCCGGGTGATCGCGTCCCGACGCAACACGACGGCGGTTTCGGCATTGCCGTCGACGTTGTCGTCGGCCTGGCACGCCTCGTACCGCGCGAGCTCCTCGACGGCGCGCATGGTCGTCGTGCTGTCGGTCCCGTCACCAGCGAGCGCCGCAGCGAGATAGTCGCGGGCCACGTCGAACCGGCCGAGTTCGCCGAACGCGTAGCCGATGTCCATCAGCACGTCGGTGCTGCCGAGCCAGTCGGTGGGGCAACGGTCGACCAATTCCTCGAGGCTTCGAACCGAAGCACCGAGCGAGCCGCCCGCATCCTTGTTGCCTTGGGCCGCCCGCCGCGCGACATTGCGTACTGCCTCGATGAATTCGGCGGCGTCGACGGGCCCGAGCGGCGGCGCGCTAGTGCGGTAGCCGGTCGGGTCGAGCCGATAGTCGGGGTCCCCGTAGGCCTGGTAGGCACCCCAGGTGTTGGTGTCGGGATGCTCGTCGAAGGTCGTGTCACGCGCCGCCCGGAGGGCACGCCCGAAGGTTTCGCCGTCCAGCATGTTGCCGTAGAACGTCTCGGCGAACAGCTTCGCCGCCACGTCGTCCACTGCCCAGCCGGCCGCGACGACAGCGCGCACTCCCATCTCGATCAACTCGCGAGAAACGCTGGCCGCCAAACGATTGAACTCCACGCCGGACGTTCGCGGCACCGCCTGCGGCCCGGTCTGCCCGATGTGGCAGCAGTTCAGGAACACGAGCTCCGGCACCTGCTGCATCTGCCCCACCTCGACCGCCGTGAGGAAGACGCCGTTGTCGAGCACCACACCGCTGCGGGCCTTCCCGTCCGGAGTCGGCGGCGGTTCGTAGTGACCGTGTCCCGCGATGTGCACTATGCGATAGGGCTTTTCGTACAGCCCGGCGAGCACCTGCAGCGCGGTCGGCGTCGTCGCGGGCTTCTTCACGTCGAACCGCTTACACAAGAGCTCGTAGACGGCATCGGCTTCGGCGGCCGCCCCATCGAGCTGGGAGAACGGCGGGCTGACCCGAGGATCGCCGACCACGTAGGCGGCCGTTCCCGCGCGGGCGCCGATCTGCGGACGGTAGCTCGAGGTCTGCAACTGCCGCACTAGCCCCTTGGCAAGACACAGCGGCTTGTCGCCGGGGCTCATCAATTCCCATGGGTACGCAGCACTTTCGGCATCGAGCACCAGCACCAGGTTGTCGACGCGCGCGAGCCCCGACTTGAGCTCGTTCGGAATCGTCAGCTCGAACAGCACGCGTGACTCTTCCTGGCTGAAGCTTGGCTGCGAGATCGCATCCTTGATGAGGCGCTCGACGAGCTCCGGCTGGCGCTGCTGCGACGTGGCTTCGGCACGCGCTCGGTCCGAGAGGGTGAGGAACCGGATTTCGCGATGAACCTCGGCTTCGTCGGTCTGCGCGCCGATCGCCAGCTCCGCGAGCGCCTCGACCAGTTCGGGGTCGGCGGCGCCCGATTCGACGACGGCCCGCTTGAGCCGATCGGCGAGTGGCCTAGGGAGCCGCGTCGGCCCCGTGGGGCGAGGGGGCGTCACGACGCTCACCTCCCACCGGCGCCAGGCGTCACGGCCCGTCGTCGACATCAGACGTCTGCGGCCCTCACGTCCGCGTTGAAGCAGGGGCGCCGCTTCGATGCGAGTTTGGAGTTCCTTGCCGATCTGTGGCGCGAGCCGCTTGACGGCGTGCGCCGCCTCGATCGCGGTGTCGGCGTAGAGCTCGACGATCTCGACCTCGTGGATGCTGTTGGCCCCTCCCTCGGCACTGGCAAGCTCGCGGTTGACCTGGGCGATCGCGCGCAGGATCGCCGCGACCGAATCCCCAACGGCGATGTTCGCATTGGAGTTGCCGCCGACCAGCAGCACCGAGAGGCCCACCTTCGCCGCATGCTCTTCGCCGTTCGACGGACCGCAGAGGTCGTTGCGCAGTTCGAGCAGGTACTGCAGCGCGGCACGTCGGATCAGGTCGCCGAGTTGCCCGGCCGTGAGCTCGCCCCACTTGCCGAGTCCCATGACGATCGCACCCGGCCTGCGGCCCAACGCCTCCTGCGCCGGCGTGGGCTTGCGCAGCACCACCGCCACCGACCCGAATACGCCGGGATAAAGCCCGAGCGAATAGCGTTGCGACAGTGCGCAGCCCAGCATTGCGTCGACCTGAGCCTCGGCAGCGATGATGGTGTCACCTTCGTAGTGCCCCACCATGATCGGGTGACGCGCATACCTCAGGTCGCCGTGCACCACCGACACCCGGAAACTCGGCTGTTCGGTGCGCCGGTACGGCCCGCACGGCTTCTTCCCGAGAATGCCTGCGGCCAGCGATGTCTCGGTCGGATACAGTACCGGCTCGGGAAGCGCGCGGTACGTCACGGCGCCACCCCTCGCCACGCTGGGTGCGACCGTCGGCAGCCGCGACGTGGTGCCCTTCTCGAGCAACTCCCTGATGGCGGGAAGGCCAGCCGGGTGGGACGGCAGATCGCCGTGCACCGCCTGCATGAACCACATTGGTACGCCCGGGAGTTGGCCCGACTCGTAGGTCACCCGGCCGTCACCCTCGGACGTGACCGACAGCACGACGCGACCCTTGACGAGGTCGACCCCTGACACGGTGCGCGCCGACACTCCAGCCACGTAGTGGACACGATCCGCATGCGGGATCACCGTCGTCGCCGTGGCGAGCGCGTCGAACGTGACCTTGGCGGCGGCGAGCCGTTCTGCGGCCGGAACGGCGAACCCCGACCATTGTGATTGCGCCCAATGACCTGGGGCGAAAAAGGGTTCCCCTGGAAGGAGTTCGAGCAGCCCCGGGTACCCCGCAGCGATGGCGGCGATGTCCGCGGTGTCTCGGCCATGGTCGAGCAGGGCGAGTTGCCGGATGCCCGCGGAAGTACCGAGCAGCGCCTCGACGGCCTCGTGAGAGCCTCGGTTCGGCGTGCCCAGCATTACTAGGCGCGCACCGGCGCGTTCACAGACCCGGTCCCACACGTCGCGTCGTTCGGCGATCATCGCGCGCACCACTAGCCCGCCCATGCCGTGGGCGACGATGCGGACCGGTTGCGTCGAGCTCCTCAGCGCATCGTCGACCTCGACGGCCAACAGCCCCGCCGCCCGGGTGACCGATCGGCGCCAGTCGTATGCGAACGGGATGACCTCGTGCGAGTCCTGCAGGTATTCGCAGAGATCGCGATAGCCGTCGCCGACGAGAGAGACCGGTTGGACGCTCGCGGCGTCCACGTCTGCGAGGTCACCGAGGTGGCCGTCCAACAGGGCGGAATAGTTCAGCCACACCTCTTGGTCGTCGACGTGCAGGTGAGAGCCCATGATGCCCGGCAGCACGAAGACCATCGGTCGACCGGATCCGGTTCCTCGCAGCGCCGAACGCAGCATCGGCACCGGTTGCACTTCACCGTGCGGAAGCTCGAGGAAGGGTTCGGCGGGCTCACCCAGCGGGGCGGCCAGCCAGCTGACGAGCGCGGCCCGCGTGCGCGGATTCCGGAAGTAGTTGAAATGGCTGACGTCGGCGCCCTTGTCGAAGACGTAGCCGGCCACCTCGCGCCGCGCGCCGTGGAACATCGCATCGGTGTTGACGACGAGGTCGTTGTCGCGAGACTCGTACAGGAACTGGTCGTTGGCGAAGACGCCGAGGCGCTTGAGCCAGTTGCCGCCTTCGATGTCGCCGGCGACGATGCCGAGCGCGCCGTTCGCGGGCGTCTCGGGGTTGTTGAGCAGCCCGACCAGCGGCGACTCCGGGACCATCGCTTCGAGGCCGGGGAGCAACTGGGGCCGGGTCCGATTCTTGATGATTTCCAGCGCGATCCGCGTGGTGACCTCGTACAGCGGGTTGCCGGTGAGTCCGGGAATCAGGCCGACGAGGTTCGTGAGCACCGACATCAGGAAGTCGAGGTTCTCCGACGCCAGCAGAGTGCCGCGCGACGGCGCGGCGCAGCGCACGAATCGTTCGACTCTGAGCTTCTTCTGCGCGAGCAGCCCTGCGAGCCGTTCCAGTTGGCGCCGGTCGTGCTCGTCGGCCTGCAGTAGTTCCGGATCCTTGCGGTCGAATCGCGCGACGAGATGCGAGCTGATCGACGTCAGTGACAGTAGGTCGCCGACGAGTCCCCCGCGCGAGTGGGAGACGAGGCTGACACGGGCATTCGGCGGCAACGCGGAGACCAATTCAATGGCGTTGTCGATGGGACTGTCGCTGATGGTGCGGTGCTCGAAGGCGTAGATGCGGTCACCGAAGAGTTGAGTCAGCGCTTGCCACTGCGGCTGTGCGTCCTCGCCGAGGAACGCGCCGAAGCTTCCGCGGGTGGACGACGCGGTGCCGTGGAGGAAGACGAGCATCGGCTTCTCGACGTCGTAGCCGTCGAACCTCGCGGGCTCGGGATCCGGTTCCCCTGGGACGAGGTCGCGGGTGGCGTCGCCCCAGGAGTACAGGCCCGGCCCGGGTCGGAGCCGGCCCTCGATCGTCCGCATCAGCGCCTTGGTCGCGAACCAGGCGGGCAGTTTCACCGCGAGGTCGATGCCGAGCTCGCTCGCCAACTCCTCGAGGTCCGACGGCCAGAGGTCCGGGTGTCCCAGAATGTCCTCGACTTTGGTGCGCTTCAACTTCAACACGCGGAGCCGGTTCTGAACCCAGTCCGTGATCCCACGCCTGGACACCCGCGGCAGCGTGTCGACGCTGACGGCGTCGCCGACCTTGGCGTCCGGCCGCAGCAGCAGCACTTCCTCCTGAAACCGGCGGGCTGACGTCCAGATCCTGAACCCGCCCTGAACCTCGAATTCGAGTATGTCGTCGTCCTCGACCGGCAACACTTCTGGCTCGTCGGCCCGTTCCCGGGCCGACCGAGACAGGTTGAAGGAGGCCACGACCTCGAGGTCGTCGAACAGGTCGGTGAGCGATGGGGTGTGTTCGGCGCCGGGCGGACCGCCACGCGTCGCGAGCCGATCACCCTCGTCGCGGCGGCCGAGAATCGACAGGTTCACCGTCATGTCCGCCTCCGAGTCCTCTGCGTTCCCGCCTCAGACTGCGCGCGGCAAAGGCCTCGGTGATGCGTAATGGACTACTCGAATGTCAGCTCAGCGGTAGTAGAGCTCGCCGCCGGTGGGATATCCGCC
The DNA here is from genome assembly GCF_033804605.1 of Mycobacterium sp. RTGN6. Classification (NCBI taxonomy): domain Bacteria; kingdom Bacillati; phylum Actinomycetota; class Actinomycetes; order Mycobacteriales; family Mycobacteriaceae; genus Mycobacterium; species Mycobacterium sp. RTGN6. Next base: position 213,756 of record NZ_JAPZKZ010000008.1, read on the forward strand.
GCCGGTCGTGGTGATGTGGACGTGGTCGTAGTGGCCGTATCCACCGCTTCGCGCGCCGCCCGGCGTGTAGTACATGCCGCGCCAGATGGCGTCCTGGATTCCGAGCCGCTGCGCGTTCTTGAGCACGTACGCGACGATCTGGTTGCCGAGCTCGATGCCCTCGGTGGAGCTGGGATTCGGGATCATGACGTCGAGTGCCAAGCCGTCGGGATGCCACCTCAGCGCATCGGGCCGGACGCCGCCCATGCTGTGGATCTCGGGGAACAGCTGGCTGATGAGGCGCGAGACCAGGATGGTCTTGACCTGGAGCCCCTGCTCGGGAGCGTCCCCGACGGGCAGCAGCAGTGGCCGGGTGTCGACCCGCCACCTCGATGCCGAAACCAGTGGCATGGCACCCGAACTCGTCCCAGACGGCCCCTCTGTCGGAGGTGTCGCGAGCGCCGCGGGCGCGGCCGCCACGATCTCGAAGCAGCACGGGGCAACGTCGCCGACGACTGCCGACGCTTCGCGTACGACTGGTTTCGCTTGGGTGCTGACCGTGAGTGGATGGACGTCGCCGCCGGCCGCGAAGAACACGGCCGCCGGGGCGATGACCGCAGCTAGGGCAACTGGCGAGAATCTCCGGTTGCTGGCTAATTTGTGTCGGCCCACGGATGGCACCCTACGACCAAACCGAGGCATGGGCAGCAACCTTCCGAGATCTGACCGTATATCTTTCGTTACAAGATCGTGATCATAGCGGCGCGAATCGCCGACTTCAACCCGGCCGATCTCGTCTACGCAGGTCAGGGTCGCAGCTAGGGTCCCAGCCCCAGGCCGCCCGTCAGCCCGCCGACCGTATTCGTCAGGCCGCCCGTCAGCCCGCCGACGGTATTCGTCACACCGCCGGTCACGCCGCCGACGGTGTTGGTCAGGCCGCCCGTCACGCCGCCGACCGTATCGGTCACGCCGCCTACGGTGTCGTTCACGCCGCCGACGACGCTGCCCACCGGACCCGGTTTGGGCGTCGACGATGGCTTGGGCGTCGAGTACGAGCCGGTCGGCTTCGTCGACTTCGGCAGGTTGGACTCTTCCTTCTCGACGGCGACCTTCTCGTCGGCGTTCGAGTCTCCGTACGTCTCGATGACCGGTGCGTCGTTGCCGCCAGCCGCCGGAGCGGTCGCTGCCGTGGACGTCCTTGCCTCTGGTGCGGCGGTCGCCAGCGGTGACGCCTGCCCGGTCGCCGCGGCCAAGGGGTTCAGCCCACCCAGCACGGCGTTGAGGACGTCGCCGAACCCGCCGAATCCACCGGCCCCGCCGCCGAGAATGGTCGATAGCAGCTTGAACACTCCGGTGATCACGTTGGGCGTCGCGGGCGTCGGGTTGCCGCTGAAGAACTCCTTCTGGATGCCCTTGACCAACGAATTGAAGATGTCGCCTGGCACCTTCGCCCAGTCGATATCGGGGAACGACATGAACGCGGTCGGATCGCCAGCCTGGTCCAGCGTTCGGTCGTACGTGCCGTCGGGCAACCTGATGGCGTCGGTGTAGCCCAGATTGACCAGGCTGGTCAACGCCGGCGCAAGCGCATTGGCCAACGTGCCCAACGGATTCGGGAACGCTCCGAGGGTCATCAAATTCGTCAGGTCGGTCAGCAGGTACAGCGGTTCGAGCAACGGCAGGCTGTTCGCGGGCAGCGTCAGATACAAGTTCAACGCCAGCGGATCCGTGCCGAGCTTGCCCAGGATGTCGGTGAGCTGCGTCCCGAGCTGCGGGGTCAGGTTCGACAGATCGACGCCCCGCAGGATGTACGTCGGAAGCAGGAAGCCCATCAGGTTGTTCGCCAACGAGAACGGGTTGGGCCACGCCGCGAAGTCGGAGAGCAGGTCGTACTCGACGGTGGCGTCGATCTTGATCGGGATGAGATTCGCACCGCCGAGCGACAGCCCGGTGCCGAGGACCGGCACTCCGCCGCTGCTCGTTACCTGGGTCTCCGGGGTGACGGTGTCGATCCCGAACAGCCGCGCGAAGGGGTAGGCGCGGGCGAACAACCCACCGTTGGCACGACCAGGGTTGCGCAGCAACAGCATTGGCAGAATCGTCAGGCTGCCGAGCAGGGGATCGTCTGCCTTCGTGGGCGACTTCGCTCCACCCGGCTGGTACTGCAGGTCTTCGACGATCTTGGGGTAGGCCGCGCCTGCGGCGAAGGCGCCCATCCCGAAGCCGACGACGATCGGCACCCGCAGGTCGATCAGGTCGAGATTGGCGGGGATGGTGTCGACGACGTCGCCGAGCAGCCCGTCGAGTGACCCGACCAGTCCGCCCAGGTTCAGCAGTGGATTGTCCAGCGACAGGATCTCGAGCTTGTCCAGCACCGTGGTGAGCAGCCCGTTGACGCCGAGCTTGGCGTACTCGGTGTTGTTCACTTCGTCGGCCACCGAATTGGGCAGCCCGGGCACCCAACCGAGGTCCAGCCCAAGCAGTTTGAGCAGGGTGAACGGCGGGCCCGTCGTGATGAGATTCAGCCCGGGGACGTCGAGGCCCGCCAGGTTGAGCGGATCGCTGAGGTCGAGCCCCAGCAGCGCCAACAGCTTGGTCACCGTCGTCATGCCGCTCGCGTCGGTGATGCCGAGCGCCTTGAGCGCGGGCCCGAGGATGCCGTTGGCGGCATCGAGTCCGACCAAGTTCGCGAGCAGCGGCGACAGATCGATCGGGATCCTGTCCAGGACGCCTCGCAGCAAGGCCGGGGGAAGGCTCTGCAGCAGGCTGGCCGGATCCATCCCCGAGGCGCGGGCCAGCGCCATCAGGTTGATGTTGTTGGTGATCGCCTCGAGGATGGCCGCGGCGATCTGCTGGGCCAGGTCGTAGCCCGCCGTTCCGAGGCCACCCGTCAGGTCGGGGATCTGGTCGGGCGGGGGGAAGACCTTGACGGCCGCCGTGAGTTCGACGTTGCGGTTGAGCATCTGGTCCGTGGGCGGCGGAACCAGCCCGACGGTCAACGTGGCCGCGGTCATGGTCGCGGCGGCGGCGAGGGCGACCTTCTTCACTCGGCTGCCAAGGTTGCGATTCAACCGGCTCTTGATGGTTCGATCTCGCTCGAGACGATGCCTGTCGGACATGGCACTCACCCTTCCGCCGCGCACCCTACCCATGCACCGTAACCCCGCGCACCGTCAACAGAGCTAAATTTCGTAAAATTGCCGAACGCGTCAGAAGATTCCTCGTGCAAACAAGAAAACTACGCTGGCGTCAATTGTAACGACGGGATATCCGCAGTACAGGACATGTATGTGTCACGGCATCGGACGTCGCCCGCAACCGAGTCGCCGACAGCCATCACTCACTAGACACGGATTACAGCAAAGAATCGATCTCGGAGAGGTTGCCCGAAGTTGGGACATGTGTCCCCACCTTCGGATTCCGTATCCGTGACCCGTGCCCCGTGTACTGGGACTTGTGGCCCGAAGGCATCACCGTGGTGGCCATCCGCTGCGGAAACCGCTGTTAGCCACGAGGAACGGGCACTAGAACGCGTTCGGGTCCTCCTGAACCGCGACTGGAACCGGATGCTGGTAGAGCCGCGACGCGTTCTCCCACGTCACCTTTCGGATGATCGACTCGGGCAGCCCGTTGATCTGCTCGTGAATCTTGCACTGGGTGTGCGGCCAGGTCGAATCGCAGTGCGGGTAGTCGGCCTCGAGCAGGATGTTGTCCGAACCGATCCGTTCGTGCTGGACGAACGACGACTGGTCCTCCACCGCGCAGAACCAGAAGTTCCGCTTGAACACCTCCGCCGGAGTCAGCTGCTCCCCGAGCGCCGTCCACGTTCCGTACATCTCGTGGTAACTGAGCATGTGGTCGAGCCGGTCGAGAAGCCCGGCGACCCAACCAATCCCGCCCTCGGAGAGACATATCTTCAGCTCCGGGTACCTGGTGCAGACCCCCGAGTACAACCAGTCCACCGCCGCCGAGATGGCATAGGCGAAGAACAGCACGCCCTGGACGTCTGGCGGTGCGTCAGGGGTGGTCGACGGTGACGTGCCCGACGAACCGATGTGCAGGTTCACCACCGTGCCCGTGTCGGCGCAGGCGGCCATCAGCGGTTCCCAGTAGCCGGAGTGGATGGTCGGCAACCCCAGCATCGCTGGGTTCTCGCTGAACGTCACCGCGTGGAACCCACGTTCGGCGTTCTCGTAGATCATCTTCGCGCCCACGTCCGGGTCGAGCAGCCACGGCAGTTGGCAGGGAATGATGCGGTCGGGATATGCCCCGGCCCACGCTTCGAGGTGCCAATCGTTCCACGCCCGCACCGACGCCATCGCCAGCTCGCGATCGGAGGTCACCTGTTGCAACCGTTGCCCGGCGAAACCCGGGAGGAACGACGGGAAGTTCAGCGACGCATAGACACCGTTGAGGTCCATGTCCTTCACGCGTTCGTGGATGTCCCATGCGCCGCGGCGCATTTCGTCGAACCGGGTCGGTTCGAACCCGTACTCGGACACCGGCCGCCCGACCACTGCGTTGAAGCCGACGTTGGGCAGCGACTGCCCGTCGTACATCCACGTCTGCCCGCCGTCGTCGGTCTCCACCACCCGCGGAGCGCGGTCGGCGAACTTCTGCGGAACTCGCCCCTCGAACGTGTCCGGCGGCTCGACGATGTGGTCGTCGACGGAGATGACCGTGTAGCGGCGCTCGGCCCGCTCGGGTTCGGGCAGGAACGTCACGGTGCGGTCGGCGCCCGTCTTGGCGGTGGTAAAGGAAAGGTTCGCCGACATCTCGTCGATGGAAGCCATGCTCGTTCCTCGCTCCTCGTAATCCGTTGGGCGCTAGCTCAGTACGTCGCGGTCGGCCTTGATGGTCATCCGGGCCGCGCCGGCCCAGTACACGTCGGCCGCGCGCTCGATGAGCGATGCCTTCATGCCCACCATGTCGCCACGGTTCATCTGAGCCGGAGTTCGACCGGTGAGCATGACGTCGTAGGCCAGCCTGCACACGCGCTCGATGGACGCCGCCCGGTACACCGCCTCCGCCACGTTGCGGCCGGTGACGATCGCGCCGTGGTTCGCCAGGATCACCAGGTTGGCGGACCCGATCTCCCTCGCGAGTTCGGCTGCCCGCCAAGGCTCATCGACCTCGCCGTCGTACTTGTCGACGAGGAACATGTCGTCGAGGAACAGCGAGCCCGTCTGATGGACGAGCTCGGGCAGCACGCCGAGCGCCGCGAGCAGGCTGACGTAGTACGGGTGGTTGTGGATCACCACGCGCGCGTCGGGTCGCAGCCGGTGCAGCTCGGTGTGGATGTGGATCGCCGGCGTGACGTCCCAGCGGCCCCTCACCAGTCGCGCGTCTTCGTCGACGACGCAGATGTCGGACGCGGTGAGCTCCTGCCACCACAGGCCCCACGGATTGACCAGCATGTCGGTCTGTCCGTCGAGCTGCCACGTGATGTGCCCGGCCAAGTTCTCGGCGAATCCGATGCCCGCCAGGTGGCGGAAGGCCACTGCCAACGTCTGTTCGTCGGAGAGCTCGACGCCGATGGGCGGCACCGTCGACGGCGCCCACACCTCCAGCCCGCCGCGCCGCACCTCGTCGGTGGTCATGTCCCCAGTGTCGTTCTGATGGCATCGCGAAGTTGCCCTTTGGCGATCTTGCCGCCCGACGACCGTGGCAACTCGTCGAGGAGCTCGAGCCGTTCGGGCAGCAGTTCCTTGGAAACCCCCTGCTGGAGAAGGTGTTCGACGAGCGTCGGTAGATCCAGTTCGCCACCGTCCTTGAGTTCGACGAATAGGCAGACCCGCTCGCCGAACACTGGGTCGGGCATCGCGACGGCTGCGGAGACGGCGACGGCCGGATGGGTCGCGACGACCTCCTCGACCTGGACCGCGCTGATGTTCTTCCCGCCGCGGATGATGAAGTCCGACGTACGGCCCGTCAGGCTGAGGTAGCCGTCGGCGTCGAGTTCGCAGATGTCGCCCATCCGCATCCAGCCGTCTCGGGTATACAGCTTGTCGTGGTCGGTCCCACCGAGGTAACCCAGGCTCAGCGCGGGACCGCGGCAGGCCGGCTGTCCGCGGCCGGTCTCGGTGACGTCGCGGTCGCCGTCGAACAGCCGCACCTGCATCTCCGGGACGATCCGCCCGGCGGTACGCAGCCTGCGGTGCAACGGATCCCGGACGGTGGTCGCACTCAACATGCCCGTTTCGTTGGAGCCGTAGAACTGCAGGATCTTCGCTCCGGTCAGCTCCTCGAACTGCGCGGCCTGCGTGTACGGCAGCGGCTCTCCACCCGTGAAGACGACGCGCAAGCTGGTGATGTCGCGGTCCCCCAACGCGGGATCGGCCAGGATCATCATCAATTGCGTACTGACACAACATAAAACCGTTGCACGATGCCGTTCGATCGCCGCGCAGGTGTCGGCGGCGTCGAACCGCGGCATCCTGACCGCCGTCGCGCCAAGGTGGATCGGCGTGGTGTGAGACGTCCAGATTCCGAAGCCGAACGGGGTCGGGATGACGGGAAGGAACACGTCGTCGGGGGTGAGCTCGCCGTTGGCGACGGCCTTCTGATGGAAGTAGTGCCACCGATTCTGGGTGTGGACGACGCATTTGGGCAGTCCGGTGGTGCCCGAGGTGGAGTTGATCAGGAAGACGTCGTCGGCGCCGAGGGTTGACTGACCGTCCCCGCCGTCCGGGAGCGTGGTGTCGACGCACAGGTCGGCAGAGGGATCTCCTAGTGCCATGACGCGAAGCGCCGAGTCGGCGTCGGCGGCTGCCTGCTCAGCCGACGCGAGCCGCTCGACGTCGCTGACAATCAACGAAGGCCCCGTCGTGCGCAGGAGCTGGCTCACCTCGCGCACACCCGCCCTGGCGCCGAGGCCCACGGCCACTGCGCCACACCGTTCGATCGCAACGAGCAGGACGTGAATCGCGGACGTGTCCCCGTGCCAGACCGCGACGCGTTCGCCGGCCGCCACGCCCAACTCCCGAAGCCGGTTGGCGAGGTTCGAGGCGGCATGGTCGAATTCCGACCAGGTCAGTTGACGTTCGGTGACGCCCGCGGAGAAGTCGACGTAGGCCGCCTTGTCGGGCGACGACTCGGCGTTGCGCCGCACGCACTCGGACAAGGTCGTGTCCGACCACCAGCCCTGCGCCCGGAAATGCGCGGCTTCGGCACTGGTGACGGCGGCTGCATCGACGCCCATCACCGCATCATAGGAAACCGCCGGAGGAGGCTAGCGGGCTAGGCGGCGGACTTCCCCAATCCACACAGCGCCGTCGGTGACGTGGGCGGGATCAGCCCGACGGCACGCCGCGACTGAGTGCTTCGACGGATGCTGGCCATCTCGCGGAAGGTCGCCGCAACCTGCTCGGGATCGCCGTGCACGGTGAACGTGCGCCGGTCCCACCACATCATCTTGGTTTGGTACCGCTCGTCGGGGTACGGCGTGGCGGGGATCGCGGCGACCTCCCCACCGGACGAACGCCACTGCTCCAGGCAGTGCGCAGCAGCTGTGGCCATGCAGAAGTTGATGTCCAGTAGGGCCATCGCGTGGAAGGCGCTACGGGCGATCATCTTGGCGCGATGACCACCACCTCCTGGCTCCTTGGCCAGCCAGGCCGCCTTCATCTCGAGGATGCCGAGGGGCACCCGGTCGGCGATCAACGTGCGCACCTCGGCTTCGCCGGGACGTCCCGCCCACTCGACGACGGCGTGCGAGTCTTCGGGGCTTCGCAGCGGGCCCTTGCCGCGGACCCCGCCGACGACACGTCCGTCGAGGTCGACCAGCGCCCAAAAGAGGGCCGTGTCCGCCGCGCACCGCAACGTGTCGGGGTCGATCACGTCAGTGACGCCGAATCGCGCGTAGCTCTCGATGGCACCGCGGTGGTAGTCCGCGAACAACTCCGGCTCGGCGGCGGGCGTGGCCACGACCATCGTGGTTTCGGCGACCGGATCCCAGAACGCGACGCGTGGTCGGTCGTCGAGGGACGAGGAGGGGGCGAGTTCGAGTGTTGTCATACCGGGGTAACTCCATCGCGCGTGATCTGGACGAGGTCGCCTCCGCGGCACCGAAGACTGGTGAACAGCTATATCATACCATCGGTATAAACATTCGTTGAGCAGTAACTTCTTCATTGTGACTGAGCAATAGCAACGTTATTTGCTAGCAAAAGCGCAGCTCGCCCTAAATTGACCCTTGCGGAGACTCCGGCCCTGGCGCGGGCCTCCGAGTGGCGAGCGAAATCCGCGTCGGCGAAGGACGAGCGAGCCGGACGATGACCAAAACCCCCGCCGTACTGCGCTTTTAATCTCGACGTCCACGCCGCGCCGACGAACACCGACTCGGTCGAGCAAAAGACCCCCCGGCGACGTCGGCGGCGAAATCCGCCACCGATCACCGACCGCACGCGCGTTCCGGACACGGTTGCTGGGTAACGATCAAGAGTTTCACCACGTGTTTTGGCCCGATCAGGGCTGAGATGGCAATGGCAACGTACCCAGCAGACGGAGAGTTAGCGAATAAATTGCGGCCACGCTAATTTGCCTCGTCAACAACACCCAGCAATATCCAAACGCATAAGCTCAGGACAATCGGGTAAAGTAACCCTAGCCAACTTAGCGGTTCACGCTTGTGAGCAAACTTTTGGTGCTCGTCGGTGAGCGTCAATAGCAAATTGAGCTGGCTACTGGAGCGAAGTATCAGGTGTGGGGAAACGGTGATGCAGAGTTCGGTGTTCGGGGTCCCCTGGTGAGGCACCACGAACGATTCGTCGGTGCCGATGACCCCGGCACCGACCCCGTCCGTCCTGGCTACGCCCCCGAACCGAATTCGACGAACGGCCATCGCGACCTCGACCTGGGCCGATTCGCTCAGATCATCGATCACAGCCCGGACGCCATTTGCATCCACCAGGACGGTCGATTCGTCTACTTCAATGCCGTCGCCGTGCGTTGGCTGGGCGCACGATCGGTCGGCGAACTCGCCGGGCATGCCGTCTCCCGCTTCGTGCACGCCCGCTCCATCTCGTTGATCTTGGCGCGAATGGCAAACTTGCGGCGCCCCGGCGACGCGGCGGCGGCGGCGCGGGCAACGGTCGTGCGGCTCGACGGCTCCGAATTGCACGTCGAAGCGGTGTCGTCCATGACGACGTGGAACGGGGAGCTCGCCTACCAGCTGGTTCTTCGCGACCTGACCGAATATCGCGCTACCCACGACACGCTTGCCCACCAGGCCGCGCTCGTCGATCACGCCAGCGACGCGATCATCTCGATCACCAAGGGCGGCATGGTGACCAGTTGGAATCCAGCGGCCGAGCGTATCTACCGGCGGCCACCACACCGGGCGTTGGCGCTACCCATCGACGTCGCCGTCGGCGCGCCCGTCGACCCGGCCGCGATCGCCGAAGCTGGCGGCGTCGTCCATTCGTCCCACTACGCGATGGACGGTTCGGTGCGGACGATGCGCGTGTCGGCGACCGAGTTCGACAACGGCTACGTGCTGCTGTGTTCGGACGAGACCGCCCTGCGACGCGCGGCACGGAACCTGCGGACCGTCGTCAACACGCTGCAGGAAGGCGTCGTCGTCGTCGACCAGAACGGCTGGCTGCTAACCATCAACCCGTCCGCACGTCACATCCTGGGCGTGAGCGCCGAAGAGGGACAGGTCAATTACGGCCATCGGCTCCGCAAGCTTGCCGTCTACGACGCGGACGGCCGGCTGCTCTCCGAGCAGGAACGCCCCATCGCCAGGGCGTTCGCGACGGGCTTGCCGACGATCGGGCGCACCGTCGGCATCGACAGGACCGACGGCCGCCGCGTGTGGTTGTCGACCAGTTGCCAACTGCTCCACCCCGACGACCCCGAGCGTTCTCCGGTCCTGGTCTCGTTCACCGACATCACGGCTCAGCGTGCGGCCACCGAGCACCTGGTCCACCAGGCTGCCCACGACGCGCTCACGGGACTGCCCAACCGTGCCCACGTCCTCGAGACCGTCAACGCGCTGCACCGCCAAGCCGGATTGCTCACCGCCGTGCTGTTCATCGACCTCGACGACCTCAAGACCGTCAACGACACGCTTGGGCACGAGATCGGCGACACCGTCATCCAGGCGACCGCAGCGCGGCTGCGCCAGGCCGTCCGCGGCCACGACATCGTCGGACGCTTCGCCGGTGACGAGTTCGTCGCGCTGCTCGTCGGCGAGCTGGAGAACGGGGCCCTGGCACGCTTCGTCGACCGCATCCATCGCGTGCTCACGGAACCGATCGAGATTCCCGGCGGCACGTTGCGGGTGGGTGCGAGCATCGGCGTCATCCAGACCCACCACGACGATTCACGCGACGCGGCGTCCTTGCTGCGCGACGCCGACAGCGCCATGTACGCGGCCAAGGCCAAGGGGCGTCGCGCCAGTCACTTCTCCAAATTCACACGGACACAGCACTAGTCACTCGATTGGGTCGCTGGTCGTGGTGGTCGGGCTCGAACTGGGCGGCGTCGACGTGACGGTGCTCGACGACGTCGGCGTCGAGGTGCGAGTCGACGACTGGGTGGTCCGCATGGCGGAGGACTCCGGATCGCGGCTCGGGCTGAACGAACTGTTCGGCCGCGTGGTCGGTGCCGCCGGAGTGCGGGTGATCGATGGCGTCGGCTCCGTGGTCACGGTGGGCGCGTTGGTGATCGCGGTCGTGATCGGACTCGGCGCAGGCTCGCTCGGGCCTTCCGTGGCGGGCGGCGGCGGTGTACTCGGCGGCGCGAACGACGGCGCCGTCAGCGCGGTCACGGTACGGGGAAGTTCCGAGGTCACGTCGTCGAGCTCGGTCACCGGCTCCACCCGGTAGTCCTCGGCGCGCAGCGGCGACGCCACCTGCACCACCCCGGCGATCCCAAGGATGGCGAACACCACGATCAGTGCCGCACGGAGTGCGCTTGCCGAGCCACGCCCGCCGGCCCGAGGCCCGGGCAGCTCCTGCGAGGCCGCCGTGAGCGTGTGCTCGCGCAGGTACGCGGGTGCGGGCAGGAACACCGGCACCCCACCGAGCAGCGCGACGGGGTTGACCCTGCGGCGGCGCTCGGCGTCGCACACCGCACAACCATCGATGTGGCGCGCAGCGCGTTTGCGCATCAGGACCGTGAAGGTGCCGTCCCAGTCTTCGACCATGGCGGCCAGTTCGGGACACGACGCCGGGTCGGCCTTCACCCCTCGGCACACCAGCAGGGCCCCGAGCGAGCGCTCGACGCCGTCACGCAAACGTCCGGCCAAGGTGTTGGCATTGCTGTGGCTGACCCCGAGCGCCTCGGCAAGTTCGACGCCGTCCATGCCGTGTCGGTAGGTGAGCTCGAAGACGGTTCGATCGCGTTCCGACAGGGCGCCGCACGCCTCGGCGATCAATGCGGCGAGCTCCTTCCGTGCGGCGACGGTCGCCATGTCGGGGTCGCCGCTGTCGAGCTCGGGCAGCTCGTCGCTGGGCAGTTCCCTGCGGCGCGCCTTGATGCGTGCCAAGGCCTGATGGCGTGCGATCGCGTACAGCCACGACCGCAGTCGGCTGGGGTCGCGAAGCATGCCGAGCTGGGTGGCCGCGTCGACGAAGACGTCCTGTACGCAATCGGCGGCGGCGTCACCGTCGCGCAGCATGGCTGCACAGAAGTCGTAGAGCCGATCGGCGTATCTGTCGTAGATCGCGGCGAACGCCGCTCGGTCGCCGCGGGCAGCGGCCATCGCGAGTTCGGCGTCGTCGAGCGCGTCGGTGAACATAGGCGGGGCGATCGTCATAGGTCACTTTCCGTCGTCAAAAGGCAGCATAAGCGACGAATTCCGCAACCAAAACGTCGGTCCACCTCCGATATAGACGGTGGACCGACGTGTTTGGTTCAGTTTGCGCAACCCGACCACACCACGTACGAGCCCGGGCCGGTCCGCTGCATGGCGCCCTGCTGGGCGTCCCGGAGGTTCGCGCCGTACCAGCCGTAGTGGTACTGACCGCTGACGGCGAGCGCGACGCATCCGTTCTTCGACCACGTCTCGACCGCGCAGTGGCCGCCACACTGGCTCAGCGAGCCTGCGAGGGCGGCGTCCAGATTCGTGGCCTGCGCGCGGCCCAACTGACCGGTCGCGGGCGAGTAGGCGATGGCGATGTACTTGGCGGGCGCGGCGTTGGCAGGCACCGCGGTACCGATTGCGCCAGTGACGGCAGCCGCGGCCAGCATGGTGGCGGCGATCATCCGACGCCGTGGGGTCTTCAGGGTGGTGGTCATGGGGTGCTCCTTCGGTTGGTCGCGGTCCGTGTCGGACCGCGTTCACCTGCTATGGGGAGCCAGCCACCCGGTTTCGCACACTTTTCTTCGGCGAGTTTTCACCGGGAATGTCGGGGCCCTCCCCTCGGGGAGCCGAGGGGAGGGCCTGGGGAACGGAGCAGCTACTCGTCGCCGGGGTTCAGCGCCCGGAAGGTGAATCCGGCGGCGACGCCGGCGATCACCTGGGCGACGAGGTAGCTCACGATGATCGAACCGCCGAACATGCCCATCGTGGCGCCGCCGATCAACACGGCCGGGTTGAAGACACCACCCGAGATACCGCCGACGGCCACGGCGCCCGCCGCGACGGTGAAGCCGATGGCCAGCCCGTAGAAGGAGTTGTCGGGGTGGTCCTTGCTCGTCGCCACGTTGAGCACGACGTAGCACAGCGCGAACGTGAACACGAGTTCCGCGACGAAGGCCGCGACGGCCGCGTGCCCGGAAAGCGTCAGCGGCGCGCCGAGCGCCTGCGGGACGACGAAGCCGACGAGCTGGGCGCCGATCAGGCCGCCGACCACCTGGGCAACCAGGTAGCCCACGGCGTCCCGCCGGTCGATGCGGCGACGCACGAAGGCCGCGATGGTGACGGCGGGGTTGTAGTGGGCGCCCGAGACGTGCCCGCCCGCGTACACCATGGCCATCAGCACCGAGCCGATCGCCAGGGGCGCCAACGGGCTGCCGTTGCGTACGCATGCGCCGACGGTGAGCACCAGGAGCATCGTCCCGATGGCCTCGGTGGCGTACTTGACGGCGGCCCGGTGGCCGGGCTTGATTTCAACAGGGGTGAGACTTGTGGTTGTCATGCGGATCAGCCTGCGCCGCAACGGAAGCGACCGGCATCGTGCTATCGGACGGTGTGCAGGATGAACGGGGTGTCATCCGTTTGGATGACACGGTCATTCCAGCAGGTGAGTGCGCATGGCCTGGGCGACGGCAGCGCCGCGATCCGACACCCCGAGCTTCTCGTAGAGCCTACGGATGTGGGTCTTGATCGTGGTCTGCGCGAGATAGAGCTCCCGGGCCATGTCGGGGACGGACTTGCCGTCGGCGATCATGCGCAGGATCTGGCGCTCCCGCTCACTGAGCGTGGGTGCGGGCGACTGTGCGTGCTGACGGACCTGCGCGGTCAGCGACGTGACGAGCTCGGGGGGCAAGACGTCCTCACCGCGCGCGCAGGCCACCACGGCGGCGACGATCTCGTCGCGGTCGGATTCCTTCGACAGGTATCCGGCCGCGCCGTCCTGGATCGCCCGGTAGACCACCGGCCCCTCCGTGGTCGCCGACAACAGGAGCACCCGGGTGGGGAGGCGGTCGCGGGTTACCGCGTGGGCGATCGCGATTCCGTCGAGACCCGGCATCTTGTAGTCGAGCAGTGCGACGTCCGGCGCGAACTCGCGGATCGCCTCGAGCGCTGCGTGACCGTCGCCGACCGCGGCCACCACCTCGGTCCGGTCGCTGGTGCCCAGTGCCCGCACGACGCCGTCGCGGTACACGGGATGGTCGTCGCCGACGACGACCCGGACCCGCCCATGGGACTTGCTCACAATGCCTCCTGCCCGGTTCGCGCCGGCAGCCGGACGCGAACCCACGTGCCACAGTCCGCTCGCCCGAACTCGACGGTGCCTCCTAGAGTCTCGATGCGCGCGCGATGCGACGCCAGCCCGATGTGCCCCTCGGACAGCTTCTTCGCGATCACCCCTGGATCCATGCCGACCCCGTCATCGCGCACGTCGAGCGTGACCTCGTCACCCGTGTCACGCAGCACCACCTCGACGTGGGCGGCACCGGCGTGCCGGGCGACGTTGCCGAGCAGTTCCCGGGCCGCCGCATACAACGTCGGGTCGTCGGCGTGGTGCCGTGGATAGTCGACGGTGCATTCGACGGGCACCCCCGTGCGTTCGGTGAAGGTCGATGCCAACGCCCGAACCGCCTCGGCGAGCCCCGCTTCGTCGAGCACCGACGGGTGCAGCTCACGGGTGACCTGCCGCAGGTCGTGGGAGACGTCCGCGAGCAACTCGCTGGCTCGAACGACGTCGTCACCAACATCGCTGTGCCGCATGGCTTCTCGGAGATCCTGTTTGGCGGCGAGCACGGTCTGAAGCGCTCCGTCGTGCAACGTCTCGGCGATCCTGCGGCGTTCGCGTTCCTCGGCGGTCATCACGTCGGCCAGCAGAAGCGACCGGCTTGCGGTCAATTCGGCGATGCCTGCCAGCCTGCGCTGCTGAACGCGCGACACGGTATAGGAACAGAAGCACAACAGCGCCAGCATCGTCACCAGAGTCACGATCGTCGGCGTCGACATCTGCTGGCGGAACACAGGATCCGCGACGATGGCCGACCCTCCACCGACGATCGCGGCCACTGACATGACCGCCGCCCGCTGGCCGGCCTGGGTGGCGATGAAGAACGGCAGGAACGCCAACAACCCGAGTACCAGGTAGCTGCCCGTCGACAGGAACTGCAGTACGCAGATGGCCGCGATGTCGACGGGCACCATCGGCTCCAGTGCCCGTAATCTCCTGGCCCGCGCAGGATGTCGCAACCACACCCACGCCGCGATGAGCGCCAAGCCACCGTAGGCCGCGACGAGGGCGAACTGAGCGGGCCAGTCCGATCGCGACGTTCCACTCCACACCACCAGGGCCATCACGGCGACGAGCAACAACCGGAGAATGCTCCGCAAGCGTTGGGCCTGACGGTCGAACTCGAGGAAGATCTCGCGCACCGCCTCGCTACCCGCGGGCCCCGTCGCGATGGGTGGGACGACCAGGCTCGCCCAGAACCTACCGTTCACCTGCGACTCCGCGCTGCCGTCGTGGCGCACTCGCGGAGTCTAACCCGCATCGGTGTCAGTCAATCGGATGACACCGGATTTCATCCCACCGAGAAGCATTGGAAATAAAGAGCACTCACATGAACGTCCCGCCGTGGCGGTTGGAATCGGCTGCGGTGCCATCCTCGGCCCGGCAGGTCGGGCCAGCGCGGCCACAGCGAACTCACAGCATCAGCATCACCCGTCGCTGCTCGACCCGAGCGCCGCGGCGAACTTCACCGCTCCCGAAGTCTGACGTGGGCGTCAAGACAGCAGCCCCTCCCCGGCTACGGCGAGCGGCCTCACGTCGTCACAGCAATCGTGCCGCTGACTGAAACGAGCACGGTCGGAGGTAGAAGTGCG
Source organism: Mycobacterium sp. RTGN6 (assembly GCF_033804605.1). Classification (NCBI taxonomy): domain Bacteria; kingdom Bacillati; phylum Actinomycetota; class Actinomycetes; order Mycobacteriales; family Mycobacteriaceae; genus Mycobacterium; species Mycobacterium sp. RTGN6. The sequence goes on from NZ_JAPZKZ010000008.1 coordinate 229,195, forward strand.
CCGTGGCGCAAAGGATCTGGGCCCAACCACCGGACGACGGCGGCACCGGATTCGGTCGCCCGAACGGCCAACGGCTCCGGATCGCTCGAGTTGCCGATGCCCGTATTTGGGAAAAGATGCATGAAGCATCGTCATGTGGCGTACAGGTTATGAACATCTGACGGACAGATCCGAGGGAGCAACATGAGCACGCCACGGAAGACCCTGACCATCGCCTGCGTGGCCGCGTTGACCGCGTTCGGCATCGCGGCCTGCGGGGGCGACAAGGAGAGCGGCGGAGGTGAAGCGGGCGGCGGCAAGGGCGGCGACATCAACATCACCATGACGTCGTTCCCCGACTACGTCGATCCGCAGCTCTCCTACACACTCGAGGGCTGGGAGGTCTTGTACAACACGTACACGCCGCTGCTCACCTACAAGCACGCCAAGGACGAGGCGGGCACCGAGGTGGTGCCCGCGCTGGCCACGGCGTTGCCCGAGGTCTCCGCCGACGGAAAGACCTACAAGCTGACGTTGCGGCCCAACATGAAGTACTCGGACGGCACCCCCATCAAGGCGTCCGACTTCACGTACGCCATCCAGCGGCTGTTCAAGGCCGATTCGGGCGGCTCGGTGTTCTACGAACCGATCGTCGGAACCACCGAATACGCCGAGGGCAAGGCCGACACCATCACCGGCATCAAGACCGACGACGCCACCGGCGACATCACCATCTCGCTCACCGAACCCAACGGAACGTTCGACGGGCTGCTCGCCCTGCCCTTCGCGGCCCCCGTTCCTCCGAGCACCCCGCTCGACAAGGACGCCACCCCGAAGCCACCGCCGGCCAGCGGCCCATTCATGATCACGAATGTCGAAGCGCCGCAAACCATGACGATGGAGCGCAACCCGAACTTCCAGACCGTCAAAGACGCAGGGGCCAGCGAGGTGGCCGACGCGGGCGTCGACAAGATCACCATCACGCAGAACAAGAGCAACACGGCCCAGGTCACCGGCGTGCAGCAGAACACCATCGACTTCATGGTCGATCCCCCGGACGCCGACCGGCTCGCCGAGGTCAAGGCCAAGTTCTCCGACCGCTTCCGGATGGAGGACTCGATCAACACGTACTACTTCTGGATGAACACCCAGAAGGCGCCGTTCAACGACCTCAAGGTGCGCCAGGCGATCAACTACGCCGTCGACCCGGAGGCGCTGAACCGGGTGTTCGGCGGCCGGCTTCATCCGACGCAGCAGATCCTGCCTCCCGGCATGCCCGGCTACGAGGAGTACAAGCTCTACCCCGGGCCCGACATGGAAAAGGCGAAAGCGCTTATCGCCGAGGCGAATCCGGCCGACAAGGACATCACCGTGTGGACCGATGACGAGCCGGACCGCAAGCGGATCGGCGAGTACTACCACGACGTGCTTACCCAGCTGGGCTTCAACGCCACGCTCAAGGTGATCGCGGGCGATGTCTACTGGACCACCATCGGCAACCAGTCGACACCCGACCTCGACACCGGCTTCGCCGACTGGTTCCAGGACTTCCCGCACCCGGACGACTTCTTCCGCCCGCTGATCAACGGCGCGAGCATCCTTCCGACCAACGGGAACAACTTCTCGCGGATCAGCATCCCGGAACTCGACGCCAAGATGGACAAGCTGCTCGAGCAACAACTCACCGACGACGTCAAGAAGCAGTACGCCGAACTCGACAAGGCCTACATGGAGCAGGCCGTCTGGGCGCCGTACGGCAACGAGGAGTTCACCACGTTCCTGTCTGAGCGGATGGACTTCGACAAGAGCTACCACCATCTGCTGTTCAACCAGGACTACTCCTCCTTCGCCATCAAGTAATGGGTGGCCTGATCGGGGCCGTCGAAGCACCGGGCGAGCAGCCACTGCCCGTCGGCGTCCCCCCTGAGGAGCTCAGGGGCCGCAGTCCGTGGCGGCTCGCCTGGATGCGGTTGCGTCGGGACAAGATGGCGCTGGCGTTCGGCGCGCTGTTCGTGCTCATCGTGCTGGTCTGCCTGGCCGCACCGCTGTGGGCCGACCACGTCGCGCACACCGGACCCAACCAGAACCACATCACCGACAAGGTGATGCGCGGCGGCCAGGAGACCTACGTGGTGTCGCCCGACGGCACACCGCTCGGACCCGGTCTGCACGGTCAGTTTCTGCTCGGCGCCGACCAGAACGGCCGAGACGTCATGGTGCGGCTGCTCTACGGCGGCCGGACGTCGATCTTCATCGGTGTCATCGCCGCGGTGGTGACCACAGTGTTCGCGGTATTGGTCGGACTGGTCTGCGGCTACTACCGCGGCTGGATCGACGCCGTGCTATCCCGCGCTCTTGAGGTCGTCTGGGCCTTTCCCGTGCTGCTGCTCGGCATCGCACTGGGCACCACGTTGTCCTTGGGCGGGTTGAAGATCGGTAGCCTCGTCGTCGCAGGTGACTCGCTGTGGATTCCGATCCTCATCATCGGATTCGTCTACGTGCCCTACATGGCCAGACCCATCCGCGGTGAGATCCTGGCGTTGCGGGAGAAGGAATTCGTCGAAGCCGCCGTGGCGCAGGGCAAGGGGCCGATCCGCATCATGGTCTCCGAACTGCTGCCCAACGTGGCGTCGACGATCATCGTGTTCTTCACCCTCAACATCGCCAACAACATGCTCCTGGAGTCGTCGCTGTCGTTCCTTGGCGCAGGCGTGCGTCCGCCGAACGCGTCGTGGGGCACGATGATCGCCGATGGCTACCAAACCATCTACACGGCACCGCATCTCACGATCGTCCCTGGCCTGATGATCGTGCTGACGGTGTTGGCGCTCAACGTGTTCGGCGACGGGCTGCGGGATGCGTTGGATCCGCGGGCCAAGATCCGGTTGGAGCACTAACCGGTGGCCCGCTTCATAGTGCGACGCGTGCTCGGGATGATCGCCGTGCTGTTCGCGATCTCCGTGGTCGTCTTCCTCATCTTCAACGTGATCCCGAACTCCGACCCTGCGGCGCGTATCGCGGGCAAGAACGCCAATCCGGCGCTGATTGCCCGCGTCACAACCGATCTCGGGCTGGATCAGCCACTGCCGGTGCAGTACCTGACGATGATGAAGCAGATCTTCACCGGAGAGCTCACGTCGTACGCGAGTTCCCAGAATGTCGTCGAGCAGATCTGGAAGGGGTTGCCAGCCACCTTCTCGCTGTGCGTCGGTGCCGCGGTGCTCTGGATGACATTGGCCGTCGTGTTCGGCTACCTGTCCGCCGTGCACGCAGGGAAGTTCACCGACCGGGCGCTGACCGTCCTGTCGCTGGTGGGCATTTCGATGCCGGTGTTCTGGCTGGCCGCAATCCTGTTGTATTACTTGAGTTTCAAGGCACAGTTGTTCCCGACGAGCAGCTACGTGCCGCTGACCAAGGACCCCGTCGAGTGGGCATATCACCTCGTCTTGCCGTGGATCACCTTGGCCGTGCTCTTCGTGGGCTTCTACAGCCGGGTGCTGCGCTCCAACATGCTCGACGTCATGAACGAGGACTACGTCCGCACCGCTCGCGCCAAGGGCCTTGACGAGCGTCAGATTCGCATCAAGCACGTATTGCGCAACTCCATGATCCCCGTCATCACGCTGTTCGGGCTGGACTTCGGAGCGGTGGTCGGCGGCGGTGCGATCCTCACCGAAACGGTGTTCAACCTCAACGGCGTCGGCCTCTACGCCGGCCAGGCCATCGGCACGCTCGACCTTCCCCCACTGATCGGCGTAACCATGTTTGGCGCGTTCTTCATCGTGCTGTTCAACACGATCGTCGACATGCTGTACGCGTTCCTCGACCCACGCATCCGACTGGGTACGGCGGCCCCCGCATGATGCTCTCGGTCGAGAACCTCAGCGTGCGCTTCGCCACCGACGGCGGCACGGTTCACGCGGTCGACGGGGTGTCCTTCGACCTCGCCGCAGGCGAGATCCTGGCCATCGTCGGCGAATCCGGCTCCGGCAAGAGCGTCACTGCGCAGACCGTGCTCGGGCTCACGCGAGCGCCCAATGCGACCATCACCGGTGCGGTCCACTTCGACGGCCAGGACCTCACCCAACTCAGCGATCGGCAGCTGCGCGACATCCGCGGCGAGCGCATCGCGATGATCTTCCAGGACCCGATGACGTCGCTGAACCCCGTGTACCGCGTCGGCGACCAGATCGCCGAGATGATCCGCGCGCACCGCGACGTGTCGAAGGGCGAGGCACGTGACCGTGCCGTCGAGCTGCTGCGTTCGGTCGGCATTCCGAATCCCGAACGGCGCGTGCGGAGTTACCCGCATGAGTTCTCCGGTGGCATGCGCCAACGCGTGATGATCGCGATGGCACTGTCCCTGGATCCGGACGTGCTCATCGCCGACGAGCCGACGACCGCACTCGACGTGACGGTGCAGGCCCAGATCCTGCGGCTGCTCGAGAAGCTGAACGCCGAACGCGGGCTCGCGGTCGTGATGATCACCCACGACCTTGGGGTGGTGGCCGAGGTCGCCGACCGCGTCGCGGTCATGTACGCGGGCCAGATCGTCGAGGACGCCACGCTCGAGTCGTTGTTCTATGACCCCAAGCACCCGTACACGTGGGGGCTGCTCGGCTCGTTGGCGCGGCTCGATCAACCCCGACCGGTCCGACTCGCCCAGATCGCAGGCCAGCCACCGTCGTTGATCACTTCGCCGACCGGCTGCCGGTTCGCGCCGCGGTGTCCCCACGCGTTCGACCAATGCGCGGAGCCGCCGCCGCTGCGCGACGGGGACCGCTGCTGGCTCGACCTCGAGCAGAAGCGGCGGCTGCGAGACGTGGACGGCCGCATCGGGTTGCGTCGGGCGGTCCCGACATGACCGGCGACGCGCTGCTCGAGGTGACCGACCTGGTCAAGCACTTCCCCATCAAGTCGGGACTCGTCGTCGACCGCGAAGTTGGCCGGGTGCGTGCCGTGGACGGGGTCAGCCTAGTGATTCGCGAAGGCGAAACCCTTGGCCTGGTAGGCGAATCCGGCTGCGGCAAGTCGACGCTGTGCCGGGTGATCCTCCAGTTGACCCCGCCGACGTCGGGATCGGTGCGGTTCGCCGGCGAGGAACTGGTCGGCCGCTCCCGGCGCCAGCTCCGTCCGGTACGCAGGCAGATCCAGATGATCTTTCAGGATCCGTACGCGTCGCTGAACCCGCGCAAGAGGGTCGGGCAGATCATCGGCGAACCCATCGAGTTGCACGGGTTGGCGAGCGGCCGCGACGTCGACAAGCGCGTCGCAGACCTGCTCGACCGCGTCGGACTTCAGCCCGAACACCGCGACCGCTTCCCCCACGAGTTCTCCGGCGGGCAGCGTCAGCGCATCGGCATCGCGAGAGCCATTGGGCTGCAACCGAAGCTGATCATCGCCGACGAGCCCGTCTCTGCGCTCGACGTGTCGGTGCAGGCGCAGATCATCAACCTGCTCAAGGATCTTCAGGCCGAACTAGGTCTGTCGTACCTGTTCGTCGCGCACGACCTCGGCGTGGTCCGGCACGTGTCGGACCGCGTCGCGGTGATGTACCTGGGTCGAATCGTCGAAAGCGCCACCGCAACAGCGCTTTACGAGCACCCATTCCACCCGTACGCCAGCGCCCTGCTGTCGGCGGTGCCGATACCCGACCCGAAACTCAACGTCGCCCGCGAGCGACTGATCCTCGAGGGCGACGTACCCAGCCCCATCGATCCGCCGTCCGGCTGCCACTTCCACACCCGATGCCCGTGGGCCACGGACGTGTGTGACACCGACGACCCCGTGCTCCGGGAACTCGAAGCCGACCACGTCGCCGCGTGTCACCATCCGCTCAGTACGGGAACTGCGGCTGCTGCGGATACTGCGGGTATTCCTGAGGGGGCGGCCCCGAGTTCGGCACCTGAATCGGGATCGGCACCGGGACGAACGGCACCGTGATGTAGCTCGTCGTCATCGTGGGCGTCGTCGTCGTGGTCGTAGTGGTCGTGGTCGTGGTGGTCGGAGTGGTGGTGGTCGTCGTCGTAGTCGGCGACGTCGTTGTGGTGGTCGTGGTGGGCGGTGTCGTCTCGACCGTCTTGGTGATGGTGACTGGCGGTTCGACCGTGGGCTCGGGCGGCGGCGGAGGAGGTGCCTCACTGGTCACGGTGACGATGCTCTGCGGCGCCTGGGTGGTGGGTGGCGGCGGCGGTTCGACGCTGGACCGCGGCACCGACGTCGCCGTCATCGGCGCATTGGTCGGCGTCGGCCCGGCGTCGTCGACCGCGTTGGTGAGCACCACCGCGACACCGCCGACGGCCAGCAGCGCCACCACGGCGACGACCCCAAGGATCAACTGGGGCAACCGTTGCCACGACCGCTGCTCGTCAACCGGAACCGGCCCGGTCGGAGGCACGTACTGGGCGACGGCACGCGTGGTCCCGGTGTCGTAGCCGTACCCCGAGTCGTCGGTGTACAGCAGCGAGTCGTCCTCGGAGTCGTCGGCCTGCGACCAGGCCAGCGCCCGGAACGTCGCCGAACCCGGGGCGACGTCGTCGACGGCAGGCGGGATCAACACGGTGGGGGCGACGCCGGTCGACGCCTCGGCATCAGCGGCGTACGCGGCGAAGATCGCGGCGCCGACCGCCGCGTCGAGCGCCGGTTGCGGCGTCGTCACGAGTGGGACCGCACTGTGCTCGGCCAGTCGCGAGGCGATCAGCGGGATGCGCGCACCGCCGCCGACCATGGCCAGTACGGTGACGTCCGTCGACGCAATTCGGTTGCGCAGCAACATATCGTCCAACGCCGACAGTACGCCGGCCAACCTGGCGTCCACCAGCGTCTCGAACTCGGGACGGGTGACCCGCACCACCGACGAGTACCCGGGCAACTCGACGCGGACGTCGGCGTCGGTGGCCTCGGACAGCGTCTCCTTCGCCCGGCGACACTCGTCGCGAAGCAGGCTCAGCGAGCCGACGGCGGCCGTGCCTGCCGGATCGATCGCCCCCGCTTCGGCGACGCCGTCGAGCACGTGTGTGAGTAGCGCCTGGTCGAGCTGGTCGCCCGAGAACTCCGCGTCGCGCACCGTTTCGATGGGTTCGAACGACGCGGCCGCATCCGAAAGCGTGATGCTGGTTCCGCCACCCCCGAAGTCGAGCAGCGCGACCACCCCGTGCGAGGGCAGTCCGGGATTGGCGTGCAGGGCCGTCAGCGCCGCCACGGCATCGGAGACCAACCGCGGCGCGACGCCGTTGGGCGCGAGGTTCGGCTTGTTGCGCAACTCGGCGCGAAGTCCGCGCAACGTGGCACCGGTCCAGTGTGCGGGCACGGCGACGGCGAGCTGGTCGCACGGGCCGTCGCCGACGAGGACGTCGAGCGCCTCGACCACCAACTGGTCGGCGTGGTACGACGTGCCGTCCGCCGCGACCAGGGGCACGGGGTCACCGACACGTTCGACGAATCCACTGAGCAGCTGACCTCGCAAGGTCAGCACGGAACGCCGGGTGACGGGTGGGTTGCCTACGCGAGCCGCGACCAGGTTTGTCGTCCCGATCGACAACCCCAATGGGTCGCTCATAACGGACCCACCATAGCCGCGCGCGGCGCCCGGATCGACCAGACACTCCGTCGGCAACGCTGTGAACAGTGTTGTCCGAGCTATGTTTTGGCTGTGGACACCCGTCGCGACACGGCCGAGCCCGCAATCCCTGCAACGATCAGGCCGATGCCGAGCGCGTCGGGAAGCGCGTCGGACACCCACCCCGCGATGCCCGTGACCACGATGAACGGCGGTAACCAGTCGAGTAGGCGCAGTGGCGATTCCGGCGCGTCGGTGGGCTCGCCGATCGACTGCGCGAACTTGGCCCCCGCGTAATCGGGGTAGAACTCGGTGAACTCGACGGCAAACAGGATCGCGGCGATCGGGAGGATCCATCCGGTCCAGAAGTCCTGATCGCGCAGGACGGTGTCGCCGAGCGCGCCGACGATCGCCGAGCAGGTGAACGAGGCCGCCCATACGCCCGAGATCGCGTAGTTGACGCGCTTGAACAGCGGGGTGTCCCAGTACTCCTCGGGAGTGGTGTCCTTGGCGTACGGAATGGTGAAGGGTTTGCCGATCACCAAGGTGACCACTGCGAACAGCGCCAGCCCAATGTTGCCGAGCTCGCCGGCCCACACCTCGAGCCATTCGATCACTCGATCCGGCGCCCAGAGTCCAAGGGCGGCTAGGACACCGAAGAAGCCTGCGCCGAATACCTCAAGGGCGTGCACGGGTACGCCGCGTCGCCAGCCCACCCACAGCGTCAGCAGCGTCAGGCCGAGCGCGGCCGAGGCGGCCTCCTCGAACCGTCCCGGCCCCGACACGACCACCAGCAACACCCAGGGCGCGATGCCCGAGAGCGGCGATTTGACGTATCCGTCAATGAAACTCATGACCGGACTCTATGCGCCGACCCACCGTTGTGTTGCAATGTCGACATGGGTGACATCGACGAAATCGAGCGGCTGAAGTATCGCTACCTACGCGCGCTCGACACGAAGCATTGGGACGAGTTCAGCGACACGCTGACCGACGACGTGGTCGGCGACTACGGCGAGTCCCTCGGTGAGGAGCACCACTTCACCGACCGGGCTTCACTCGTCGAGTTCATGACCACGTCGATGCCCGCCGACGTCATCACCGAGCACCGGGTCACGCACCCCGAGATCGACGTCGACGGCGATGAGGCCACCGGAATCTGGTACCTGCAGGACAAGGTGATCGTGCCGAAGTACAACTTCATGCTGATGGGCGCGGGTTTCTATCACGACCGCTACCGGCGAACCGCTGACGGCTGGAAGATCAGCGCCACCGGCTATGACCGCACCTACGACGCGTCGCTATCGACGGAGTCGTTGGGATTCAAGGTGAAAGCCGGTCGCGCCGTTAAGCTTTGATCACTTCGAGACGGCGATTAACGCGCCGGGTCGCAGCCACTGGATCAGCTTGACCATCATGGCGTCGCCGATCGCGACGCAACCCGCCGTCGGTCCGCCGTCGGTGGTGTGAAGGAAGAACGCGCCACCCTTTCCGGGGATGCGTTCCTTGTTGACGCCCATGACGACGGCGTGCGCGTACTGCGGGATGTCGAGGTTCTCGGTGCCGTCGCTCAGCGCCGTGCTGAACGGGCACTGGGACTTCTCGCACACCTGCATGAGGTTGTAGGTCGGGCTCTTCATATCGCCGTCCCACCAGTGGTTGGGTCCCACCTGGACGTACTGCAGACCGCCACCCGGATTCGGTTGTGTGCCAAAGGCGAAGTCGAGGGTGTAGATGCCCATTGGCGTGAGCATCGACCCGTCGAAGTGTTCGGGTGACATGCCCTTTTCGCCGATCTTCGCCGGAACCCCTGCGACGACGGCCTGCCAGCCGGCCGAGGTGCGCTCGTAGACGTCGACCTTGGCGTCCGAACCGCCCACGCCCACAACGGAAATCACCTGCGTCGCGTTGCCCACCTGGTTGGCGAACCAGGGAATGAGTTCGGCCTGCGCGATGGGCGCCGCCGTGAACCACACCGCCGCCGCGCACAACAGGGTCAGCAGTCGGCGCACGTCCGTCATCGTAGCTCCGGCTAGGTTGGAAACCATGGATCTCCTGCGGCGACGGCGAGGCATTCAGCAGATCGGGGAGGGCCTCGGCACGCTGGACCGCGAGCTCTTCGAAGCCGTCGCGGAGTCGCCCAGCCCCCTGCTGGACGCCATGATGCCTCGCCTTTCCTCCGCGGCCGATCACTCCAAGCTGTGGTTCGTCCTCGCGGCGGTGATTGGCGTCGCCGGCAGTACGTCGGCCAAGCGTGGTGCGGCCCGCGGCGTCGCCACGCTTGCGGTGACCAGCCTGCTCACCAACCAGGTAGCGAAGCGGGTCTGGAAACGCCCACGGCCCAACGTCACGACGGTGCCGCACATCAGGCGGTCACGAAGGATGCCCACGTCGAACTCGCTGCCGTCGGGGCACTCGGCAAGCGCGGCCGCGTTTGCCGTCGGCGTCGGACTGGAGAGTCCGCCGATCGGCCTCGGACTGGCGTTGCTGGCCGGCCTCGTCGGGATGTCGCGGGTGGCCACGGGCGCGCACTACCCGGGAGACGTCCTGGCGGGGTTCGGACTTGGCGCCGCGGTCGCCGTCCTCGGAGGCCGGGTAGTTCCCCCGATCGTCGAGACGCGGCTGCCCACCGCCGATCCCCTTCGCGTGGAGACGCCGCGGCGGCCGGACGGCGCCGGAGTCGTGCTGGTCATCAACCCCGCATCGGGTAGTGGGACGGGCGCCCGGGTGATCGACGAGGTCCAGCGGGAGCTGCCGAGGGCAGAGCTCGTCGAGCTCGACGGTGACGACGACATCGAGGTCGTCTTGCGCGACGCCGCCGGGCGCGCCGAGGTACTCGCGGTGGGCGGCGGCGATGGAACGGTGTCGTGCGCCGCAGGCATCGCACTCGAGGCCGGCGTCCCGTTCGCGGTGTTCCCCGCCGGCACGTTCAACCACTTCGCCAAGGACATCGGCTGTGACACCGTCGCGAAGACGGTCGCCGCGATCCGGGAGGGCAGCATCGGCTGTGTCGACGTCGTGCGGCTCAACGACACGGGCACGGTGCTCAACACGGCGAGCATCGGCGCGTACCCGGCGTTCGTCCGGACGCGGGAGAAGCTCGAACACAAGATCGGAAAGCCCCTTGCGGGCGCGTACGCCATCTTCCACACCCTGCGTCGCGAGGCGCCCGTGCGAATCGCCTACGACAACAAGGAACTTCAGACGTCGCTGTTCTTCTTGGGCAATTCCGTCTACCTGCCGTCCGGATTCGCGCCGTCCCGGCGCGGCCGCATGGACGACGGGCTGATCGACGTACGCATCCTCGAGACGGGACGTCGGCTGTCCACGTTGCGCATCGTGACGTCGCTCGCGCTGGGCCGACTGGTGCGCAGCCCGCTCTATCACGAGATGCGGGTGCCCGAATTCCGCTTCCACGCGGTCGACGGGCCCACCCCGCTCGCCCATGACGGCGAGGTCGAGCTGAGGTTGGACGAAGCCAGCTTCAAGGTGAACTATCGCGGGCTGCCGGTGTTTCGTCCGCTGCCGTGAACCGTGGCGGCAGCAGCGCCACGCACAGTACGAACCAGAGGTAGCCCAACGCCCAGCCCGCGACGATGTCGGAGGGATGGTGGACGTTGAGCACGACGCGTCCGACTCCGACCGCGACGACGATGAGCACGCCCGCACCGATCAGCGTCGTCCGGTACGAGCGCCCGACGGCTGGCAGCGCGACGGCGAGCAGGGCGAGCACGGCGGCCATCGTGCCGACGGCGTGGCCCGACGGGAACGACGTCGACGACGCGGAGACCAACGCGGTGGCGGGCCGCGGCCGATCCGCTGCGAATTTCGCGAGTTCGGTGAGCGCGCCGGTGAGCTCGACGCTGACGAACAGGAACAGCGCGACCCGACGCTGGCGCCGCATCAACGCCCACACGATGAGGCCGAGCACAAGCACGCGGAACGTCACCGGCGAGAAGACGGTGCACAACGCATTCCAGAAGGTGACCCAACCGGGGTGGGCCAGCCCGAATCGATGCGTGACGTCCAGGGCGGCGTAATCGACGGCTATCAGCCAGCCCCACTGCGCTGACCAGCCAATCCACGCCGCGACGTAGAGCGTCACGGCCGCGACCACCGTGACCATCCGCCACGACTTCGTCGACGTCACGTATAAATCTGTACCACCTGTAACACCTTGCACAGGAGTACCGATGTTCCAGCAAGCGCTCGTGCTGCCGCCACAACCCCGACTCTTGGCGGCAACACGGGCGTTTTAGCGCTCCGTGGGAACACGTTCGTCACAACGCCGAAACAACCCCGTTTTAGCTTTGCTAACCATGACGCAAGAGCTCAACAAGGAGCCAGAGGCTCCGGAGGACGAAGCCGCCCTCGACACCATGACCGCCACCAAGGAGACCTTGGAGGACTACACGCTGCGCTTTGCTCCGCGCAGCTATCGCAAGTGGTCGACGCGGGTCGTCGGGATCTCGGCACTGGGCGGCATCGCCTACCTGGCCGACTTCGCCATCGGCGCCAACATCGGCATCGCCTACGGCACGACCAACGCGCTGTGGGGCATCCTGATCTTCGCGGTCGTCGTCATGCTGACCGGTTTTCCCGTGGCCTACTACTCGGCGCGGTACAACATCGACCTCGACCTGGTCACCCGCGGCAGCGGCTTCGGCTACTACGGCTCGGTCGTCACGAACGTCATCTTCGCGACGTTCACCTTCATCTTCTTCGCCCTCGAGGGCTCGATCATGGCCCAGGGTCTGCAACTTGGCCTCGGCATACCGCTCTGGCTTGGGTACGCCGCATCGACGTTGGTCATCTTCCCGCTGGTCATCTACGGCATGAAGGTGCTCTCCACCCTGCAGGTGTGGACCACGCCGCTATGGCTGGTCCTGATGGTCGCGCCGTTCGTATACCTCGTCGTCAGCCACCCCGAGTCGGTCGGCCAGTTCTTCGCCTATCAGGGCAAGGACGGCATCGACGGGTTCGACATGGGTTCGACGCTGCTGGCCGCCGGCGTGTGTCTCTCACTGATCGCCCAGATCGCCGAGCAGAACGACTACCTGCGCTTCATGCCGCCGAAGACCCCGGAGAACAAGCGCAGCTGGTGGACCTGGATGTTCCTGGCCGGCCCCGGCTGGGTGATCTTCGGCGCGATCAAGCAGATCGTCGGCCTGTTCCTGGCCGTGTACCTGATCGGCCTGACCGCCGACAACCTCGGTATCGCGAATCAGCCCGTGCACCAGTTCCTGGAGATCTACCAGAACTTCCTTCCGGGCTGGTTGGCCATGACGCTGGCCGTCGTGCTGGTGGTCATCAGCCAGATCAAGATCAACGTCACCAATGCCTACTCGGGCTCGCTGGCGTGGACCAACTCGTTCACCCGAGTCACCAAGACCTACCCGGGTCGGTTGGTGTTCCTCGGCGTCAACCTGCTGATCGCGTTGATCCTGATGGAAGCCAACATGTTCGACTTCCTCAACACGATCCTCGGCTTCTACGCCAACTGCGGCATGGCGTGGGTCGTCGTGGTGGCCTCCGACATCGTGTTCAACAAGTACCTGCTGAAGCTGTCGCCGAAGGTGCCGGAGTTCCGCCGCGGCATGCTGTACGCGTTCAACCCGGTGGGCTTCGGCTCGATGCTGATCGCGGCTGGCGTGTCCGTGATCGCCTTCTTCGGTGGCCTCGGTTCGGCGATCACCCCGTACTCGCCGCTGGTCGCCATCGGGCTGGCCCTAGTGCTACCGCCGATCATCGCGGTCGCGACGAAGGGCAAGTACTACCTGCGCCGCACCGACGACGGCATCGACCTTCCGATGTTCGACGAGTTCGGCAACCCGGCGGACGATCACATCAGATGCCATGTCTGCCACCACGAGTACGAACGGCCGGACATGATCAAGTCCGCGGTTCACGAAGGATTCATCTGCTCGTTGTGCCTGTCGACCGACAAGACCGGCGAGCACGTTCTGCCAGCACAATCCTGACCGAAGGACGGCCATAGCCACTATTCTGCGTGGCTATGGCCGTCTTTCTGCGCAAGGCGCTTGGCATCGGAAAACTGCCCGACGATATGCGGTCCGCCGCCGAAGCCGAGGGGATCATCCACCTCGCGGAGTTCGTGGCGGTGACGTTCCGGTTCTCCGGCAAGGTGCCTGGCAAGACGGCACACGGCAACATCCGCAGCTACGTGGGGGCGCTGGTGCTGACCAACCAACGGGTCTTGGGCACGTTGTCGGTCGTGCCGAAGAAGGCTGGCCGGGCGGTCGACCATCAGTGGAATGCATCGGCGGGCACGATGGTGCAGGCGACACTCGACGAGTCCGGGCTGACGCTCGACCTACCCGACCTCTCGGTCGTCGACCCCAGCTTCTCCGGGACCCTGTCGCTTCACTTCAAGGATCCGCTGACCGACGACGTGCTGATGCGACTCCCGCAGCGGTCGTTCGGGTTCGACGTGCCGGCCAAGTTCGTCTACTCCGCGGTCGGCGTGCCCTTCCGCGGCTGAGCGCTACTCCTGCGTAAAGGCATGGGAGACATGGATCTTCCAGCCGCCATCATTGCCATCAGGACATACGAATGCCTGATTCATGGCCGAATTGTGCTGTACCGCAGCTAGAACGGTGGTGGGTTGGCGTCGAGGTGGGCCTGGTTGCGTTTGCGTTCGGCAGCGATGGCGCGGGCTTGTTGTTGGCGGCGGGTGTACTTGCGGATGGGCATCGCGAGGCCGCGCTCTGGTGCGGGCGTGGTCGGTCCGGCCGGTGAACCTGGTGGGGTGGGGGTGGTGGTGTCCCAGTGCGGGAAGTGGATGCGGCTACCCGGCGGGACGCGGTATTGGTGGCCGGTGGGGCTGGTCCACTCGATGGTGCCGTCGGGGAGTTGGCGATCGGCCCAGCCGCCTGCCCCGACCCAGAAGGTCTTGAGCAGGTGGTGTTTTCGGCACAGACATTTCAGGTTGCCGGGGTGGGTCAGCCGGCTGGATGCGTAGGCGATGGTGTGGTCGAGGTCGCAGTACTCGGCGGGACGATTGCAGCCGCGGAACCGGCAGGTTAGGTCGCGGCTGCGGACCAGGCGTTGCAGTCGTCGCGAGGGCCGGTAGCCCGGTTCGGCGCCGCAGTCGGCGGGGTTGGGTGCGGTGGTCACGACCGCGCCCATGGTGACGAGTTCGGCCAGCAGCGGAGTGGGCACCACCCCGCCGCCGGCGATGATGCCGATCGACGCACCGGTGGTGGCGGATGGCTCGCCGGACGGCTCGGGGTCGCTGGGTCCGGGGTCGATCGGGTCGGGGTCTGGGTCGGGCCGGGCACTGCTACCCGGGTCGGGGTGCTGGTCGGTGAGCACGGTGATGGTGATCGCCGATGCGCGGGCGTCGGACCCGGCGGCCGGGCAGTCGGCCTTGCCGCAGCGGCACGGCAGCTGGTCACCGCCGGCGGTGATCACCCCGAACGCATCGGAGCGGCGTTCGCCCACGGTGCGGGGATCGGCGGGGCACACCGCGCGCACCATCGCCTCCAGGCGTCGCTCAAGCAGTTCGGAGTCGGTGATCAGCAACCGGCCCCACAGTGATCGGGTGCCGGTGACGTCGTCGGGATCGCCCACACCGACGTCGCGGCCGCGGGCCGCCGCCTGGTACTGCAGTACGGCGGCGGGGTCGTGCCGTTGGATCAACGTGTCGACGGCGGCCTCGAGTTTGGCCTCCGACATCGGCCCGAACCGGTTCGCCGCAGCTGCTAGGTCGGCATCGACGCGCGCCGCCACCTCCGGATCGTCGACCAACCGGGTACGCCAGGTCAGCGTGGCCGCGATGCGCGCGGTGATGACCCCCTCGGCCAACAGGACGGCCACCTTCGGCAGCCGGTGGCGCAACGCGAGCGCTTGGCGCAGCAGTCCGGTGGCGGCGCGGTGGCCGATGCTCAGCGCGGCGGCGACCTCGGCGGCGACGCTGTCGAACGCGTCGCAGGCCCAGTACTGGCGCTGTTCGCCGAGTTCGGAGTTGCAGCGCCGGTCGGTGAGTTCGGCGATCGCGGCCAGCCGCCGCGCCGCCGCAGCGGCCTCCGCGCGGGCTTCGTCACCAATGGCGGTGACCAGCGCGGCATCGTCGGACTCCTCGAACATGCGTTCGATTCTGCCCGTCAGACACGACTCGCCACCACCACCGAAGCCCAAGTTGTGGATGAAACCCAGACTGTGGATAAGTTGCTTTCGATGAGCGAAAGGGTTGCCGACCGTCGACGGGCCGGGTTCGGTGTACGACGATGAGAGACGCCACGTGACCGAACCACAGCGCGACAACGTGCTGATCATCCATTGGCACGACCTCGGCCGGTATCTCGGCGTCTACGGCCACGCCGACGTGGTGAGCCCCCGACTGGACCAGCTGGCAGGAGAGGGCATCTTGTTCACCCGCGCCCACGCGACTGCCCCGCTGTGTTCGCCGTCGCGCGGGTCGCTGTTCACGGGCCGCTACCCGCACGACAACGGGCTGATCGGCCTGGCGCACCACGGCTGGGAGTACCGCGCAGGCGTCCGGACGCTGCCCAGCCTGCTCTCTGAATCTGGTTGGCATACTGCGCTATTCGGCATGCAGCACGAAACGTCCTATCCGGTGCGACTCGGCTTCGACGAATACGACGTGAGCAACTCCTACTGCGAGTACGTCGTCGAGCGCGCCACGGCCTGGCTCGCCGACGCACCGACTGAGCCGTTCCTGCTCACCGCGGGCTTCTTCGAGACGCACCGCCCGTATCCGCACGATCGGTACGAGCCCGCCGAGCCCGACGGCGTCACGGTGCCCGACTACCTCCCCGACACCGACGACGTGCGCCAGGATCTGGCCGACTTCTACGGATCCATCGCGGTCGCCGACGCGGCCGTCGGGCAACTGTTGGACACCCTCGAGTCGACCGGACTCGACCGCACCACCTGGGTGGTGTTCATGACCGACCACGGACCGGCCCTCCCGAGAGCCAAGTCCACGCTGTACGACGCGGGTACGGGGATCGCGTTCATCGTCCGTCCCCCGAAGGCGAACGACCGCGCCCCCATCGTCTACGACGAGCTGTTCAGCGGGGTCGACCTGCTCCCCACCCTGCTAGGCCTGCTTGGTGTCGACGTTCCCGAAGCGGTGCAAGGGATTTCGCACGCCGATCAACTGCGCCAAGCAAGCCGAGCCGAAACGGCACGCACCGAGGTCTACACCACCAAGACCTATCATGACTCGTTCGATCCGATACGTGCCATTCGCACGAAGGAATACAGCTACATCGAGAACTACGCCGCGCGGCCCGTGCTCGACCTGCCGTGGGACATCGCGGACAGCGCTCCCGGCCATGCGGTCGAACCGCTGACGCGCGGACCTCGTCCGGCCCGCGAACTGTACGACCTGGTCGCCGACCCCACGGAGCGCGACAACCTGCTCGACGGGGAACCGAGCGACAAGGCCGAGGCTATCGCGGGCGACCTCGCGCTTCTGCTCGACGCCTGGCGCCAGAAGACCAATGACGTCATCCCGTCCGACTTCGCGGGAACCAGAATCGCCGAGCGCTATACGGAGACCTACCTGCGCATCCTTGGCCTCCCACTACCCAGCCGGTCGGCCATCGCCTCCGACCGCGGAGTGCACGACGAAATCCAGCAATAGTTTGGCTCGTGGTGAGCAGAATATCGGCAGTGCAAGGGGTTTCGGCACCCGCTACGCTGCAGCGCATGGCCCCGACCGCCTATCTCGTGCTCGCTTCCCAGCGCAGTGGCAGCACCCTGCTCGTCGAGTCGCTGCGTGCCACCGGCGTCGCGGGCGAGCCTCAGGAGTTCTTTCAATACCTGCCCACCACCAGCCAGTCGCCGCAGCCTCGGCAGTGGTTCAAAAGCGTTGAGGACAAATCGATTCTGCAGCTGTTGGACCCGCTCGACGAGGGCAAGCCGGACATCGCTCCCGCGGAGATCTGGCGCGACTACATCCGCACCGTCGGCCGCACCCCGAACGGCGTGTGGGGCGGGAAGCTGATGTGGAACCAGACTTCGCTGCTGCTCGACCGTGCCAAAGGGCTGCCCAATCGTTCAGGCGACGGATTGCTGGCCGCGATCCGCGACGTCGTCGGCAGTGATCCGGTGCTCGTGCACGTCTACCGACCGGACGTCGTCTCACAGGCGGTGTCGTTCTGGCGAGCCGTCCAGACGCGCGTCTGGCGGGGCCGCCCCGACCCGGTGCGCGACGCCCGTGCCGAATACCACGCCGGAGCCATCGCCCACGTGGTCACGATGCTGCGTGCGCAGGAGGAGGGCTGGCGCGACTGGTTCGCGGAGGAGGGCATCGACCCCATCGACGTGGCCTATCCGGTGTTGTGGCGCAACCTCACCCAGATCGTCGGGACCGTTCTGGAGGCGCTCGGGATGGACCCCAGACTGGCACCTCCGCCTGTGCTCGAACGTCAGGCCGACCAGCGCTCCGACGACTGGGTGGATCGCTATCGGGAGGACGCCGAACGAGAGGGGCTGCCCATATGACGACCACGGTCACGTTCGACGACACCCACGTCGACGAGCTTCGTCTCCTCGAAGCCGAGGCGGTCCACATCATCCGTGAGGTGGTCGCGGAGCTACCGCGGCCCGTGCTGCTGTTCTCCGCGGGCAAGGACTCCATCGTGCTACTGCGGTTGGCGGAGAAGGCATTCCGGCCATCGCCGCTGCCGTTCCCGGTGCTGCACGTCGACACCGGCCACAACTTCCCGGAAGTCATCGAGTTCCGCGACCGCCGGCTCGCCGAGCACGGTCACCGGCTGATCGTCGGCTCGGTTCAAGAGACCATCGACAGCGGCCGGGTCGCAGACCCGGGCGAAGGCGCGTCACGCAACCGTCAGCAGACCCGCACGCTGCTCGACGCGCTCGAGGCAGGCGGGTTCGACGCTGCGTTCGGTGGCGCTCGCCGTGACGAGGAGCGCGCCCGCGCGAAGGAGCGCATCCTGAGCTTCCGCGACGAGTTCGGCCAATGGGACCCGCGCGCTCAAAGGCCCGAGCCGTGGTCGCTGTACAACGGCCGAATCCGCAAGGGCGAGCAGGTCCGCGTGTTCCCGCTGAGCAACTGGACCGAGCTCGACGTCTGGCGCTACATCGAACTCGAGGGCCTCGAACTGCCTCCGATCTACTTCGCGCACGAACGCGAGGTCGTCGAACGCGACGGCATTCTGCTCGCCGTCTCCGAGTACGTGCAGCCGCAGGGAAGCGAGACGTCGGCCGTCGAGTGGGTGCGGTACCGAACCGTGGGTGACCTCACCATCACCGGCGCGGTGCGGTCGCGTGCGACGGACATCAGCGGCGTCATCGCCGAGATCTCCGCGGCGACGGTGTCCGAGCGTGGCGAGACCCGCGCCGACGACCGGACTTCCGTGGCCGCCATGGAAGACCGCAAGCGTGAGGGGTACTTCTGATGACCCGCCAATTGCTGCGCATCACCACGGCGGGCTCCGTCGACGACGGCAAGAGCACGCTGATCGGCCGCCTGATGCACGACACGGACAGTCTGCCGCTGGACCACCTCGAGGCGGTCACCGATACCGACGGCATCGCCGACCTGGCCGCGCTGTCCGACGGGCTGCGGGCGGAGCGCGAACAGGGCATCACCATCGACGTGGCGTACCGCTTCTTCTCCACCGAGGCGCGCAGCTACATCCTGGCCGACACTCCGGGCCACGAGCGCTACACCCGCAACATGTTCACCGGCGCCTCCAACGCGCACGCGGCGATCCTCCTGGTCGACGCGCGCGCCGGAGTGCTCCGACAGACCCGCAGGCATGCCCGCATCGCGAAACTGCTTGGCATCCAACACTTCGTCGCCACCGTGAACAAGATCGACCTCATCGACTTCGATCAGGCCCGGTTCGCCGAGGTGGAAGCCGACCTCCACCAGTTGGCGGCACGGCTGGGTGCAGCCGACCTGACGGTGATCCCGATCGCGGCCAAGCTCGGCGACAACGTCGTGGCCCGCTCCACCCAGACGCCGTGGTACGACGGCCCGACCTTGCTGGAATACCTTGAGGGAATCGAGCTTTCGGCTCCCCAACCCGAGACTGCCAAGCTCCGCCTACCGGTGCAGTGGGTGTCGCGACCGACTGCCGACGAACGCAGAAGGTACACCGGCCGCCTTGCGGCAGGCACCCTGCGCGTCGGCGATCCGATCGTGTCCCTACCGTCGGGTTCGGCGTCGACGGTCACCGCCCTGGACACCCTCGACGACGCCAGGGGTGTCGCCGTCGCTCCGCTGTCGGTGTCCCTCGAACTCGCCGACGACATCGACGTCGGCCGTGGCGACGTGTTCGTCAGCGGCGCCGACGACGCGACGCTGCCCGTGCTGGCACGTGAGCTCGACGCGACGGTGTGCTGGTTCACCGAGACGCCGCTGCGCGCAGGCGACCGGCTGGCGCTCAAGCAGGGCGCAAGGACCGTGCGGGCCACCGTTCAGGCGCTGCACAGCAGGCTGGACCCCGAGACGCTCGACGATTTGGACGGCCCAGTCGAGTTGGTGCTCAACGACATCGGCGCGGTGACACTTCGCACCAGTTCGGTCGTCGTCGCCGATCCCTATTCCGACGTCCGCGACAACGGGTCGTTCATCCTGATCGACGAGACCTCCAACGACACCGTCGGCGCGGGCACCATCACCGAGGCGCGCGAAGTCAAGCCGGGTGAGCAGACCCGCAACGACATCCGTTGGCACCCTTCGTCGCTGGATCGCGACTATCGCTGGGGCAAGACCGGCCAACGCGGCGCGACCATCTGGTTCACCGGCCTGCCCGCATCCGGCAAGTCCACCGTCGCCGTCGCCGTCGAACGCGCGCTGGTCGAGTCGGGGCACGTCGCCTACCTGCTCGACGGCGACAACCTACGTCACGGGCTTTCCGACGACCTCGGCTTCTCCGCCGGTGACCGCGCCGAGAACATCAGGCGGGTAGGGCATCTCACGCGCCTGCTCGCCGACGCCGGGGTGATTGCACTCGCATCGCTGGTCTCCCCACTGAAGTCCGATCGCCAGATCGCGCGCGCGCTCAACGAAGCGGCGAAGCTGACCTTCATCGAGGTGTACGTGGCGACATCGCTTGCGGAGTGTGAGAAGCGCGATCCCAAGGGGCTTTACGCGCGGGCGCGTTCGGGCGAGCTCAAGGGCATGACCGGGGTCGACGCACCGTACGAGCCGCCGGAGGACGCGGATCTGGTGCTCGACACCGCCGGTGCCGACATCGACGCGCTCGTCGCCCAGGTGATCGAGTTGCTCGACAAGACGCGCTAGCCGCCCACCCGGGCGACCACGAAGATGCGCCGGAACGGGAAGAACGTCGTGCCATCCGCGCGGACCGGATAGGCCTGGGCCAGAAGCGGAATGATGGCCTGGCGGTACTGCTGCCACGCTTCCTCAGTCAACCGGCTCTTGACCTGAGTCAGCGCGGTGCCCGTGATCCAGTCCAGCACCGGGGTCTCACCGGTCAGTTGGTGGACGTAAGTGGTCTCCCATGCGTCGACGGCGCAGCCCGCGTCTGTGAGCACGTCGGCGTAGCGCTCGGGTACTTCGACGACGTCGGCCTCTCGCCATGGCATGTCCCGCAACGCTTCTGCGAACGGGGCACTGCGGGCGACCTCGCGCACCGCCTCGTGCGACGGTGCGTCGAAGTTGCCTGGCACCTGCATGGCGATCCACGCCCCCGCGGGCAGCGCGCCCGCCCAGCGGACCATCAGCTCGACGTGGTCGGGCACCCACTGGAGCGCAGCGTTGCTGATGACGACGTCGGTGTCCGACTTGGGTGACCACTCGTCGATGCCGCCGACCACCGCATCCAGCCCGCGCTCACGGGCGGCCGCCACCATCTCCGGCGAGCTGTCGACCGCCTCGATGACCGCGTCGGGCCACCGCTGCGCAAGCGTGACGGTGAGATTGCCGGGGCCGCAGCCCAGGTCGACGACGCGTCGAGGCGACTCGGCCGCGACCCGGGCGGTCAGATCGAAGAACGGCCGTCCGCGGTGATCGGCGAAGGCGAGGTAGACGTCGGGGTTCCACATGGGGCCATCATGTCCGATGCCGCTGTGACCCACAGTCGATTACCAGCCGCGCCGATGCCGACGGTCAGGGTCACCAGGCAGTGTGGCGACGTGACTGCCCGGTGGCCACGGTGGATGCTGGCTGCCCTGCTCGCTGCCACGTCCGTGCTGTATCTGTGGAACCTGTCCGCCTGCGGCTACGGGAACGCCTTCTACGCAGCGGCCGCGCAAGCCGGCGCGCAGAGCTGGTCGGCGTGGTTCTTCGGATCGCTCGACGCGCAGAACTTCATCACGGTCGACAAGCCGCCAGGCGCGCTGTGGGTGACCGGACTCTCGGTGCGGCTGTTCGGGTTGAGCAGCTGGTCGGTGCTGGTGCCCCAGGCCCTCATGGGCGTCGCGGCCGTGGCAGTGCTCTACGCGACGATGCGGCGCACCGTGTCGGACGCACAGCAGGGTCAGGTGGCGGGGCTGCTCGCCGGTGCGATCCTGGCCTGCACGCCCGCCGCGGCGCTGATGTTCCGGTTCAACAACCCCGACGCCCTTCTGGTGTTGCTGTTGACGATCGCCGCGTACTGCGTCACTCGGGCCGTGCAGTCGGGGTCATGGCGCTGGCTTGCCGTCGTCGGCGCGGTGATGGGCACGGCATTCCTGACCAAGATGCTGCAGGCCGCGGTCGTGCTCCCGGGATTCGCCGCAGCGTACCTGCTGGCAGCACCGATCGCGTGGCGAAAGCGACTGCTGCACTTGACCGTAGGGGCGCTCACGCTCATCGCCGCAGCGGGTTGGTGGGTGCTGATCGTACAGTCGATACCGGCGAGCTCCCGCCCGTACATCGGCGGTTCGACCGACAATAGCGTGCTGGATCTGGCGTTTGGCTACAACGGGATGAACCGGATCCTCGGCACGCCGTCCGAAGGCGCCTCAGACTGGGGCGGCCCGGCGGCCAGAATGCCGAACGCGGCCGTCGGCGTACATCGCCTGTTCACCGGCGAGTTCGGCAGCGAAATATCTTGGCTGCTTCCGGTCGCCGTGTTCGTCGTCGCATTCGGTGCGTATCTGGCGTTGCGCCGCAAGCTGGTTCGTGACGAGGTGGCCGCGCTGCTGACGTGGGGCGGCTGGTTGCTCATCACCGGGCTGGTGTTCAGTTTCATGAACGGTACGGTGCACCCGTACTACACCGTCGCCCTCGCTCCGGCGATCGGAGCGCTGGTCGGGTTGGGCGGAGCCTGGGCGTGGCGGGTGCTACCCGATTGGGACGGCCGGATGGCGCTGGTGCTCATGCTGGTACTGGGTGGCGGATGGTCGTCGATCATGCTCACCCGCAACCACTTTGGACCGGCCCTGCTGCCGTGGGCGGTGGCGGGTTCGGCGCTGGTCGCCGCGGCGCTGACGGTTCAAGGGCGGCGCAGCTGGGCGCGAATCGGGATTGTCGTTGGCATCGTGGCGGCGTGCGCAGGCACGGCGGGATACTCGATCGCCACTGCCATGACGCCTCACCACGGCACCGTGCCCAACGCGGTTGGCTCCGTGCACCGGACGTCCGAACAGACCGCAAAGCTCGAAGAGGTGGTGACTGCCCTCGCCGGTGCGGGCTGGACCGGTGACGAGGCCACGAACCGCGACCTGGCAGTCCTGCTCGCGTCCGCCAACACCCCGTGGTCGGCGGCGACCAACGGATCGCAGTCGGCGGCGGTACTCGAACTCGCCTCGGGCACTTCTGTGATGGCGATCGGCGGCTGGAGTGGAGACCCCGTCCCCACGCTCGCGCAGTTCATCGACGACGTGCATGCACGCAAGATCGCCTACTACGTCGAAGCAGGAGCGGGCGCGCGCTACGGCAGGGTCATCCACGCGGAGAGCCACACCGAGTCCCACACCCGCGAGATCGCCGACTGGGTGGCCGCGAACTATCGCCCGCAAACCGTTGGCGATTCGCTTGTATATCGGCTGAGTTAGGCCGCGCGCGGGATACCATCGGGCCGTGGCCAGTTCGAAGTCGAACACGAGTACCCCGGTCGATCCCCCCATTCCCGTTCCCGACGTCGCGGGCGCCGACGCCACCGCGGGCGGGCTGCCACGGCGCGCAGATCTGACGTGGGAGCAGAAGCTCGTCGTCGACGCCTCCGCCGTCGCCGATCTGGGGCTGCGCACCGCGATCGCCTCGCTCGTCGGTGCGGCGATGCTGCCGCGGGTGGCCGGTGCGGTGCTGCGCCCGTCGGACTCGCGCGCCGAGCACGATGGGTTGCGGTTCTACGCCGAGTTGGCCGCGGCCAAGGATCCGACTGTGTCGTTTCCCGCGCCAAGCGCCCCGCCCCGCGTCTCGTCGCGGCCGGCCAACCCCGTCGCGGAGTGGATGGCCCACGGCCGCGTCCAGAACATCAAGTTCGCCAGTAGCTTCGAGGCGATCAATCCCGCTGTGCGCGAACGCCGTCGGGGCTACGAGCGCAACAACGTCGTGCATGCGCAGCACTGGATGCACGACGACGGTCCGCACCCCACGTTGTGCCTCATCCACGGTTTCATGGGCTCGGCGTATCTGTTCAACGGCTTGTTCTTCTCGCTGCCCTGGTTCTATCGATCGGGCTACGACATCCTGCTGTACACGCTGCCGTTCCACGGCCGGCGCGCCGAAAGGCATTCGCCCTTCAGCGGTTACGGCTACTTCGCCGACGGCTTCTCGGGTTTCGCCGAGGCCATGGCGCAGGCCGTGCACGACTTCCGCTCGGTGCTCGACTATCTCGAGTACACCGGGGTGGACCGGATTGCGCTGACCGGGATGTCGCTCGGCGGCTACACTTCGGCGCTGATCGCCGCGGTCGACGACCGCATCCAGGCCGTCATTCCGAACGTGCCCGTCGTGACCCCGGAGTCGGCGTTCGACGATTGGTTCCCCGCGAATCTCCTGGTGAGGCTGGGCAATCGGGTCACTGGCACCGACGCCGAGCTGATGGCCGGCGCGTCGCGGTACCACTCGCCGCTAAACTATGCGCCGCTGGTGCCGAAGGACCGGCGCCTGATCATCACCGGCCTCGGTGACCGGCTGGCCCCACCCGAGCAAGCCGAGGCATTGTGGGAGCACTGGGACCGCTGCGCGTTGCACTGGTTCCCCGGCAACCACATCCTGCACGTCAGCCAGCCCGACTACCTGCGCAGGATGAACCGTTTCATGCGCGACTTCATGTTCGCCTAGGACCTACAACGGCCCGGGTAGCCCAAGCCCCGGGAGGAGTCCGCCCTCGGGCGGCTTCCCGTCACCTCCCGGTTGGTTGGGGAAGGCGGGCCGCGGTTCGGGGCTCACGCTGATCGGCGTCCGCAACGTGGGACTTGGCGCCGGCCGTGGCGCGGGCTCACTCGGCGGGGGTGGCTCCTGGGGCGGTGCGGCTGGCGGCGACTCCACGGCGACGCTCGGCGTCGGTTCCGGTGCTGGAGGTGGCGCGGGCTCGGCCGTCGTCGATTCGACCGACTGACTGGTGGTGACGGGCGGGGCCGGGGGATGCGTGGCCGGGACCTCCGGCGTGGTCACGGCCTCGACCCGCTCGGGCCACAGGAGCACGAGGACCAGCCCGACGATGGCCCCGGTGACCGTCGCCCCTGCCAGAAGCAGAAGCGACCTGCGCCGCCGACGAGGGGACGGCTCGGGCACCTCTGACGTCTCGACCTCCCCTGCCATGCGGCGATACTACAAGCGTGTTTGCTCAGCCAACGTCGAGTTGGCCGACTCGACGTGCCAACGGACCTGATCCAGCCGCCCGGGAGGCAGCGGAACTGGGGTGATGCCGATTCGCTGGACCGACCGCGGATCCAACGCTGCCAGCCGCGGGCGCTGCAGGCCCGACAGAACGACGAGGCCCGCCAACGGCGCACCCTTGCGCGGCGCATCGGTGCGAAACGCGCACGCCGCGGCGACGGTCGGACGGGTCGCCGTTCCGCTGAACTCCAACGCGGTCCAGGTCTCGCCCGGCTGTGCCCAGACTTCGGAGAGTCGCTCGGCGAAGCGGTCGTCGACCGGGACCCCGTATGCGGAGAGGGTTCCGGCGTCGTCGCGGACCCCACTCCACGTCTCGCGGCCGCCCTCGATCAACGGCGCGTCGGCCTCGCTGACGATGGTTGCTCCGAGCCCCGCTTCCCGCAGCTGGTCGGCAAGCCGCCGCGCGACGATCTCGGCCGTCTCGGTCAGCGGAAGCTCGGGCGAACGCGCCTGTAGGGCAGCGAGATTGGCAGCTGCATCCAGGGTCACGCCGATCCACGTCGTGCGTGCACCGCCGTCGTCGACGCTGGTGACCCGGACCTTGTCGCAGCGGATCCCGAACCGGTCGGTGTATCCCGCTATGAGTGACAGCGGCACCCCGACGCCAACGGGGTCGTCGACGAGCAGCAGCACCGTGGCCCGAGTCGATGGCCGTACCTTCGGCTTCGAGTGGTTACGGCGCCACACTGCGAGTCGGCGGCCGATCATAGTCGTGACGAACAGCCCACGCCACCAGGCGAATACGATGAGCACGACGGCGATCGCGACGCCGAGTATCCAGTAGTCCGTGTTCGACTGCCATGGATATGCCATGGCCGCAGGCACGATGACCAACAGGGCCAACGCAATTCGGAGGGTCACGACGGGGTGTCCTTTCGTCGGTGCGCGACGACGGCGGCCGTGAGGACGGCGGCCAGTGCCAGCGCAGCGGTGCCTGCGAGCGCAATCGTGCGCGGGGTGGAGTCCTTCGGCGCTGGGTCGGCCGGTGCGGCGACGGGTTTGGCCTCCGGCCCAAGGCCACCGTCACCGGCCTCGTCGATGTCCCAGGTGAGCGCGGCGACGGGATCGACGAGGCCCGCTCCGGTCAGGTTCGACGGGGCCCGCGCGGCACCTTGCGCCCCTGCCTTCAACCGATGCACCACCTGTTCCGCGGTGAGCTCGGGAAACCGACTGCGTACCAACGCCGCAACGCCGGACACGTACGCGGCCGCGAAGCTCGAACCATTGAGCGGGAAGAGCTCACCCTGATCGTTCGGCAACGCATTGGCCAGGCCACCGTCCTCGCCGTTGCCGACCGAGGCGACGTTCTCGCCGGGTGCCGCGACGCCCACCCACGGGCCAGCCATCGTGAACGGGGACGGCCTGCCGGTCGCCGCCAACGATCCGACGGACAGCACGTAGGGCTGCCACGACGACGGGATCGACACCGAGGTCACCGCCGCCCAGTTGCGCGGGTCGTCGGGCCGCGCCGGATCGGACAGCGGGTTGGACGGGCAAGCCGAGCCCGGGTTCAATCCGGCCTGGTTGTTGCCCGCGGCGGCGACGACGACGGCGTCCTTCTCGTCGACGGCATATCGCAGGGCCGCGCCGAGTTCGGTCTGATCGACGGTCTCGTCGGCCGCGAGGCACGTCACCGCCGAGACGTTGATGACGCGTGCACCGAGGTCGGCGGCGCGCACGATGGCCCGCGCGAGAGTGGCCACGTCGAGCGCCGCCCGCGCCGTCGCCTGGTCCTCGGCCGTGGCGCGCGGCGAGTACTTGGCGGACGTCGAACGGATCGACAGCACCCTGGCTTCCGGCGCGACGCCGGAGAAGCCGTCGGGTCCCGGCTTGCCTGCGATCAGGCCCGCCACCAACGTGCCGTGGCCGTCGCAGTCGGTCAGCCCGTCGGTCGATTCGACGAAGTCGCCACCCGCCTCGACGTTCGGCAACCGTGGGCCAGGTCGCACCCCGGTGTCGATGACGGCGACGAGTTGACCTTCGCCTCTGCTGTACTCCCACGCACCGGACAGGTTGAGCATCAACTGATTCGGGCTGACCGCACCGGGGTTCGTTCCGGTCAGGATGCCGGCGGTGACACACGGGCTGCGCTGCGCCATGGGCTGCACGGGTCCCGCGTTGCCCGATGGCGGCGCAACCTGGGGGTCCACCTGAGGTGGCGTGATCGCCTGTGCAGCAGGGCAGCCCATCGTTGCGACCACAAGTGCCGCGGCAAGGGCCGCGAGCCCGGAACGGGCATTAGTCACCGGTTCAGCACCCACGCGAATATTCCGACCAGGTAGGCCAGCACGGGGATCAGCGACGCGTCGACACTCGCGGCGAGGAATCCGACCAGGCGGCGCATCGGCAGCGAGTAGGTGTCCGGGGAGGCGACGCGCGGGAAGATCGCCGCGACGGCCCACACCGCCGTCACCGCCACCAGCGCCGCGAGCGCCCACCAGGCCGCGGGGTAGCGGCCGTCGGTCAGGTACACCGCGAGGAGCCCGATCGCGAGCAGGAACGGCTGGCTCAGCAGCCACGCCTTGCACGGTGCGGAATCCCATACCCGGGCCCGCAGCACGGCACCGAGCGCCACCGCGGCGACCACGTACCAGACCCAGTGCGAAGTACCCTGTGGGGCAGCAAGAGTCAGCGTTCCTGCCGTGGCCAGCAGCACGCCGCCCGCGATGAAGCCGGTCTGGTGCGAGTCGCTGATCCGCACCCGCCGGGGGAGGTCTGCGAGCACTTCCAGCGGCGGCGCCGACGGCGTCGGGTCACCCGGTGCGGGGATCACCGGCACGGGGAACCGCGCCCACAGTGCGGAGAATTGGGCGGCCTGAACGGTCACCAGCAGGGCGAGCACCACCAGCACGGACCCAACGACGACGGCGTTGAGCTCCCAGATCGC
This sequence comes from Mycobacterium sp. RTGN6, assembly GCF_033804605.1. NCBI lineage: Bacteria > Bacillati > Actinomycetota > Actinomycetes > Mycobacteriales > Mycobacteriaceae > Mycobacterium > Mycobacterium sp. RTGN6. The sequence goes on from NZ_JAPZKZ010000008.1 coordinate 257,383, forward strand.
GGCGGCTCCCGCGGTGATGAGTGCGCCTGCGCCGACGACGGTGGCTGCGGTGAAGACGGCGATCGCACGCTCGGCGATGGTGATGCTGACGATCGACCACGCCGTCACGCCGGCAGCAGCGAGCAGCACCTGTGATGGCCCGAACTCTCCTGGGACGGCCAGCGCAAACGCTGCAGCGACGGGCCCGAGCGCGGCCACCGACAACGCGGTGGCCAACTGCGGAAGTTGCACGCGCGTCGCCAAGGCGCCAAGCACCGTCAACACCGCGACGGTGCTGGCCACGATGAGCCCGGCGTTGCCGCCTTCCGAGGCGTGGTGCAGCACGGCGACGACGGTGGCGAACAGGATCAGGCCGACGACGGCGACCCCCGCGAAACGCTCGACGTGGGCGGCACCCCATGGCTTCTCACGCGCGGCGGAGAAGATCACCGCGGCGTCACCGATGTCCTCGACGATCCGAGGCGCGGCCGGTCCGAGTGGAACCGGCTGCAGCGCAAGGAGATCCCCGTCGACCACGCCGACGGTGTCCAGTGTCGCGTCGAGGCTGAACGGCGCACCGCCCACCGGGGCGAGCGACAGCGCCGTCAGCGTGGAGTCGTCGGGGTCGTCACTAGGCGGAAGCGCCATCCGGCGTACCGCCGGAAGGATCTCCCGCAGCGGAAGTTCCGTTGGCAACGCCATGTCGGTGACCCGACCGCTTTCACCGCCGGCGAGCACGGCGACGCGGACGATCGGCATCACCGCGGGGCCGGTGGCCGAGCCTAGTGAGTGAGTGTCTGACGACATTGCTGTTGTTCCGTTCTCTGGTCGAAGTCTCGGGTCAGGTTTGACTGCGGGAACCAGGGCCCGTCAGGAAGCGTGGCGGTGAGCCGCTCGATCGCAGTGGCGATCGCCAACGGCGTACCAGAAGTAAAGGTGGACAACCATTCCCCGTCGAATGCCTTCGACGGGGCGACGAGCACGCGCCCCGCAGGCGTGTCGACGACGCTGACCCCGACGTCCGTGCTGACGCGGTGTCCGTCACGGTGGTCGCCCGCGACGATCTCCACGTAGGTGCGATCCGGTGAGTATGCGGCCTCCACCACGGGGCGCGCGGTCGCGGGAATGCCGAGGAACTCGATGACGTCGGCGAGTTCGGCTCCGCTGCGCAGCTGCTCGTCGGCGCGGGCTCCCACCCGGGCAGGGATGGCGAACTCGTCGAAGCGCGCCGGTTCCCGGCCCGAGAGCCCCGCGGTGACGATCGGCACGAACGCCTGCGGATGGTCGATTTCCAGTGCCGTGAACGTGACGAGTCCCCCTCCGCGGAACGCCGCGACGACATGCTCGTCGCGGCGTGCCACGATGCCGCGCAGCAGGTTGCCCGAGCCGCTGACGAACCGGAGTTCGAGCCAGCGCCGAGCGCGGCACGTCGTCGTGACCCATTGGCGCACTGAGGAATCGATCGTCCCATCGGCGGCCATCACGCCCATGTCCTTCAGTTCCGCGGCGCGCGCGGCCTCGAAGGCCGCGCGCAGCCCGACGTCACTGTAGGGCGGCGTGATGGCCAACACCCAGGGAAAGCTCCCTGCGCTGCACGTGTCTGCGACGAACCAGGCCTGCTCGGCGGTCAGCTCGACGGCGTTAGCGGCCACTGAATCTCATGCGCCCCACTTGGCGCCCTGCGCCGCGTCGCGTGCGCTCATCGAGATGGTGTTGGTCTCGTGAGTGCTTGCCATCGCCCGATAGGCGCGGACCAGTTCCTCGAGGCTCGTGTTCCACTGCGCCTGCCAGGCCTGGTAGCTCGTGCCGGTGTCGCCCTGCCATGCGCCGGACAGCGCAGCCTGCTCACTCGCGACGTCGGCACCGACTGCGTGCAGAGCGCCTGCGTAGCCGTTCATCTCGGCGGACAGAGCCAGCATCGCCGGGTAGTTATACATGATTTGAGACATCAGAGGTGTCCTTTCAGCTCAGCGGGTCAGATGACGTTGTAGGTGGAGGAGGCGGCGGCATCCTCGGCGACGTACGTGCTCGCGGCGTCGCCGATGTTGGCCTGCGCGATGTCCAGCAAGGCGTTTACCTTCGCCGACACCTCGATGAAGCGGGCGTGCGCAGCCTGGAACGCGACCGCCGACTCGCCCATGTGGAACGCCTGCGACGACTGGGCGGCCTGCTCGGCTTGTGCGATGGTGCTGCGCATCAGCGCGGCCTTGGCCGAGAACGCGGCCTCGGAGGCGACGAGTTGTGGGATGTGAGCGTCCAAGAGGCTCATGACACTTCCTTTCGAATTGTTTGGGTGCGACGGTGGTGGACTACTGGTCTGTTCAGCGGCGGGGTCCTCCCCCTTGGTCCCAATCTCCCGGCAGCAGAGGGTCGGTCGGACCGCCGCCGAACGTGTCGCCCGCAAGCTCGGTCAGCCCGGCGGCCTCCTCGGCGCCCACGTTGGTCGTGGTGCCCGTGAATCCCATGGCGCCTGAGCCCGTTTCCGAGGCGGTTACCCGGGGCCGGCGGATCGGTTCGGGTGGCGCCTCCTCGGGATCGGGTTCGTAGTCCATGTAGGCGTCGGCGTAGCCGCGCTCCTTGATGGCAGCGCCACGACGGCGCCGCGCCTTGCGCTTGGCCAACGAGGACGCCGCTGCACCGGCCGCTGCGAAGGCGGCGATGTCGGCAGCCGGGGCCTTGGCTCCGGTGCCCTCTCGCAGCGTCGGGGTAGGTCCTGGCCCGGGGTCGGGTCCGCCGACGGCGTACGGCGCCATCGGCGCGGCCACCCCTGCGGCCGACCCGACGCCCGGTGCGGTGCCGCCCGCCACGGACGTCACCGACGACGTGGGCGCGCTCGGCACCGTGGGTGCGACGGTCGCGGTGGGCAGCTGACTGGGCGCATCGACTCGGACGGGTTGAGCCGCAGGCTGTGGGGCGGGCGCAGGCGCGGGCTCGGGCTCGACCGGAGCGAGTTTGTCGAGGTACTGCTGAAGGAAGTGGTTGCCGACGGCCAGCCCGATCGCCAGCAGCGGTTGCAGCAGCAGCTGGGGGTAGGTCAGCGATGCCCCCACCCACGAAAAGGCCTGGTAGGCAACGGCGAACAGGAACGGCCCGTACTGCACCAATGTCGGGCCGGGGTTGGTCAGCAGCCCGGTGATCAATTGGACGGTGTTGCCGACGGGGTCTTCCAAGAAGGTGATGATCGGCTCGAACAGCGAGTAGGTGTAGTCGGTGTACGCCTGGTACAGCTGCGAAACCAACTGCAACAGTTGCGAAATGAGGTCCGACGAGTTCAGCGCCTGACCCGCGTCCAGCGCCTGCACCTGAGCGAACGTCTGCTGCGCGGTGGCGGCCGAGGTGCCCGCCTCCCCCACGCCGGGGGCCAGCAACATCGGCGCGGGCGTCGTGGCGGGGGTGGCGGCCACCGCAGCGGACGCGACCGCCTGGTAGGTGCTCATCGTGGTGGCGGCCTGGACCCACATCCGCACGTAGTCGGCTTCGTTCAGCGCGATGGGAATCGTGTTGATGCCGAAGAAGTTGGTGCCGATCAACACCCCGTGCACGACGTGGTTCGCCGCCAGCTCGGCTAGCGTCGGCATGGCGGCGACGGCCGTCGTGTAGGACGCTGCGGCGGTCTCGTGCTGGACCGCGGCCGCCGCACTGTTGGCGCTGGCCGTTGCCAGCCACGCGAGGTACGGCGCATGGGCGGCCACGTACTGTTCGGCGCTCGGTCCCTCCCAAGACCCGGCCTGAACGGCGCCGAGCAGGCCGGTCAGTTCGGCTGCAGCCGAGGAGTATTCGGTTGCCAGCGACTGCCACGCCCCCGCGGCGGCCAACAGCGAACCCGGTCCGGGGCCGCTGCTGAGCATCGTCGAATGCACCTCGGGTGGGAGGGCCATCCAGATGGGGGCGGTCACGGTCAGCTACCTGCGACCAGATACGACGATGCGGCCATGGCGTCGCCTGCGGCGTAGCTGGCTCCGGACTCACCGACTCCGACGCCGGAGCGGCCGAGTTCCTCGACGGCGTGCGCGGCAAGCGTGGTGTGCTCGGCGCCGTGCGCGCTGAGGCCGACGGCGGTCTGCAGCGACACCGCATCGACGGCGGGCGGCATCACCGCGGTCACCAATGGTGCCGCTGCGGTGTGCGCGGCGGCCAGTCGGGCGGTCAGAGCCTCGACCGCGGCGCCTGCCGCGGTGAGCCCCTCGGGAACGACACGCAGAGTCATCAGTTGAACTCCCTTCCACTACTTCTCGGGTTGGTGGTCCCCGCGGCTTCGTCGGCGAACGGGTTGACGAGTTGAACGAAGGTGGCGTCGTCGCCGTCGTCGAGCAGCATGGCGCGGCCCGTGGGCAGCCGGGTGAACCGGTGACCGCGCAACTTGCCGCTGTCCTGCGGGTTGCCCGACAACATGACGGTCGTGGCGCCGAGCTCGTTCATCCGGCGCAGCAGCGGTGCGGTCATGACCGCATGTGCCGAGCCCGTCGCACGGGCCGTCACGATGACGCGCAGTCCGAGTTCGGCAGCCTGCGAGAGCAATCCGACGAGAGCGGCCCACGGCCGCTGCCCGACATACGGGCCGCTGACGGCGGGCGCATCCGGGATCTGGTCGACGTCGTCGACGATCAGATAGTGCGTATGACCCTCATAGGTCCATCCGCTCATCTGCTGCGGCGTCAGCCCCTCCGCCGGGCGACGCTTCTCCAACAACGCGGCGAGCCCCAGCATCGCGGGGGTCACGCGGTCGACGTTCGGGGTGTACTCGTTGTCCGGGAACAGCGGTTCGTCGACGAGGTGCAGCCGCCGGTCGATCACCGTGAACGCGACCTGATCCGACGTCGAGTGCTCGCGGACGGTGCGGATGACGTGTCGCAGCAGGGTGGACTTGCCGGACTTGGCGTCGCCGAACACCATCAGCAGCGGGTTCGCCAAGAAGTCGACCGAGACCGCCGCGAGGTCCTCTTCGCGCTGGCCTATGACGACGCGCTCCGGTGCCGGGTACAGCGGGGCGACGACGGCCGGCGACAGGTTGGTCGGCAGCAGCCGCACCGGCGGCGCCGTCACACCCGGGTACCTGGCGTTGATCACGCCGATGTCGCGCAGTGTGGGTTCGGCGAAGAGGAAGTGCTCGGCCGCCATCGTCAGGCCGCGGCCCGGCTGGTCGGCAGGCACGGCGTCGGCCGGACGCCGCAACGCCCCCACCACGCGCACGTTGCTGTCCTGGGAGTCCGAGAGCTTGAGTTCGAGCCGCAGCCCGAGCCCGTCGCGCATGGCCAAAGGAACCTCGAGCCAGTTCGGCGTGGTGATGACCACGTGGATGCCGTACGACATACCCGTGTTGACCAGCTCGGTGACCTTCGCCAGCAAGGGATTCCGGGTGTTGAACGTGTCGGTGTTGTCGCGGCTGAACGCGTAGAGGTTGTCGATGACGAGGAAGACCTCGCCGTACTCGTCACGCTCGGGGCCACCGTTGCCTGCCCGACTGCCGTTGTGCCCGCGGACCTGCCGCGCGCGCAGCAGCTGCTCGAGCTCGCCGAACGTGCGTCGGATGCGCTCCGGCTCGACGGGTGATGCGACGCTGCCGACGTGCGCCAGGTCCTCAAGGCCCCGCAGCTGACCGCCGCCGTAGTCGAGACAGTAGAAGGTGACGTCGCGCGGCGAATGTAGCGCGGCCGCCGACAGGATGAACGTCTGCAGCGCCGTCGTCTTGCCCGACCTCGGACCACCGTGGATGAGCACGTTGGACGCAGCGGACGTCGCGTCGAACACCAGCGGGTCACGCCGCATGTGGAACGGTCTGTCGAGTTCGCCCAGCGGCCAACGCCATTGGCGCTCCGATACGTCCGAACGGGCCAGCAGTTCGTCGAGCGGGATCGGCTGGTCCAGCGGCGGCAGCCACAGCCGCGGCGCCTTGGGCCCGTAGTGCGCCAGCTGGTCGCCGATGGTGGCGACGAGCTTGCGCGGGGTCCGCTCGTCGTGGGCGGCTGGCTCGGTCGCGATCACGGTGTCCGGCGCCGCGTCGACGTGTCCTGCGGTGAACGGCTGCGGTTGCGGAACCGCCTGTACGACAATCGACTTCTCGACCCGCGGTGGGTCGTAGATCCCGTCGACGTAGGTGCTGCGGAACTTGAGCGGCAGCGCGCCGGGCGTCGGCACCAGGAAGCCCTCACCCTTGTGCTCGGGACCCGCCTCGATGTGGAACGCGTCCTCGACGCCGATGATCTGACGGCTGACACTCGGACTGGCCACCTTGAGCCCGATGCGGTACGAGGTGTTCTTGTCGATGTCCTTGATCCGGCCGACGTCGAGCGTCTGCGACGCGAACAGGATGTGGATGCGGAACGAGCGGCCCTTGCGCGCAACGTAGTCGAACAGGTCGGCGTACTCGGGGTGGTCTGCGAGCATCAGCGAGAACTCGTCGGCGACGACGAGCAGCGTGGGAAGCGGCGGAAGGTCGTGCCCCGCGGCGATGGCGGCCTCGTACTCGAGCACCGAGTTGAACGCACTGCCCTGAACGCGGCGGCCCGCCTCCATCAGCACCTGTTCGCGACGCGCCACCTCCCCGCGCAGGGTGTCGGCGAAACGGTCGGCGAGCGAACGCTTCTCTGCCATGTTGGAGATGACCGCGACGACCTGTGGGAAGTTGCGGAAGATGTCGGCACCCGCCTCGCCCTTGAAGTCGGCGTAGATGACGATCAACCGGTCGGCGGAATGAGTGGTCAACAGCGACAACAGGATCGACATCAGCGTCTGAGACTTGCCGGAGCCGGTCATGCCGATCATCAGCCCATGCGGCCCCATGCCGCCCTCGGCCTCGTCCTTGAGGTCGAAGAACAGCGGGTCACCGGTGGCGGTCACGCCGATCGGCACGCGCAGCTCGTCGGCACGCCCACGCGGCGCCCACAGGCTGGCCACGTCCAGTGCCGCCGCATCCGGAATGCCAAGCAGCGTCGAAAAGGTGGCGATACCCGCACTGCTGGTGCGGGCGTGGCTGGGGTTGGAGTCCCAGCGCGAGAGCCGGCGCGCGACGTGCCGGGCGTCCGCGACGTCGAGCCGATCGGCGGCGTCGACGTAAGGCTGCCAGCCGCCGGTCTGCCACCGCTCGAGACGCCCGTCGGTGATGCGCAGGATGGGACGCTCTGGATCCGCATACTGTTCGCGATGAGGCGGCTCTTCCGAACGGTGCACCAGGGTCACCCCGGCGAGGCCACCGCGGGGCAGTAGCACGGCCGGGTCGGTGTCGGGATCGTCGACCACGATGAGCAGGTGCTTGGCCCCGGGGTCGCCGGCCACGCCGAACGCCGGGCGATCGTCGAGTGCGGGGGCGAGCAGCGCACTCAGTTCGGTTACGCCTTCGGCGAGGTAGCGCGCGGGCCCGGCGCCGTCCACTGCGCTGGGAACGTCGCTGTGCGGCAGCCACTTCAGCCACGACCACTCGTCGGCCTCGAGGTCGGGCGTCACCAGGGCGACGCCGAGCACCGCGGGGTCGTGCCACGTGACGGCCTGCGCGACCCAAGCCCGCAATGCGGTGCGGACGTCGTCGGGTTCACCGAGCACGGTGATCCGCGACACCTTGGCGAGGTCGATGCCCGTCGGCGCCGCGCGGACGGTGCGTTGGACGTCGAGCAGCCCGCGCAGCGCGCTGTGCGACACCGGCTCGAGGTCGACCTCGTCGGCGGTGTCCTTCACTCGCAGGGCGGTATTCAGCGGCGCATCGTTCAATCCCGCACGGAGCACTAGGAAGTCGGGGTCGTACGGGTCGCGTTCCCACTGCCGGCGCGTGCCAGGTACCTCGGCGAGCAGCGTCGGGTCGGGATGGGACCACTCGAGCGCCGCGCGCTGCTCGGCGGCGTGGGCGCGGACGTTGTCGCGGATGACGGACAGATAGCGCAGGTAGTCCGCCCGCTCGGCGTCGACCTCCTCAGTGCGCATCTTGTTGTCGCTGCCGCGGTAGAGCGCCGTGGCGGCCAACAGCAGGACGAACGGGAAGAACAGCGTCGTCGGCGAGATGAGCCGCATCCCCGTTGCCACCAACGCCACGATCATGCCGACGATGAGGATGACGATCAGGTAGGGCAGCACCCGTCGCAACAACGACGGGGGTACCAATCGCGGAAGACTCGGCGGCGGCTCGATGGTGATGGTGCCCTTGCGCGTGACCGGCACCGGTATCCGGCGACGAGTCTCGAAGATGAGCCGGCTCACGGGGTCTCCCTCAGAACAGCGGGTTGGGGATCGGCGGCGAGCGCGTCGTGGGCCAGCAGCGCGTCGCCACGCGACAGCGTCGGGCCCGTGGCGAACTGACTCAGCAACGACCAAGGGATGGGTAGCGCGGGCATCGTGAGGCCCAGCGCGGCAACGGCTTTCTGATCGGCGTCCACGTCGATGCCGTAACGGACGCCGGTGTCGCTGACCCAGAAGTACGACCCGCCGCTGCCGACGAGGTAGCCACGGCCAGGTGTCAGGACGACGCGGTTGGCGGTGGTGCCCGAGCCCGCCCCGACCAGCTGGACGGTGCGAAGCTCGTCGGGCACCGGCAACGTCACGCCGGAGCGCAGAGTCAGAGCGCTGCTGGTGGCGTCCGCCGGATGGGTCCACTGGGCACACGTCAGCGGAGCGGCGGCGGCGTCGACCAGCGTGACCGGCTCGCTGGGGTAGGCGGCGGTGTCGATGTCAGCCGCGACCGGCAACCGCGCGACGTCGTCGGCGCCCAGCCGGGGCGGCTGGTCGAGCCCAAAGGAGTTGGCGTTGCGCAGAATCGCGGCCACCACGGAGGACACCGGCTGTAGTCCGTCACCGAGTACGGCGTAATGGCGCAGCGTGTTGTCGGTGTCGAAGGAGGTGACGACGGCGCCGATCGGTGCGGCCACCGGCAGCTGATAGCGCGGCGGCTCTCCCGCGCCGGGGATGGCCGGCGCGCTCAGCGCAGGCGCCTCGGGGATCGCATTGAACAGCCCTGGCGCGACGGCCCGGGGCGTATCGGCGGCCAGTCCCAGCGCACCGGTGACGGCCCGGTCGTTCAGGTCGATCGGGCTGCGGCGGCCGTCCCACAGCAGCCAGGTACCGGCGTTCGGACCGCCTGCGTTCGCGACCAGGATCGCCTCGTGCTTGGGCAGCGCGCCGGCCCGCTCGCCACCGTCGACCAAGGGACCCGCGATCACCGTCACTCCGGCGGCCGGTCCCGAGACACTGTCGCACACGGTCCACTCGGCGTCGCCAATGGTGTTCTGCACCATGCGTTCCGGCGCACCCGGAATGCCGATCAGATTGCCGCGCGGAAACTTGTCGAGCTCGCTGCTCTTGACCATCGTGGGGTTGTCGGGGCGGCCCGCGATGAGCCGGGCCGACGTCAGGTTCAGCACCGGATGCAGCTGATCGCCCAGCCGGACGTACAGCGCCGAGGTCTCGCGGTCGGCGAGGATCGCGCTGTCACCGGCGACGCCCGCGGGGCGGATGAGCGAGAAGATGAAGCACCCGATCACCCCGGTGACGAGTACCAGCGCGCCGACGAGCACTGCGCGGGATTGACTGCGCAGCGGGTCGACCAGCATGCGGGTGTCGTGCAGTGCGACACCGGATGCGATGCGCCGCATCAGGAATCGCCAACCCGACACCTGGTGGCGCGTGACGAAACCGCGGCGGTACACCACCTTCTCGGGATTGTCGTTGGCGGGTGTCCGCGATGTGAACCCCTGTCGCTCGTCGCTCTGATCGGCGCTCATTCGGGCACCGTCACACCGAGGCCGCGCAGCAGCGGAATGGCGGAGTTGTTGACGTCGGTATCGGTGATCGTCATCAGCTCGTCGTCGGTGAAGTCCTCGGCGTCGGAGTGGTCGAGCCGGTATTCACGCTCCTCCTCGGAACGTTCGACGAGGTTGCGGACGAAGCGACCGTTGCCCGCGATGTCGAGGCTGCGCCTGGCCACCCCGTTGGTATCGGGCGTCGAGGCCGTCGCGAGGTGACCGAACAAGGTCTCCATGTGTGCCAGCGCCTCCTGCTCGAAGACGCTGTCGCGCTTCTCGGCCATGCGCGTCGCGATCTCGACGAGCTCGTGCGCCGAGTACGACGGAAAGTCGATGCTGCGCGTGAAACGGGAACGCAGGCCTTCGTTGGTGTCGAGGAACATGTCGAGGTCGGCGCGGTAGCCGGCGACGATGACGACGAGGCGGTTGCGGTCGTTCTCCATGCGAGCCAGCAAGGTGTCGATGGCGACGAGCCCGAAATCGTTCTTCGCCCCGGTCGACACCAGCGCGTAGGCCTCGTCGAGAAAGAGCACGCCGTCGAGGGCGCTGTCGATGATGGCGTTGGTCTTGGCCTCGGTCTCGCCGATGTGCTGGCCGATGAGGTCGGCGCGGTGGACCTCGCGGACGGTCTCCTTCTTGAGAATGCCTAGCCCGCAATAGATCTTGGCGACGACGCGCGCGATGGTGGTCTTGCCGGTACCCGGGGGGCCCGCGAACACCAGGTGGTTGGTGCGTTGCGCGACCGTCAGCCCACGTTCCTGACGTCGGATCGCCATGGCCACCGAACTCTTGAGGCGGGCCACCTGATACTTGACCTCCTCGAGCCCGATGAACTCGGCGAGCTCGGCTTCGGCTTCGATGAGCAGGTGCGCCTTGCGTTCCTTGGCGCCAGGGTCGACGAAGTCGTTCTCGTCGGGCTCCGTCGCCGGATCCCACGGGTCGATGCGGGCCTCGATGCGCGCCGCGGTGGTTGGCACGATCCCGTAGGACGTGTCGGACAGCGCGACCTCGACCTGGTCGTGTTCGGGGTTGGCGGCGTAGAGCTCGGCGAGCACGTCGGTGGCCTCGAGGTCCTCACCCTGTGCGCGAAGGGACAACGCCTTGGCCAGCGTCCCGTCGACCGTGGCGACGTCGACCGGACCGCCGGGCTCCTCCAGGTACGACAGGGCGGGCGCGAACATGCCGAGCCGGGCCAGCGAGGTGCCGAGCGCGACGCGCGCGGCGTGGGCGTAGGCGTCGTCGAGCGCGGGGTCGTTGACCACCGGCGTGAGTAGGCGCACCACGTCGGACCACCGCTCGGCGCGGTAGCACATCGCAACCCGCAGCCATCTGGCCTGCAGCCAGCTGGGCCGCCGGTCGATCAGCGCGCCGACCAGCGCGTCGGCCTTCGCGAAGTCGCCTGCGTCGTAAAGCGTGGCGGCATAGGCCAATTGGAAGTCGTCCGGCGCGGACGCAGCGAACTTCAGGTACAGCCCGGTGTCGTAGGTGAACGCCAGGTCGCCCGCAGCCATGTCGAGTTGACGCTGCAGTGCGCCTGCCGTTGCCACGGTCTGCCAGACCGCTTCGATGACGCGCGCACTGGTGTCGCCGGAGGCCGCCAGCCCGGTCCACGCATCGCACTGCTCGCGAGCGATCCGAGTTAGCTCGCCGAACCCCGACCGCGCCGCGGCGAGGTCGGCCGGACGTCGCCGATCGTGGACGGTGAGGCCCAACGTGCGACAGCACGTGGCAAACCGACTGAGCACATCGCGATCGACGGGACCCCCGTTGCTCCTCGCGTTCGCGGCCGCAAGCGTGTCACTACCCATATGCGTGTTTCACGGGAAGCGACGTGGCCCCCGCAATCTCCCTTAAGTATGCCTAGGCTAACCTCGCTGAAGTTAGCATTGCATAACTTAACTGTCGAGACGCACGTGGTGTGAGCTTCAGGCGAGCCCGGTCACCCCTTGACGGCGTTGACCAGGCTGATCGATGCCACCATGGGCCCGGCCTCGGGGTGGTCCACGGGAATCGGCCGACCCAGCTCACTCAGGTACTCGGGCAATGGCGTCGCCTCCGCCGTCCATCCGCGGGCGCCGAACCACTCCTCGGCCGCGGCGTGCTGCTCGTTGTAGACGAGGGTGAAGAACGTGCCCTCCTCCCCCGCGGCTCGCTCCTGCTGCTTCTTCGCCTCGAACGCCTCGGTGGGCATGGGCCTGCCCTCCTCGACAGCGACCCAGCTACCGATGCTGGCCAGTTCGTCAATGCCAGCGAACAGCTGCTGCTGAGCGGTGGCGGGCAGGTAGATGAGTAGCCCCTCCGCGATCCAGGCCGAAGGAGCCGACGGATCGAACCCGCGGGCCTTTAGAGCGGCCGGCCAATCGTCGCGAAGGTCGACCGCTACCTCCCGCCGCTCGGCGGTCGGTTCGTCGCCGTGCTCGGCGAGTACGTCGCGCTTGAACTCCAGCACCTGCGGCTGATCCAGTTCGTAGACGACGGTGCCGTCGGGCCATGGCAGTCGGTACGCCCGGGAGTCGAGTCCGGCGGCCAGGATCACGATTTGGCGCACGCCTGCCGCGGCGGCGTTGGCGAAGTACGCGTCGAAGTACTTGGTGCGCGCGCCTTGGAAGGACACGAAGTGATCGCCGAAGTCGGACCGCAGCCGCAGCGCGCCGGTCTGACCCGCCGTGCCGTCGAGGACGTCCGCCCATTGACCACCCGCGGCGCGACAGAACAGCTCCGCGTACGGATCCAGCGCCAGTGGTTCGGCCTTCTGCGCTTCGAGCGCTCGGGCGGCGGCGACGAACAGTGCTGTCGACCCGACGCTGGTGGTGATGTCCCAGGTGTCGTCGTGAGTGCGCATGCCACCGGTATACCCGCGGAAACTGACAATCCCCGACCGACCTACTGCAAGACTATTGACGTGAGCGACGGGCGGGTGCGCTACGCGCGCAATGGGGACGCGCGCTTGGCATACCGCGTCTTCGGCGACTCTGGGCCGTTCGCCATCTGGATACCCGGTTGGGTGGTCGGCAACGTCGACACTATCGACGAGCCGGGCAGTCCCTACGAGAGCTTCTTCGACGTCGTCTCGGGGCACCTTCAGTTGGTCATGTGGGACCGGCGCGGCGCTGGGCTATCGGATCCATCAACTCACCTCCTTTCGCTGGACGAAAGCGTCGACGATCTCCGGGCCGTGATCGACGCAAGCGGAGCCGAGCGGCCCTCATTCATCGGATCCGGCGAGGGCGGCGCGGTGAGCATCCTCTACACGGCGACGTACCCCGATCGCGTGAATTCCCTCGCGCTGTACGGAGCCGCGGCGCGGTACTCCCAAGATTTGCCCGACTTTCCGTGGGGATTTACCACCGCCGAAGTCTCCGCACAGCTCGAAGACATCGAGAACCATTGGGGCCGGGGAGCCTTGGCCGAGCTGTTCCACGGACACAGTGCCGAAATGCCCGGTGTACGTGAGATGTTCGGCAAACTTCAGCGTTCGATCATGAGCCCAGCCATGGCCACCCTCTGGTGGCGCGCGCTTATGGAGGTCGACGTTCGTGCCGTGCTACCCGCGATACGCGTGCCGACGCTAGTGCTCGCCCGTCCCGGTGATCAGCTGGTACCGATCGAATCGGCGACGGCGTTGGCGTCTGCGATTCCGAACGCGCAGTTCCACGCCCTGCCGCAAGGCGCACACAACGCGTTCGATGTGCTCCACGAGATGGCTGAGCACATGTTGCGGTTCCTCGTTGACATGCCGGGCGCTCCGGCCGACGAGCGGCTGCTCAAGACTGTGTTGTTCACAGACATCGTCGGCTCGACGGAGAAGCTCAGCGCTCACGGCGACGCGAATTGGCGTCACCAGTTGAACAGCCACGACAGCGTCGTCGCCCACATGCTGACGCGATACGAAGGCGTCAGCGCCAACCACACCGGGGACGGTGTCTTCGCCCTCTTCGACGCGCCGACGAGGGCGACTCGCTGCGCGCTGGACCTCGTACCCGCGCTCGCCGCGCGTGGAATTCCGATCCGAGCAGGCATTCACGTCGGCGAGTGCGAACGGCGCGGCGACGAGTGGAGCGGCATGGCCGTGCACGTCGGCGCGCGCATCGGTGCGCTGGCAGGCGCGGGCGAGGTGCTGACCAGTCGCACAGTGCGCGATCTGTCGGCGGGTTCTGGACTGGCCTTCGAAAGCCTTGGCCCACAACGAATGAAGGGACTACTCGAGGATGTCGAGGTCTTCCGGGTGACGACGCACTAGACCAGCGGAAGTCCCTTGCGGACCCGCCGGTCGAGGTCCTTGAGCAGCACGTTGAATGGAAACTGGCGAACGAAGCTTGGCAGCGCGTGGTTGACGGCGCTCACCACCTTCATCAGGCGGTCGAAACGGCGCTGCCGGGCCGCGTCCCAGGGCAGCCGCATCTCGTCGCGGAAGCGTTGCGGCAGAAAGCCCGTGGTGATCAACAGCGCACAGCCGTCCGACCAACGCTGCAGCGGCCCAGGCAACTTCACGCCTCGGACGCGGCTCGCGGCAATTGGGTAGAGGTACTCGCGGACGGTGTCGTCGATGTGCACTTGATCCAGCGAGCGCTGCCAGTACTCGTCGAAGGCGGCCCGGTCCTTCGGCCACATGTCGGCGGGCACCTGCAACGTGGTGCCCATGCTCATGCCGTCCGCGTAGTGCTGGTCGGCGGTCTCGTCGTCGAACTCCCCGACGAAGATCCGGTAGACGTCGACTCCGCCCTTGTACAGGCAGGCGGCGACCCACAGCTGCAGGTCCGTGTCGAACGCGTTGTACTTGACCGGGCTCTCGTCGGTCGAATACACCTGCGCGTGCGCCTTGTTGACCGCGCGCCGATACGCCGCCTTCTGCGCGTCGCTGCCCTTCGTGGCCACCGCGAGGTAGGTGAACGTCGTTCGGGCCCGCTTGATCGGGTGGCGGTCGACCCGGCCGCTCTCGACGCGCGATTCGAGCACGCCGTAGCCGACGCCTGGCCGTGCCAACTGCATGATGACGTTCGCAGGGCCGGCCAACAGCGCCACGCCCATCAGGCCGTCGTCGAACCTGGCGCTCCGACCCCTGGCCCGCGGCCCGGTCACTCGGGCCGGTGCGCTAACCGCTCGATCGACCTGGCTGTCACTGACCGTCATTGGCCAACCCCTGTCCCGCAAATGTGGAAACGAATGTTTCCTAATATTGCCGTCCGCACGTGACGGGTGTCAAGATGGTCCTGTGCCCCAGGTCCGGCCGTATCGCGGCGTCGAAGCGCCCGAACGCCTCGCGCAGCGCAGACGCCAACTGCTCGACGCCGGCTTGGAGCTCCTCGGCGCCGCGGACGAACCGCCGGAACTGACGGTCCGCGCCCTCTGCAGGCAGGCCGGCGTCTCGGCGCGGTACTTCTACGAGAGCTTCACCGACAAGGACCAACTCGTCGCCGCGGTGTTCGACTGGGTCATCGGCGACATCGCCGCCACCACCCAGGCCGCCGTCGCGGCGGCGCCACGCGACGAGCAGAACCGGGCCGGCATCGCCAACCTCGTCCGAACGATCGCAGGCGACGCCCGCATCGGGCGACTCTTGTTCAACCCCCAGCTGTCGAACGCGGTGCTCGCCCGCAAGCGCGCCGAGGTAGGCGGCGTCTTCGCGCTCTTGTCAGGCCAGCACGTGACGAGCGCCTACCAACTGCCGGAGAACGGATGGACCAAGTCAGTCGCGCACTTCGTCGTCGGAGGCGTCGGCCAGACCATCAGCGCATGGGTGTCCGGCGACATTCGGCTGGATCAGGCGCAGCTGGTCGACCAAATCACGCGGATCCTCGACGGAGTCGCGGCGCGCGAACTGGACCGAAGCTAGTTGCCCGCGGCCACGGGCGGACGCCTGTCGGCAGCCGTCCTTGGCACGGTCACGGTGTCTTGCTCAGTGAATTCCTTGGTCCAGCAGGCGAACTCGAGCGTGATGCCGTCGGGGTCCTGGAAGTAGAACGATCGCACGTAGACGCCGGGGTGAAGCGTCGCCGACACCTGTGCGGGGCTCTCGTCATGGTTGAGCACGGGCCCCACGCGAACGCCCTTGTCCTTCAAGCGCTGCCGGTACTCGTCGAACTTCTCGGCAGGCACGTGGAACGCAAGGTGATTGAGCGACCCGACCGCGCTGACGATCTCACCGATGCCGGGAATGGATGCAGGGGCCGAGACACCCGGCACGCCGTCCGGTGCGCCCTTGAACCAGAAGAACGCGACGCAGTCGCCGTTGCCCGCATCGAAGAAGAAGTGCTGGCCCATCCCGCCGGGCAGATCCAGCGACTTGACCAGCGGCATGCCGAGCACGCCCGAGTAGAAGTCGACCGTCTTCTCCATGTCCGCGCACACCAAGGCGACGTGGTTGATGCCACCGAGCTCGAACTCTTGATTGGGATTGTCGGGCTTGATCACGTCGTCGCTCCTCGATCGCACCAAATATCTGGTCAAGATCAGTATCTGAACCTAACATCAGATTCAGTTTGGATCAACGACACGGAAGGCAACCGCGTGACGGTCGCGCCCCGCGAGCAACTGCCGACCCTACGTGGGCGGCAGACGCAGGCGGCCATCGACGCGGCAGCCCGGGCGGTCGTCGCGCGCAAGGGAATTCTCGCGACGACGATCTCGGACATCGCCGCGGAGGCCGGCCGGTCGACCGCCTCGTTCTACAACTACTACGACTCCAAGGAAGCGATGGTCCGCGAGTGGGCGGTGCGCTTCCGTGACGAGGCCCGCGACCGGGCGCGGGCCGCTGCCGCGCCGGATTTGAGCAACTCCGAGCGCGCCTACCGTGCCGCCGCCGCACACTGGAACACCTACCGCCACCGGTTGGCGGAGATCATCAGCGTCTCGCAGCTGGCGATGGTCAGCGACGATTTCGCTCAGTATTGGGCCGAGATCTGCGAGCTGCCAATAGAGCTCGTCACCTCGATGGTGAAACACGCTCAGCAGCAAGGGTTCTGCACCGGCGACGATCCACACCTCATTGCAGTCGCGCTGGTATCGATGCTCAATCAGTTCTGCTATACACAGTTGAGCGGTGACGGTGCGAAGACCGCCGACGACGATGCGTGCATTACGACGTTGGCCAACATCTTCTACCGCACCATCTACTACGAGGGGACTTCGCCGAGATGACGAAGAATTCGGGGGGATCGAGCACGCCGGGCGTGATGCGGGAGTTCATCGGGATGGACTCCCCGACCGCTCGGCGCGCCGGCTCTGGCGGGCACCCGTGCCAGGGCATCTACTACCGCGGGGTGGGCCGAAAGCCGAAGGTGGCCATGATCGCCACCCACTATCAGATCGACTTCTCGGAGCACTACCTTGCGGACTACATGGCTACCCGGGGGGTTGGATTCCTCGGCTGGAACACCCGCTTCCGCGGCCACGAGAGCAGCTTTCTGCTCGACCATGCGTTGGTCGACGTCGGCGTCGGCGTCAGGTGGCTTCGCGAGGTTCAGGGCGTAGAAATCGTGGTGCTACTCGGGAATTCGGGTGGCGGTTCGTTGATGGCGGCCTACCAGGCCCAGGCGGTCGACCCCAACGTGACACCATTGGAGGGGATGCGGCCCGCCGCCGGGCTCACCGAGCTGCTGCCCGCCGACGGCTACGTCGCAAGTGCGGCACACCCTGGCCGCCCCGATGTGCTCACGGCATGGATGGACGCCGCCGTCGTCGACGAGCTCGACCCGGTCGCGAGCGATCCCAAGTTGGACGCCTTCGACGAGCACAATGGGCCGCCGTACTCCGCTGCCTTCATCAAGCGTTACCGCGCGGCGCAGGTGGCCCGCAACCACGCCATCACCGATTGGGTCGAGCGCGAGTTCAAACGTGTTCGCGCGGCGGGATTCTCGGACCGACCGTTCACCGTGCTGCGTACGTGGGCCGATCCGAGGATGGTCGACCCGAGCATCGAGCCCACCAAGCGTCCGGCGAACATGTGCTACGCCGGGGTGCCCGTCAACGCCAACCGGTCGGCCCACGGGATCGCGGCGGCCTGCACCCTGCGGAGCTGGCTGGGCATGTGGAGCCTGCGCCACGCGCAGACGCGGGCCGAGCCCCATCTAGCCCGCATCGACTGCCCGGCCCTCGTCATCAACGCCGAGCAGGACTCCGGGGTCTACCCGTCCGACGCGCAACGCATCCACGACGCGCTGGCCGGATCCGACAAGTCGATGTGTTCGATCGACTCCGACCACTACTTCACCACCCCCGGGGCCCGCAGCGAGCAGGCCGACGTCATCGCCAAGTGGATCGCCAAACGGTGGCGCTGACGGTCCTCGCCCACTTCACACCCGGGCAAAAGGTGATGGAATTCCTTGCTCCGCACTCGGATTGGCTCGACGTCCGGTACTGCGCCGAGGATGACGACGACACCTTCTACCGGGAGCTACCGAGCGCAGACGTGATCTGGCACGTGCTGCGGCCACTGTCGGGTGCCGACCTCGAGCAGGCAACGCGGTGCCGACTGGTGCACAAGCTGGGCGCAGGGGTGAACACCATCGACGTCGACACCGCTACGCAACGCGGCATCGCCGTGGCCAACATGCCGGGCGCCAACGCGCCGTCCGTCGCCGAGGGCGCCATCCTGCTGATGCTCGCCGCCCTGCGCCGGCTACCCGCACTGGACCGTGCCACGCGGAAGGGACACGGCTGGCCGTCGGACCCGACGCTCGGCGAAACGGTGCGGGACATCGGCGGTTGCACCGTCGGCCTCATCGGGTACGGCAACGTCGCCAAGCGCGTCGAGACGATCGTGACCTCGATGGATGCCCGCGTCCTGCACTCCAGCACGCGCGACGACGGACAAGAGGGCTGGCGGTCGCTGCCGGACCTGCTCGCTGCGAGCGACATCGTGTCGCTGCACCTGCCGCTCACCGATGCCACCGCGGGCTTGATCAACGCCTCGACGCTGGCGCTGATGAAGCCCGACGCCGTGCTGGTCAACACGGCTCGGGGGCCGATCGTCGACGAGCAGGCCCTGATCGACGCGCTGTCCACGGGTCGGCTGGCGGCGGCCGGCTTGGACGTGTTCGCCGTCGAACCCGTTCCCGCGGACAACCCACTGCTCGCGCTCGACAACGTCGTCGTCACACCACATGTGACCTGGTACACCGTCGACACGATGCGGCGGTACCTGACCGAGGCCGTCGACAACTGTGCACGCCTACGGGACGGCCGGGACCTGATGAACCTAGTGAACGAGGTACCGGTTCAGCGGTCCTAAAGACCCGAGTACTCTCGTTCCCAACCCACCGGTTGATCCGCCGATGTCCTCCAAGGAGCAGGTATGCCCATCGCGATCCTTTCCGAGCACAACGATCTCGCCGATTCCGTCCGCGACCTGGTGAAGCGCGTCGCGCCGTCCGAGGTGCTGCACGAAGCGATGGAAACCCCCATCTCCAATCCACCGCCGTACTGGAAGGCCGCCGCCGAGCAGGGCCTGCAGGGCGTGCACTTGTCGGAAACCGTTGGCGGACAGGGCTTCGGAATCCTCGAGCTCGCCATCGTGCTGGCCGAGTTCGGATATGGTGCGGTGCCCGGCCCCTTCGTGCCGTCGGCGATCGCCAGCGCGCTGATCTCCGCGAACGACCCCGAGGACAAGCGTCTCGAAGGGCTCGCGTCGGGTGACGTCATCGCCGCCTACGCGATCGACTCTGGGCTGACCGCGACCCGGCAGGGCAGCGGCCTGGTCATCCGCGGCGAGGTCCGGGCCGTGCCCGCCGCCGCGCAGGCCGCGTTGCTCGTGCTGCCCGTCGCGATCGACAGCGGCGAGGAATGGGTGGTGCTCGACGCCGAGGTGCTCGAGATCGAACCCGTCGCCAGCGTCGATCCGCTGCGGCCGGTCGCGCACGTGCGGGCCAACGCCGTCGAGGTCGGCGACGACCGCGTGCTGGCGAATCTGAGCCGCGCTCGTGCCCGCGCCCTGATGTCGACGCTGCTCTCCGCCGAGTGCGTCGGCGTCGCGCGCTGGGCCACCGACACCGCCGCGGAGTACGCCAAGATCCGCGAACAGTTCGGCCGCCCCATCGGTCAGTTCCAGGCCATCAAGCACAAGTGCGCAGGGATGATCGCCGAGACCGAGCGGGCCACCGGTGCGGTCTGGGATGCGGCGCGCGCCATCGACGAGGACGACTCCTTCGAGTTCGCGGCGGCCGTAGCCGCCACGCTGGCCCCCGTCGCCGCGCAGCACTGCACGCAGGACTGCATCCAGGTTCACGGCGGCATCGGCTTCACCTGGGAGCACGACGCGGGTGTCTACTACCGGCGGGCCATCGTGCTGGCCGCCTGCTTCGGCCGGGCGGCCGACTACCCGCAGCGGGTGGTCGACATCGCGACGACCACCGGGATGCGTTCGATCGACCTCGACCTCGACCCCGACACCGAGAAGCTGCGCGACGAGATCCGCGCGGAAGTCGCTGCGCTGAAGGCCATTCCGAGCGAGGAGCGCACTACTGCCATCGCCGAGGGCGGCTGGGTGCAGCCACATCTGCCCAAGCCGTGGGGCCGCTCGTCCGGACCGATCGAACAGATCATCATCGCCCAGGAGTTCTCCACCGGCCGGGTCAAGCGACCCCAGATGGGCATCGCCGCCTGGATCATCCCGTCCATCGTCGCGTTCGGCACCAACGAGCAGCAGCAGCGCTTCCTGCCGCCGACGTTCCGCGGCGAGCTGATCTGGTGCCAGCTGTTCTCCGAACCCGGCGCGGGCTCCGACCTCGCGAGCCTGACCACCAAGGCCACCAAGGTCGACGGCGGCTGGCGCATTACCGGCCAGAAGATCTGGACCACCGGCGCGCAGTACTCGGAGTGGGGCGCGCTGTTGGCACGCACCGACCCGTCGGCGCCCAAACATCAAGGCATCACGTACTTCCTGCTCGACATGAAGGCCGAGGGCGTCGAGGTCAAACCGCTACGCGAGCTCACCGGCAACGCCATGTTCAACACCGTCTACATCGACGACGTGTTCGTGCCCGACAGCATGGTGCTCGGCGAGGTCAACCGCGGCTGGGAGGTCAGCCGCAACACGCTCACCAACGAGCGTGTCTCGATCGGTAGCAGCGAGCCGCCGTTCCTCGCCAGCCTCGACCAGTTCGTGCAGTTCTTGAAGGACGGTCACTTCGACCAGATCGAGCAGCACGAGGCGGGCCGGCTGATCGCGGAAGGGCATGCGGCGAAGCTGCTGAACATGCGGTCCACGCTGCTGACGCTGGCGGGCGGCGACCCGATGCCAGCGGCGGCCATCAGCAAGCTGCTGTCGATGAAGACCGGCCAGGGCTACGCCGAGTTCGGGGTGGCGTCCTTCGGCACCGACGCGGCAATCGGCGATCACGGCGAGGCATCCGGCAAGTGGGCCGAGTACCTGCTCGCCGGCCGGGCCACGACGATCTACGGCGGCACGTCCGAGGTGCAGCTCAACATCATCGCCGAGCGGTTGCTCGGTCTACCGCGCGATCCCTAAGGCCACCCCCACGCGGCGCACCGTTTCGCATTCCCGGGCAAATTCGGGCTCCGTTGCTTGTGCATGACCCGCCTAGTGCTCTTACGCTCCCAGTAGTTTGCAATGGGAAACAGGGGCCTAGGAGTTTCGATGGTCGACGGGGCGACCAACATGCCTGCGCTGCTACAGAGCCGCACCGGGGAGGCCGGAGCAATCGCGCGGTTCCTCGACGCAACGCAGTCGGGCTGACGGTGTCGGAACACCGCGTCGCCGGATGGCGTCGGCTGCTCCTGCCCGAGCGACGGTGGGACGCGCTCGCGATCGTGGCCATCGTGCTCGGCGCCGTGCTCAGGGTCGTGTGGATACTCGTCATCCATCATCCACAGGGCTCCGTGTACTCCGACATGAAGGGATACGTCACGCGGGCCGAGCGGCTCGCGTCCGGTGGGCCACTCGGACCGAACGACGCCTTCTATCCCCCAGGCACGCAGCTGCTACTGGCGTTGCCGATCAAGATCGTTGGCATCGAAGCCGGATTGTGGGCAGCGGCGGTGCTGTGGTGCGCGATGTCCACCGCCGTCGTATGGCTGGCGTGGCGCTTGGCCAGAGACCTGTTGACCCCGGCCGCGGCTGGCCTCACGGCAGTGATGTGCGCCGGGTCGCCGCTCTTCATCTCCTACGGCGGCTTCTTCACGTCGGAGACGCCGGCGCTGGCGTTCTTGCTCACGGCATTGTGGTTGGGACTGCTCGCCACTCGTCGAACGGGTCCCACAGCGGTTTGGCTGGCGCTGGTGTCCGGGCTTTCGGGGGGTGTTGCCGTCGCAGTTCGTCCGCAATTACTGCTCAACGTAGTGATGCTGGCGGCCATCGTGCTCTTCGTCTTTCGCAAGCGGATTGCCCCTTTTGCGAGTCTGGGAGCGGGCCTGTTCGCGGTGCTCTTTCTGGTCGTTGCGCACAACACCGTGGCGACAGGACAACCGACCGGATTGGCGACGAACGGCGGCCTGAACTTCTGGTTTGGACATTGCGAAGTCGGGAGGGTGACCACGCACGACCCCAACGGGCAGCAGACCGCGTGGTTTGAGCAGTCCGTGCCCGATCAATTGGGTCGCGGCGGTCAGTATGCGTTCAACGGAATCAATGTCTGGGACGAGGACTTCTTCTTCGAGCTGGGCTGGGATTGCATCGAGCAGGACAAGGAAGCACACGTGTTTCGGCTGGCCCGAAACGTGCTCGATATGACGGCTACGACGGTGCCATTTCCGCAGTCCGACGAACGCGGGTGGGCCAGAGATCTCGTGCAAGCGGCCAACGTGGGGTACGCGGTGTTGTTGCCGTGGGTGGTGATCGAATCGCTCTTCACGGTCTTTCGCCGGCGGCGGGCACTGCGGCCCCTGGGCGAGGCATTCATGCTCGCGAACCTCGCATGCGCAGCGGTAGTGGCAATGCTCATCCTCGGCGATCCGCGCGTGCGCAGCGTGTACGACGTCTTTGGGCTGGCACTGTTGTCGGCCCTGCTAGCCGACCGCTTCAATCTTGATGAACCCGAACGGCCGCGGCACCCAGAGCACCCTTGACTTCGGTGGACATCGCAAACGATAGGGAAAACACCCTATTCCGGCTGACGCTCGCGCGAATTTTCGTCAGTTCACGAATGGCGTTTGCTGCAGCTCAACATCATCGCCGAACGTTTGCTCGGACTACCGCGCGATCCCTAAGCCCTTGTGAGAGTGTTCGTGTGTGGCCACGGCCGTCGACGATCTTCTTGATGCGGCTTCGGTGGGTCCCGCTGGGCTGATCATCGAGGGCGAGCCCGGCATCGGGAAGACGACGCTGTGGGTGAAAGCGATCGACCGGGCCCGCGAGCGTGGCTTCGCGGTGCTGTCATCGCGGCCGGCACAGACCGAGTCCGTACTGGCCTACGCGTGCCTGGCCGACCTACTGAGCTCCGTCGACCCCGAGCTCTGGGCTGACCTACCGCGACCGCAGCGGCACGCGGTCGACCGGGTACTGCTGCGTGCTGAGGGCGACGAAGCCGCGACTGACCGACGTGCGGTGGCCGCCGCATTCCTGTCGGTGCTCGAAGCACTGGCGCGCAGGACGGCCGTGCTGTTGGCTATCGACGACCTCCAATGGGTGGATCTGTCCAGCGTGCACGTGCTCACCTTCGCTGCGCGCCGCACCACCGGCCGCATCGGGGTGCTCGGAGCGGTCCGCACCTCGGCGGACTCGGCACCGGCATCCTGGCTTCAACTCCCGCGCCCCGAGACACTGCGTCGAATCACCCTGCCTCCGTTGACCCTCGGGGCAACACAAGCGATGGTGGCGGATCGACTGGGCCGCTCGTTCCCCCGACCCACCATGGTCAGGATCTACCAGACCTCCGGCGGAAACCCTTTCTACGCAATCGAACTCGCGCGGGCGATTCATGAGAACCCCGACCGTGGCATGGAGCTGCTTCCCAGTTCGCTGAATGAGTTGGTCCAGGCCAGGATCGTGGGATTCGACTCGACGACTGCCACCGCACTGCTCGCCGCCTCTTGTACTGCCGTGCCGACCGTCGACCTAGTCGCGGCAGCCGTGGAGCGGGAACCTTCGCGTCTGCTCGAGATGCTGGAAGCCGCTGAGCAAGAAGGGATTATCCACCTCGACGGGGCGAGCATCCGGTTCTCTCATCCGTTGCTTGCCAGGGGCGTCTACTCGGGAGCCTCAGCTGCCAGCCGGCGTGCGATGCACCGCAGACTCTCCGAACTCGTCGAGGAACCAGAACTTCAGGCCCGCCATCTGGCGCTCGCCACGACACAGGCCGATCCAACAACGCTGAAGGCACTGGACGTGGCCGCCGAAATGGCCCGGAGCAGAGGCGCTCCCGACGCCTCGGCGGAGCTCGCCGCCCTGGCCATCCGGCTGGGTGGCGAGACGCCGGAGCGTCGTATCCGGTTGGCGGGGTATCACTTCAACGCCGGAGACTCCGAGCGGGCCCGCGTGCTGCTCGAGCAGACGATCGACGCCATACCGGCTGGAGCGTTGCGCGCGCGGGCGATGTATCTGCTTGGCGTGGTGCGCATGTTCGACGACAGCTTCACCGACGCCATCGACGTGCTGCAGCAGGCACTCGACGAGGTTGGCGACCACCACGCGATGCGGGTCGCGATGTTGGTCATCCTCGCCTTCGCACAAACGAATTCCGGACACGATGCCGCCGCGCTCGACAGGGTCGACGAGGCCGTCGCGCTGGCCGACCGCCACGGAATGCCGAGCCTGCTCAGCCAAGCGCTTGGAATGCAGGTCACCCTGCGGTTCATGGCCGGCCGCGGACTCGACCAGGTCGCCCTGGACCGGGCCCTGGAGTTGGAGGACCACCGCAACACCGTTCCGATCGCCATCCGACCCAGCGCGCAAAGCGCTCTATTGGCGTCGTGGAGCGGGCGTTTCGCCGAGGCGGGCGACGCGCTTGCCGCACTGCGCCGCCGTTGTATCGAGCACGGCGAGGACAGCGAGCTGTTCTTCGTCAGCTTCCACAGTGCGATCACGGCGATCTGGCGGGCAGACTTCCCGGCCGCAGAGCGCGCAACAGAGGATGCGGAAGAACGTGCGCCGCAACTCAACGGCGACGTCCCGAGATACGTCGCACTCGTCACCCGGGCGCTGCTGGGCGTCCACACCGGTGATGTCGAGACGGCCCGCCGCGATGCAAACGAGGCCCTCGCTGCGGGCGTGCGATCCGGCGCGGCCAACCTGTCGCAGTGGCCGGTGATGGCGTTGGGCTTCCTCGAGGTCTCCCTCGAAAACTACGAGGCGGCCCTCGACATGCTCGACTCGTTGTTGGCCCGCCTGCGTGGTGCCCCGGACTCTACCGAGATCGTCGCCGCCTGGTTCCTTCCCGATGCCGTCGAGGCGCTGATTCAGTTGGGGCGATTTGCCGATGCCGAGTGGTGGATAGACCTTCTTGAACGCAACGGTCGCCGACTCGACCGGCCGTGGATGCTCGCGGTCGGCGGACGATGCCGCGGGATGCTGTTGGCCGCCAAGGCAGACGTCGACGCGGCGGTTCAGTGCATCGAAGAGGCGATGAAGCAGCATGACCGAGTCGAGATGCCCTTCGAGCGAGCGCGGACGCAATTGGTGCTCGGTCTACTTCAACGCAGGCAACGCCACCAGGGCGCGGCGGCGACGACGCTCGGCGAGGCATTGCGCACCTTCGAACGGCTTGGCACCACCGTCTGGGCGGAGCGCACCCGCGCCCAGTTGGGGCGGGCCAACATCGGGCCCCGAGGTGGCGCCGAACTGACCCCATCCGAACAACGCGTGGCCGAACTCGCCGCCACCGGGATGACCAATCGCGACGTGGCCGCCGCACTGTTCATCAGCCCGAAGACCGTGGAGGCCAATCTTTCTCGGGTATACCAAAAGTTCGGCATCCGCTCCCGGGCGGAACTCGGCCGACGCATGGGGGACCCCTCGGAGTAGGAGGTCCAGCTGAACATCATCGCCGAGCGTTTGCTCGGTCTACCGCGCGATCCCTAAGCCCGTGTGAGAGTGTTCAAGGGTGGCCCACCGCAACGTAACCGGCGGGGCCGGTGGGCCGGCGGTCGACGATCTTCTTGACGCGGCATCGGTGGGTCCCGCTGGGCTGATCATCGAGGGCGACCCCGGCATCGGCAAGACGACGCTGTGGGTCGAAGCGATCGACCGGGCCCGCGAGCGTGGCTTCGCGGTGCTGTCATCGCGGCCGGCGCAGACGGAGTCCGTACTGGCCTACGCGTGCCTGGCCGACCTGCTGAACTCCGTCGACCCCGAGCTCTGGGCTGACCTTCCGCGACCGCAGCGGCACGCGGTGGACCGGGTACTGCTGCGTTCTGATGGCGACGAAGCCGCGACTGATCGGCGCGCGGTGGCCGCCGCATTCCTGGCGGTGATCGAAGCACTGGCGCGCAGGACGGTCGTGCTGTTGGGCATCGACGACCTCCAGTGGGTGGATCTGTCCAGCGTGCACGTACTCACGTTCGCTGCGCGCCGCGCCACCGGCCGCATCGGGGTGCTCGGAGCGGTCCGCACGTCGAAGGACGCGTCGCCCGCGTCCTGGCTGCAACTCCCGCGACCCGAGCAGCTGCGTCGAATCACTCTGCCTCCGCTGAGCCTCGGGGCGATACAAGCGATGGTGGCGGACCGACTGGGCCGCTCGTTCCCCCGGCCGACAATGGTCAGGATCTACCAGACCTCCGGTGGAAACCCCTTCTATGCACTGGAACTCGCTCGTTCAATTCACGGGAATCCCGCCCCTGGCGCCGAAATACTTCCTGGCTCCCTGAACGAGTTGGTAGAGGCCAGGATCGGCGCTGTCGACACCGCAACTGGGGCCGCGCTGCTTGCCGCCTCTTGCCTCGCCGCGCCAACCATCGAACTGGTGGCGGATGCGGTGTCGACCGACCCCCAGCTCTTAGTGGGGCTGCTGGAAGTCGTTGAAGGACAAGGGATCATCCGCCTCGACGGGACCCACATCCGGTTCACCCATCCGTTGCTGGAAAGGGGCGTCTACTCCAGGGCGTCGGCCGCGGACCGGCGTGCGACGCATCGCCGGCTCGCAGAGGTGGTCGAGGAGCCCGAACTTCAGGCCCGCCACCTCGCGCTCGCCGCGACCAGTGCCGACCCGACCACGCTGCGCGCCTTGGACGCGGCGGCGGAGATCGCGCGCCGCCGGGGGGCTCCCGAAGCCTCGGCGGAGCTCGTCAGCCTTGGGGTGCGGTTGGGCGGTGAGACGCCGGAGCGCCAGATCCGTTTGGCGAGTTACCATTTCAGTGCCGGAGACGCGGAGCAGGCCCGCGCCCTGCTCGAGAAGACCGTCGACCGCACCGCCGCCGGACCCCTGCGCGCCGGGGCGCTGTACCTGCTGGGCGTGGTGCGGATGTTCGACGACAACTTCATCGAGGCGGCCGAGCTACTGGAACGCGCACTAGACGAGGCCGAGGACAATCTCGCGTTGCGCGTCCAGACGTTGGTCACGCTGTCGTTCGCCCATTTCAACTCAGGCCAACTTGGCTCGGCGATCGAAAGCGTCGAGCGCGCCGTACCCGACGCCGAACGGCTTGGGCTGCCGGACCTGTTGGGCCAGGCGCTGAGCATGCGGGTGATGCTGCGCTTCTTTCATGGCGACGGCTTCGACGAGCCCGGCATGGACCGGGCGCTCGCGCTGGAGGACCTCGACGTGCTCGTCCCATCGGCCTTTCGCCCCAGCGTGCAGCGCGCCTTGCTACTGGCCTGCATCGGGCAACTCGACGTAGCCCACGATGAGATGTCGGCGATGCGGCGGCGCTACCTCGAGCGCGGTGATGAGAGTGGACTGCTCTTCATCGATTTCCACGCCGTCCTCCTCGAGATTTGGCGAGGCGATTTCGGCGAGGCCACTCTGGTCGCCGAGAGCCTGGTCGAGCGCACACGGCAGCTTGGCGGCGACTTCCCGCTGTGCGTGGGCCTGACGGCTCGGGCCGCGCTGGCCGCGTATGCCGGGCGGGTCGATCAGGCGCGCAGCGACGCCACCGAGGCGCTCGCGGCTGGCCGACGCACCCACTCGCACCTCCTATCGCATTGGCCGGTCACGGTCCTGGGGTTTCTCGACGTGTCACTGTGCAACTACGAAGCGGCGCTCGTCACCCTGCAACCGCAGCTATCCAGGCTCGAGGCAGCACCGGACGGCACGGAGATCATTGGCGCCTCGTTCGTGCCCGATGCCGTCGAAGCGATGATCAGCTTGGGTCAGCTCGCCGAGGTCGCGCCCCTGATCGAGCGGTTCGAACGCAACGCCCGCCGGCTGGACCGGCCGTGGATGTTGGCCATCGGAGCGCGCTGCCGGAGCATGCTGCTGGCCACCGGTGCAGACATCGACGGTGCCGTGCGGGCGGCCGAAGAGGCGATGGTGCAACACGACCGGGTCCCGATGCCCTTCGAGCGCGCCCGCACGCAGCTGCTGCTCGGACAACTTCAGCGTCGGCAGCGACGCCAGGACGCCGCTTCGACCACGCTGACCGACGCCCTGGACACGTTCGAACGCCTCGGTACCCCAGTGTGGGCGGAACGTGCCCGCGCCCAGCTCGCGCGCACCAACGTGGGACCGCGAGACGGCGCCGCACTGACCCCTTCCGAACAACGCGTCGCCGAACTCGCTGCCAGCGGAATGACCAACCGCGACATGGCATCCGCACTGTTCATCAGCCCAAAGACGGTCGAGGCCAACCTTTCCCGGGTGTACCGCAAACTCGAGATTCACTCGCGGGCTGAACTCGGCAGGCGGATGAGGGACATCACGGGGTAGAGAGGTACGTGCGTAGGGAAACACCCGATATATCCGAGTCCCTGCGCAAATTAGCGTCAGCGCCATGAGCAAGCGCAGGCGGGTTTCCAAGGTTGGAGGGTTGGCCGTCGTCGCCTATCTCGGCGTGGCGGTTGCCACTGGCCAGGGGGTGGCTTCGGCCGATCCAACGGATTCGGAGTCGACGTCATCGACGACCGAAGCTGCCTCGTCGGCCGAATCTCCGGCCGCCCCCGGCGTCGAGCCGTCGACTTCCCCGGCGTCGCCAGCCGCCGACGAACACCGCAACGACGCCGCTCCGGCAGCCGAGGCGGACCCTCGATCGGGAGTAGTGCAGAGTTCCGGTGGCGCGCACACCGGAACCTACTCGAGCGAGGCCGCAGCCGACGACGAGACAGCCGACGACGATGTCGCCGAGGATCAGACAACGGACGAGACAGCACATTCCGATTCGAAGCCCGAGCCGACGACCATCAAGGACAAGAGCCAGGCGCAGAGCACCCCGCAGGCCCCGGCCTCCATCGCTGCCCCGCCAGCCGCGGCCCCGGTGGTCTCGACTAGTACGACACCCAACGCCTCCATCGCACACCGCGCGGCCGATGTCACGGCCGAGCCCGCACCCGTCGCCCGAATGGCAACGCCCGCAGCGCTATCCGCCGCCATCGTCGAGCAGGTGGCGCCAACGGTACCGGCAGCGGCACCGTTGGCACCGGTCAGTCTGGTGACGACAATGTTGTCCGCCATCGGGTTCGCACCGTTGGTCACCAACGGCCCGATCGCTCCGGTCGAACCGCCCACCCTGTGGGCGGTCCTTGCGTGGGTACGACGCCAGTTCCAGGTGACGTTCTTCAACCGGACGCCGACCGCGACCCCCGTCCAGCTCACCCAGAGCGAAGGCGTGATCACCGGCACGATCGGCGCCGTCGACCCCGACGGTGACCGGCTGACCTACACCGTCACCCAAGGTCCCGCCCGTGGCACCGTCGTAGTGACCGCCGACGGCAACTACACCTACACGCCGAACACCGCGCTGGCCGCGTCCGGTGGAACCGACACGTTCACCGTCCTCGTCGACGACAACACCACCTTCCACCTCCACCTGTTCAACGGAACTGGTCGGATCTCGGTCCCCGTCGGAGTGACGGTCAACGCGCCTCCGACGGTTGTCGTCCCGCCCACGGTGGGAACGCCGAACGCCACCACAGGCGCGGTCAGCGGCGCGCTGAATGTCATTGACCCCGAAGGCAAGCCGCTGACGTACACGATCACGTCGGCACCGACCAACGGCCAGCTCACCGTGACCCCGGCGGGCGTATACACCTACACGCCGACCGTGGCCGCGCGCCTGAAGGCCGCCCTTCCCACCTCCACACCACCGGCTCAGGCCCGCGCCGCAGGCGATCCCAACACGGACACCTTCACCGTGACCGTCAGCGACGGTCTGTCGAGTACCACCGTCACCGTCACGGCACCCATTGCCGCAGCGTCGCTCATCGGCCAAGGGGCGATCCCGACCGGCGACGGACCGGTCGAGATCGCAGTGGGTCCCGACGGCCGCGTATACATTCCGAACTACGTCGACGAGACCATCTCCGTCTTCGACCCGGCGACCAACGAGACGACGACCTTCTCCTCACCGCCCGGCACCGGGCCACTGGTGGTCAGCCCGAACGGCGAACTGCTCTACGTGACCCAGGGGCAGATCGGTGGACCGAATTTCGTCAGAATCATCCGGACCGCCGACAACAGCACCGCCGCCCTGATTCAGATCGGCACTGGCAACGGCGACGTCGCCCTCTCCCCCAACGGAACCCGGCTCTACATCGCCACCAACGGCAACGACACCGTCACCGTGATCAACACCTTCACCCAGTCGATCATCGCGGAGATCCCCGTCGCGGGTAGGCCGACCGGACTCGCCGTCACCCCCGACGGCACCCGGGTCTACGTCACCAGCCAGAACAGCAACACGGTATCCGTCATCGACACCGCCACCAACACTGTCATCAAGACCATCACGGTCGGCACCATGCCGTACTACGGCGTCGCATTCACCCCGGACGGACGCCGCGCCTACGTCACCAACTTCACCAATACGACTGAGCCAGGGTCGGTCTCGGTCATCGACACCGACCCCACCAGCGCCACGTACAACACCGTCATCGCCACCGTGACGACCGAAGTCTCGCCCTTCAGCGCGGCCGCGAGCCCCGACGGCAGCGTCGTGTACGTCGTCAACGCGTCTGGTTCGCTGTCGGTGATCGAGACGGCCACCAACACCGTCATCAAGGTGGTCGCGCTGAACACCACCGGGAACATCGGCGCCCAGAACGTCGTGGTGAGCCCGGACGGCACCCACGTCTACGTCACCAGCCTGGGCGACGATCAGGTGAAGTCGTTCCTAGTGGGTGCCCCACGCGTGTACGACGTCGTCGACACGATCACGGTTCCGCCCGCTCCGTTGCACCTCGCGCTGAACCCCGCGGACAACAGCATCTGGGTCAGCAGCCTGGGCTCGTACGTCTCGTTCGTCGACCCCGACCGCACAGTGACCAACTTCGGCGAGGCATTGGATCACGGCGTGTACGGGCTCGCCATCACTCCGGACGGCAGGTACGCCTACCTCGCCGACTTCGGCAACCCGGTCCAGGTGTTCGACACCGTCACGCGGACACCGGTGGCGACCATCCCGATTCCCGGCGGCGGAATCGTGAACTTCATCAACATCAGCCCGGACGGCAAGTATGCGTACCTCGTCAACGAGAGCAATTCCCTGGACACCGTCACGGTCGTCGACACCGCCACCAACACGGTCGTCGGATCGGTTCGACTCCCCGACGTCTCCGCGGGCTCGCCGACGATCTCACCGGACGGCGCCTACCTCTACCTGGTCAACAGTCGCGATGGCAACGTGTTGCAGATCGACACGGCGACCAAGGCCGTCACGAAGACCATCGCGGTCGGCAACGGTGCACAGTTCGTGGTCGTCAGCCCCGACGGCACGACGCTCTACGTCACGAACTACGGCGTCGCCGTCGGCTCAGAGCCGGCGAGGGGGAAGGTGTCCGTCGTCGACGTCGCCACTGGAGCCGTCACGACCATTGCCCTGAACGGCATCGAACCCTGGGTTCCGGTGCTCAGCGCCGACGGCACCCGGCTGTACGTCGCACAGAGCGGGTTCAAGAGCGTCGCGGTCATCGACACCACGACGAAGAGCCTCATCTCCGTCGTCAACGTGGGTAACAACCCCCGCGGACTCGCGATCAGTGCAGACGGCCAGTTCCTGTACGTGGCGAACTACGACGACGCCACCGTGTCGGTGATGAAGATCGCCTGACGCGCAACGGGGTCAGCTTGCGGGTCCGACGTAGGGAAACACCCGATTCCTCGTCTGCGCTCGGCGAATAGCGTCACGCCCATAGGGCGGGCGGTAGCTCGCCGGAGCAGAAGGAGGAATCACAATGGCGCGCAAGCTGACGAAACATTCCGAGCTGGCTCCGCTTTCGGTGCTGATACTCGTGACACTCGGCGGATTCGGCTCGCAGGCGACGGCTGTCGCCGATCCCCTGCCGTACGGGCCAGATACCTGCATTCAAGGATTCGTCTGGCGTGAGGCGCAGTCGGGCGACACCGTCTGCGTCACCCCGGCCATCCGCACCAGCACGGCGCAGCAGAACCAGGCCGCCGGCCAGAACGTCGAGCCGAACGGCGGAGCCTACGGACCCGCCACGTGCAAGCAAGGATTCGTCTGGCGCGAGGCCTTCTCGGGCGACACCGTCTGCGTCACCCCGGCCGTCCGGAGTCAGGCGGCCGCCGACAACGCCGCCGCGGCGTCGCGCAAGGCGGCGAATGCGCCCCAACCGACACCGACACCGGCACCGGCCCCACCGCTGTGTCTGCCGGACCCATTGGGTGTCTTCCCAGGTTGCTAACGGCGCGCTTATCATCACCTCGCGGTCTTTGGACGGAGGTCACCCACGAGCGCCGACGTCACGCTGCGCCAGCTGCGCTATTTCGCCGTGCTGGGCGAAGAGCTGAACTACCGGCGCGCCGCCGAGCGACTATTCATCACCCAGCCGGCGCTGTCGACCGCCATCAAGCAACTCGAGCACCAGTTCGGCGTCGTCCTATTCACCCGTAGTACCCGCGAGGTGGCCCTGACCGAGCTCGGCGCGGCGTGGTTACCCGAAGTGCAGAAGGCGATCTCGGGCGTCGAGCACGTCGTCGACACCCTCGTCGCCCTGGCCCAGCGCGATCGCCGCATCCACCTGGGCTATCTGATCGGCACCGGAGCCGACCTGCTGTTCAAACTGGTCCGCCACTTCGAGGCGGCTCAACCCGACATCACCTTGGAACCAAGGGAATTCGACTTCACCGACCCGACGGCCGGGCTCGCCGACGGCACCACCGAAGTGGCCATAATCCGGCCGCCCGTCGACCTACCGGACCATCGGATGTTCATCCTCGACGCCGAGGACTGGGTGGCGTGCCTCCCGCGGGACCACCGACTGGCCCACCGCTCCGAGGTGTCCATCACCGAGTTGCTCGACGATCCCATCGTGGTCGCGCCGGCCAGCGCCGGGCGGTGGCGGGACTACTGGATGGCGATGGACGTCAGGGATAGGCCGCCCACCATCGCCGCGGTGGCCGCGACGTACGAAGAGGAGACGACCACCATTGCCCGTGGACTCGGCATCAGCTTCACCAGTGAGGCCAGTGCGCGACTCTACGACCGGCAGGGCATCGCCTACGTTCCGATCGTCGACCGCCCGCGCAACTTCACGGCGCTGGCGTGGAATCCGTCGACGCTAAGTCCGGACGCCGCAGCGCTCGTCAGCCACGTCCGCGACCAATGGAGCTTCGGCGAAGGCGGGGCACGTGAACGGCCGGCAACTGATTACTGACCCACTGATAAACACAAGTTATCAGTAGATCAGTTATTCGAACTTCCGCACTCCTGGTCAAAGGGGTTTTCTTGGTGCACCGACCCTAAGTCTGGAGTAAAGATGACCGATATCGCGTCCACCGACGCCAAGGCTCCGGAACCCGTGAGTACCGAAGATGCCAACCTCGAGCAGTTCGGTTACACCCAGAAACTCGACCGCTCCGTTGGCAAGCTCGCGTCGTTCGCCATCGGCTTCGCCACGATCAGCGCTACCACCGCAGTGTTCACCGGCTTCGGCGCGGGGTACTTCACGGCGGGCGGTCCCTTCGTGTGGACGCTGCTGCTCGCGGCGGCGGTGTTCCTCATCTGGGTCTTCATCGCTGCGGACCTGACCGCGAAGATCCCGCTGGCCGGTTACGCCTACCAGTGGACCAGCCGGATCCACGGCTCCACCCTCGCCTGGTTCACCGGCGTCATGGCGCTGGCCGGATGGATCTGCGGCATGACCGGCGTCGGGTTCATCCTCTCCGGCTATCTCGGCGGCCTGTTCGGCTGGGACATGAGCCAGACCGTCCAGATCTTCGTCGCCATCGGCGTCATGGCCGTTTGCATGCTCGTCAACATGTACGGAGTGCGGTTCGCCACGATGGTGAACAACATCGGCGTCAGCCTGGAGTTCGTCATCACCATCGGTGCGACGATCCTGGTGGCGATCGTCGCCTTCTCGTCGCCCGAGAACCACCAACCCTTCTCGGTGCTGTTCACGGGCGGCACCTCCGATGGCAGCACCCCGTACATCCTGGCCTGGCTCGCGGCCTCCCTCGGACCGTTCTTCGGCCTGATCGGCGTGGAAGCCAGCGCCGACGTCGCCGAGGAGACCAAGGACGCGCGGCACGTCATTCCGCGCACCATGTTCTACGCGCTGAGCGCCTCGATCGTGATCGAGTTCCTGATGTACGTCGTCTACGTGCTGGCCATCAAGGATTCCGCAGCCGTCGAGGCCGCGACCGGTGCTCCGATCGAGGAGATCATCACCCAGCAGGTGGGCCCCGTCATCACGAAAATCGTTGTGGCGGTAGCACTCACGAACGTGATGGCCTGCATCCTGGCCAACATCCTGGTGGCTACCCGGCTGACCTACTCGATGGCCCGCGACAACATGCTCCCGTTCTCACACGTCTGGCGGCACGTGTCGCCCAGCAATCGCACGCCCACGTACGCGGTGCTGGGACTGTTCGGATTCTCGACGGCGCTGCTGCTCTTGGCCCTGGTCAGCGAGAAGGCCTTCTTCCTCATCCTCGGCCTGTCGGCACTCGCCGTGTTCGCCACCTACGTGCTGCAGACGATCGCCCTGCTCATCGGGCACCGCCGGGGTTCCATCCCGACCGCTGAACCGGGCACGTTCGACCTCGGCCGCGCTCGCATGCCGATCTACGTCGTCGGCCTGATCGTGTTCACCCTGGTGTGTGCGGCGCTGATCTTCCTACCGCAGTTCGCAGGCAACGGTTATGTCTTCCTGGGTCTCGTCGTCCTGGCCGGTATCTGGGCAGTCACCGGCTTGCGCAAGCGGCTGGCCAACGGCGAAGCGGGACCCAACTTCGCCAAGACTCACCTTTCCTGAATCTCACTACTTACCAAAGGAATTGCGCACCATGACCGTCACCACCCCATCCGTCGGATCCAGTAACCTGGTGGCCGTGGAACCAGGCGCCGTCCGCGAGGACACCCCACCCGGCTCGGTGATCCAGTACAGCGACTACGAGCTCGATACGTCCAGCCCCTACGCGGGCGGGGTGGCCTGGATCGAGGGCGAGTTCATCCCCGCGGAGGACGCCAAGATCTCGATCTTCGACACCGGCTTCGGCCACTCCGATCTGACCTACACCGTCGCACACGTGTGGCACGGCAACGTCTTTCGGCTTGGTGATCACCTCGACCGGCTGCTCGACGGGGCGCGCAAGTTGCGCCTCGACGCCGGGTATACCAAAGACGAGCTCGCCGAGATCACCAAGCGCTGCGTGTCGCTGTCGCAGCTGCGCGAGTCGTTCGTGAACCTGACGGTGACGCGCGGCTACGGAAAGCGCAAGGGCGAGAAGGACTTGTCGAAGCTCACCCATCAGGTGTACATCTACGCGATCCCCTACCTGTGGGCCTTCCCGCCCGCCGAGCAGATCTTCGGCACCACTGCCGTCGTGCCGCGGCACGTGCGCCGAGCGGGCCGCAACACCGTCGACCCGACGATCAAGAACTACCAGTGGGGTGACCTGACCGCCGCGAGCTTCGAGGCCAAGGACCGCGGCGCGCGCACCGCAATCCTGTTGGATTCCGACAGCTGCGTGGCCGAGGGCCCAGGCTTCAACGTGGTCGTCGTGAAGGACGGCAAGCTCGCGTCGCCGTCGCGCAACGCACTTCCCGGCATCACCCGCAAGACGGTGTTCGAGCTCGCCGACGCGATGGGCATCGAGGCCACCCTGCGCGACGTCACCAGCCACGAACTCTACGACGCCGACGAGTTGATGGCCGTCACCACCGCGGGCGGCGTCACGCCCATCAACTCACTCGACGGCGACCCGATCGGCGACGGCGCACCGGGACCCCTCACCGTGGCGATCCGGGACCGGTTCTGGGCGCTGATGGACGTGCCATCGCCGCTGATCGAGGCCATTAAGTACTGAGTCAGAGTGCCCCTTTCGGCCTGCTTCCGGTGGTACCGTCGAAGTACGGATCAGTACCCGAACGGTTGGTGCGGACATGAGCACATCCCGACGCGCAGTACGAATGATCGTGACCGGAGCGGCCGCCGCGGCCTTCGCGGCGGTGCTGACGTTCGCCGCGGACGGTCCGACCGTGCAGAACCAGGCGGACCCCTGCTACAACGGGGTGACCAGATACAACCCGTGGGCGCCGAGCTGCACAATTCCCGGCCCCAAGAACAAGATTCGTGGTTCGGCACCCGATGCCAACGCGATCATTGCGTGCAGGAACATTCCGGGGTGCCTGTCTTGGTACGTCAACAATCCCTGACCGCCTCGGCCGTTCGAGGCTGGCTACCCGTCTGCGGCTCTTAGGGATTGCGCACGCAGTCGTAGGTGAGCGGTACCTCGTCTCCGAGCTCGACCACCTCGAACTGATCCGGAGTGATCGAGTTGAACGACTGTGCGTCGATGTCGAGCTCCGACCATTTGGCCGTACTGGTGCGGTCGTCTGCGAAGGTCAAGGGGATCTCGCCACCGTCGGACAGAAGCATCCCGTACTTCTTGAGCGCCGTGATGATGGTCTTTTCACCTGCACTGTACGAGGAGTCGTCGAAGTCCGGCTTCAGCCGGAAGCGCACCCCGTAGGGCGGGGCATTCGGGTCGGTGCTCTCCGGCCCACCGGCGTGGGTCGCGGGGCGCACGTAGACACCCTCCTTCATCCGATCGTTCGGAAGGATGAACCGAATGGCATGTGCGAGTTCACCCGTCGCCACTTCGTCGGCGGTGGGTGTGAGTGCGGCGATCGGGAATCCGGCCGCGTCGGCGCTGGTGCACTGATCGCCTCGCAGAGTCTCGGGGTATTCCTTGTCGAGCTCCCACACGAAGAACGCCCCGGTGGTCAACTCGTCGCCCTCCATACTCGTCTGATACGTCTCGTAGAGCTTTTGCTCATCTCGGTCCACCACGAGCAGGTGGCAGTCGCCCTGGCCTTCGGTCTCGCCCGAGCTGTCGCACGTGAGATCGTCGGAGCCCTCGATGGTGGCATCGGCCGGGACGGGCATCTCCGCGGGTACTTCGTCGCAGTCCGGTCCGCCGTAGCAGTACTCCTCTGGGTTGCCGACCACCTGCACGCGGGGTGCCGACGAGTCGGCCTCGAAGACCGTGATCGAGAAGTCCGTTTGCAACTCGTTTCCGCCACCCCAGCCTCCCGCGTCGTTCAATGCGGCGATGATGGCGTCACTGCGATCCGACTTTTCTGCGCTGGAGACATCGGTCGTCCATGGCTCCGAGGCAGTGAACAGCCCACCGCCGGCCGCACTGGGACTGGCGGTGTCCGAAGCCCTGGTGGTGCTCGATCCCCCGACTGTGCTGGTGACCGTGACGGTGACGGGACTTGACCCGGCGCAGCTCGTGGCCACGAAACAGGCGAGGGCCAACGCGCCCATTCGTCCGAAACGGGTGATCGCCATGGGGCCCCTAGGTACTGGTCGTTGAGTGTCCATCGACGCTATCGACGCGCTCACCCGGACATATCGGGTGTTTCCCTACGGAGCCTCCTGATCAGGACCGGATCGAGTCGATTCGCCCTATTCGTCGGCTCCGCCGACCTCGTGCTTCGCGAGCTCCCGCTTGAGGATCTTGCCCGTGGGGTTGCGCGGCAGTTCGTCGAGGAAGACGACCTCCCGCGGCACCTTGTAGCGGGCCAGGTTGTCCTTCACGTAGGCCTTGATGGTGTCCTCGTCGACGCTCGCCCCCTCGACCTTGACGACGAAGGCCCGCAGCCGGTGGCCCCACTCCTTGTCCTCGACGCCCAACGCGGTGGCTTCGACGACCTCGGGGTGGCCGCTGATCAGATCCTCCACCTCCGCGGGGAACACGTTCTCGCCGCCGCACACGATCATCTCGTCGTCGCGGCCGCTGACGTAGAGCAGCCCGTGCTCGTCGAAGTAGCCGACGTCGCCCGACGACATGAGCCCTTCGATGATCTGCTTGCCGCCGCCACCGGTGTAGCCCTCGAAGGGGAAGGTGTTGCCGACGAAGATGCGGCCCACCTCGCCCTGGGCCACCTCGTTGCCGTTGTCGTCGAAGAGCTTCACCTTCACGCCCTTGACGACGGGCCCGACGGTGGCCGGGTTGATCGATAGGTCCTTGGGCCGGGCGATGGTCGCGAACGCGATCTCCGTCGACCCGTAGAGGTTGTAGACGACGGGGCCGAGGTCCTTCAGCGCGCGGGTGGCGAGCTCGCCGCCGAGCTGCGAGCCGGACACGAAGACGATCCGCAGGCTCGACAGGTTCGGCTTGGGACTGGTCTTCTCCAGTTCGTCGAGAATCCGGGACAGCATTACGGGCACCACCACGAGTGCCGTCACCCGGTGCTCCTCGATGTCGGCGAGCACCGTGGCCGGCTTGAAGCGCCGCCGCAGCACCAGGGTGGAGCCGAGCATCATCGCGATGGTGCCGTGCAGCAAGCCCAACGCGTGGAACATCGGCGCAGGCAACGACGTCACCTCACCCGACCGGAACGGCACGTGGGACAGCACGCCGCCGATCGGGGCCAGCGACGGCGGGGTGCTCCGGTTGGCGCCCTTCGGCGTGCCCGTGGTGCCGCTGGTGAGGATGATGATCTTCGCGTGCTTGTCGGACTTCGGCGGCGGGTCCTTCTTGCTCCGGGCGATCAGGTCGGCGAGCGTCTCGTCGGTGCTCTCGGACGGGGCCTCGTTGTCTGGGTTGGTCGGCAGCGCGCGGAGCTTGCCCAGCGGCGGGTCGGCCGCCGCGACGGCCTTCGTGTACTCGTCGTCGTGGATGATCAGCTTCGCGCCCTCGCGCTCGGAGACCTCCTTGATCTGAGGTCCCGAGAACTCGCTGTTGAGCAGGATCAGCCGAGCGCCGACCCGGGCGGCACCGTAGAACGCGATCAGGAACCACCGGTGGTTGCGGATCAGCAGCGCCACCCCGTCGCCGCCCCGGACGCCCATCGCCCGCAGTCCGTTGGCGACGGCGTTGACCGAGTCGTCCAATTCCTTGAACGTCAGCTCGCCGTCGTCGTCGATGATGGCGGTGCGATCGGGCGTGCGGCGCGCATTGAGGGCCGGGATCATCCCGAACTCACCCCAGCGGCGGATGTCGGCGACCATCGCGGCGACGTTCTGCGGCGGCTCCAGCTTGAATGCGCCCGCCTCGAACATCTTGCGGGCGTAGTGGACCTCCGCCGAGCCGCGTTCGGCGAGTTGTTGGATCTTCGCCACTGCCTGCAAAGGAAGGTCGGTTAGCTTGGGCATGGCCCAACAATATGTGACGCCGGTCTCACCCGGGCCGGTCCCACCGCACAACTAGCATTGCCCTATGGCCGGTCCGCTGTCATTGGACGTGGGCGGTCGCACGGTGTCCGTGTCCAACCCCGACAAGGTCGTCTTCCCCGAGGCCGGGGTCACCAAGCTCGACCTGATCCACTACTACCTGTCGGTCGCGGACGGCGCACTGCGCGGCGTCGCAGGCCGGCCGATGATCCTCAAGAGGTTCGTGAAGGGCATCTCGGTCGAAGCGGTGTTCCAGAAGCGTGCCCCGGAGAAGCGGCCCGACTGGATCGAGGTCGCCGAGTTGAAGTACGCCTCGGGCACCTCGGCGAAGGAGGCCGTCATCCGCGACGCGGCCGGACTGGTGTGGGCGGTCAACCTCGGATGCGTCGACCTCAACCCGCATCCCGTGCTCGCCGAAGACCTCGACCACCCCGACGAACTCCGCGTCGACCTCGACCCGATGCCCGGTGTGGAGTGGGAACAGATCGTGGCCGTCGCGTTGGTGGCCAGGGACGTGCTCGCCGACTACGGGCTGACGGCCTGGCCGAAGACGTCGGGCTCGCGCGGCTTCCACATCTACGCCCGCATCCACCCGCATTGGCCGTACAAGCAGGTCCGCCTCGCCGCCGAGACCATCGCCCGCGAGGTCGAGCTCCGCACCCCCGAGCTGGCCACCAGCAAGTGGTGGAAGGAGGAGCGCGGCGAACGCGTCTTCGTCGACTTCAACCAGAACGCCAAGGACCGCACCGTCGCCTCGGCGTACTCCGTCCGCTCTCGACCAGACGCGCGGGTGTCGACGCCGCTGCGCTGGGACGAAGTGCCCGACTGCCGACCCGAGGCGTTCACGGTGGCGACGGTGCCCGCGCGCTACGCCGAACTCGGCGACCCCTGGGAGGGCATCGACGACGCCCCAGGTGGCGTGGACGCGTTGCTGGAGCGGGCGAGGGAACTGGGTCCCGCGGAGAAGGCGCCGAAGGGGACGACGCGCGGCACCGGCCGCCGCGAGTCGAGCATGCCGCTGATCGAGGTCGCCCGCACCAAGACCAAGGACGAGGCGATGGCCGCGCTCGACACGTGGCGCACGCGGTATCCCGCCGCCGCCGAGCGCCTCGAACCGGTCGACGTGCTCGTCGACGGGATGCGCGGCCCCAGTTCGATCTGGTACCGCATCCGCGTCAACCTGCAGCACGTCCCGGAGGATCAACGGCCGCCGCAGGACGAGCTCATCGCGGACTACGACCCGTGGGTGAACTACTCGGGCCCCCAGTGGAAGCGTTGAGCCGTTTGCCCATGGCCACCGCCGGGTAGTTCTTAGCGAAGTATTAGCCGCTACTCAACGGTAGGCCAACTTGCGTGGATACCTTCGGGTTACAGGTTGAAGGGACGGCGTCGTCTGCAGCCAGCTCATTCAACGGAAACGAGGGCATCATGACGAACGTGAGCACCGGCTCCGCGTCGGATCATGGCTTCCGCTATGGCAATCCCGCGCTCGATTGCGACCGCGCTCAGATGAGCGCGGTGTGCCGCCAACTTGCCACCGTCGTATCGTTCGGCGGCGAGCTCGACCACACGAACATCGCACGCATCAGCCAGTACGCCACCCGATATGTCTTGTGCGAGAAGCCCTTCGTGCTCGACCTCAGCGACGTGGAAGCGTTCGCCGACGCGGCCATCGCACTGCTGTACGCCGTTGACGACGCCTGCTACGACGCCGGTGTCGAGTGGGCGGTCGTGGCGAGTCCCGTCGTCACCGACGTGATGCATCACTACGGCGACCCCGCCGCCTTCCACACCGTCGGCTCCGTGCCGGAGGCACTGCACCGCTTCGCCGACGCCACCGCGGCGCGTCGCCGCCTCCTGCCGATCCTCGTCAAGTCCGCCTGAGAGGACTACCCATGCTGCTCGACGTTCGCTCGCTCATCCGCCTGCTGCGCAGGCGCAAGCCACTCGACATGCACCGGCTCGCACTCGAGGCGCCCCGCGCCCACGCTGCCTGATCGGGCCTAGGGCGAGCCATCGCCGAAAGTACGGTCGTTGTACACATCGCCCGAGTAAGGCCGTGAACAACCGTACCTTCGGCGATGCAGATCATGCCGCGAACACCTGGGAGTCATCTGCAAAGGCCTTGAACTCCAAGGCATTTCCGGCCGGGTCGAGCAGGAACATGGTCCATTGCTCGCCGGTCTCGCCCTGGAACCGGACGTAGGGCTCGATGACGAATTCGACGTCGGCGGCGCGTAGCCGCTCGGCGAGCTCCAGAAACTTCGGAACGGTCAGGATCAAGCCGAAGTGAGGCACCGGGACGTCGTGTCCGTCGACCGGATTGTGGATAGGGCGCACCCGGCCGGGCGCCAGATGGGTGACGACTTGATGGCCGCTGAGGTTCCAGTCCACCCAGGTCTCGGCGCTGCGACCCTGCTCGAGGCCGAGCACGCCGCCATAGAACCGCCGCGCCTCAGCGAGGTCGTCGACCGGCACGGCCAAGTGGAATCGAGGGATCGGTGACTCGAGCACGGTCATGCCTCCCACGATAGGCGGCTGCGCATTGAGCGTGCTTCTGTAGCTCTTACAGTTGTATATTCAGTATCGTGGCGGCAATGACTGACAGGCTGGCGGCGCAACGGCCGTACCTGAGCGTGCTGTCGCCGAATGCGGTCGACGCGGTTCGCAGTGCGGGCGGCCTCATCTGCGATCGGGTGCGGCTCGGTTGGCGGGTCACCGTTCTGGTCCCCGCATGCGAGGACACGCTTGCGCTCCGCATCCTCGGCGCCGAGGTCGCCGACATCGACGCGCCACCCGACGGGCTCCGCGACCGTCGCTCGGCACTGGTTGCCTCCGGCGCGTTGTACGCCAACGACCGCGCGGCACGCTCAGAGGTCGATTCAGCACTGGCCACCAGGACCACCGAGGTACTCGTCTGGGGCGCCGCAATGCCGGCCGAGCTCGACCGTGGGGCAAAGGTGGTGTCCTACCGGCTCAGCAGCGCGGCACGGGCCTTCAAGACGCAAGCGTTGATCGCGGCCGGGCTGCCAGCGGACGAGATCGCCACCGAGACGTTCCGTACCAAGTGCGCATTGGAATTGATCGCGCGGGAACTCGACGTCGCGGGCTGAGCGCCCACCGTCGGTTTACCCCGCCGCGAGCCTGCGCTCCCGCGCCAGCTCGATGTCGATCAGGCTCGTGATGATCGGCAGTGCCACCCGCGCTGCGAGGCACAGCGCGTCGCCCTGACCGGCAGGCAACGTCGCCAACAGCTCGCGCAACCTGGCCCGGACGTCGTCTTGACGCTCGAGTACCAGGGCACGGCCGCCGTCGCTGAGTGCCACAAGGGCCGCTCGGCGGTCGGCGGGGTCGGCCGATCTTTCGACGAGCCCCCTGCGCTCGAGTCGTTGGATCAGCTGCGTCATCGAGGGCTGGCTGATGGCAGCCGCCGACGCCAACGCGGTGAGTCGCACCGGCCCCTCGGCGTGCAGTCGGTACAACACCTCCGACGCCGTCGGGCTCAGGTCTGCGCGGTCGAACAGATGCCGGGACATCAGCACCGTGGCCTGTGCCAACGCTTCGGTGACGGCCTCGACGTCGTCTTCACGCGGCTTCACGGTCGGCAGAATACTTCACGACACTATGGAATACGTGGGAGGCGCTTAAGTGCTTCCTATGACCCGGCACGGAGCGCCGAAGCAACCCCGCGCCTCGGTGTGACGGAAATCCTTGTATTGCAGTGAATGTGCCGCGCATCACCCTTTCGACGTAGCGGTTTGCAGGGCGGCTTGCGCGCCATACTATTAGCCGTACTATATATCTGCATTAAGCACCTGCCGCCAAATGAGTGGCCGGACGACCTGAGCCCGACATCGACGACTCGACATCGAAGAACGCAACGAACGGCAGGACGATGACACGTGCATTCGGGCGGCCACGCCTGGTGAGGCCCGCATGAGCACCCACACCACCGACGCGCCGACGGACGCCTTTCCGCCGGCCCGTCACGCCGCGCGGCCCTTCATTCCTCGGATGATCCGCACGTTCGCGATTCCGATCATCATCGGCTGGATCGCCATCATCGCCGTGCTGAACGTGATCGTTCCGCAGCTCGAAGAGGTCGGCAAGATTCGGTCGGTCTCGATGACGCCGGACGCCGCGCCGTCGATGATCTCGATGAAGCACATCGGCCAGGTCTTCGAGGAATTCGACTCGAACAGCGCCGCCATGATCGTGCTCGAGGGCCAGGAACCACTCGGAGCCGACGCCCACGCCTACTACGACCAGCTGATCAAGAAGCTCGAGGCCGACACCGGGCACGTCGAGCACATTCAGGACTTCTGGAGCGATCCGCTCACCGCAGCCGGTTCACAGAGCAACGACGGCAAGGCCGCCTACGTCCAGGTCTACCTGCGCGGCAACCAGGGCGAGTCGCTGGCCAACGAATCCGTCGAGGCCGTCGGGAACATCGTGAAGAGCGTGCCCGCGCCGCCGGGCGTGACCGCC
This sequence comes from Mycobacterium sp. RTGN6, assembly GCF_033804605.1. Classification (NCBI taxonomy): domain Bacteria; kingdom Bacillati; phylum Actinomycetota; class Actinomycetes; order Mycobacteriales; family Mycobacteriaceae; genus Mycobacterium; species Mycobacterium sp. RTGN6. The sequence continues at coordinate 301,198 of NZ_JAPZKZ010000008.1, forward strand.
TACGTCACCGGAGCCGCGGCGCTTGCCGCCGACCAGAACACCGCGGGCGACCGCAGCATGCAGCTCATCGAGGGAGTGACGTTCACCGTCATCTTCATCATGCTGCTGCTCGTCTACCGGTCGATCGTCACGGTGCTCATCACCCTCGTGATGGTCGTGCTCCAACTCGCCGCAGCGCGCGGGGTGGTGGCGTTCCTCGGCTTCCACGAGATCATCGGGCTCTCGACCTTCGCCACCAACCTGCTCGTCACCCTGGCGATCGCCGCCGCCACCGACTACGCCATCTTCCTGATAGGGCGGTATCAGGAAGCGCGCGGCACCGGAGAAGACCGAGAAGCCGCCTACTACACCATGTTTGGCAGCACCGCCCACGTCGTCCTTGGCTCGGGGCTGACCATCGCGGGCGCCACCTTCTGTCTGAGCTTCACCAATCTGCCCTACTTCCAGACGCTCGGCGTCCCGCTGGCCATCGGCATGGTGGTCTGCGTGTTGGCCGCGCTCACCCTCGGCTCCGCGGTGATCAGCGCGTTGAGCCGCATCGGCAAGGTGCTGGAACCCAAGCGCGCCATGAAGGTTCGCGGCTGGCGCAAGATCGGCGCCGCCGTCACTCGGTGGCCGGGACCCATCCTCGTCGCCACCATTGCACTGTCCCTCGTCGGCCTGCTCACGCTGCCCGGCTACCGCAACAGCTACAACGACCGGCTCTACCTACCGAAGGACGTGCCGGCCAACGAGGGCTACGCCGCCGCCGACCGGCACTTCTCGCCGGCCCGCATGAACCCCGAACTGCTGATGATCGAGAGCGATCACGACCTGCGGAACTCGGCCGACTTCCTGGTGATCAACAAGATCGCCAAGGCCGTCATGGCGGTGCCGGGCATCAGCGAGGTGCAAACCATCACGCGGCCCGAGGGCAAGCCCATCGAGCACACGACGATCCCGTTCCAGCTCAGTATGCAGAGCACGACCCAGATCATGAACCAGAAGTACAACCAGGACCTCATGGCCAACATGCTCAAGCAGGCCGATGACATGCAGAACACCATCGACACGATGACGAAGATGTCCGCGCTGACCCAGCAGATGGCGGATCTGATGCACGAGATGGTCGCCAAGATGAAGGGCATGACCATCGACATCGCCGAATTGCGCGACAACATCGCCAATTTCGACGATTTCTTCCGGCCGATCCGCAGCTACTTCTACTGGGAACCGCACTGCTACGACATCCCGGGCTGCTGGGCGATCCGGTCGGTGTTCGACACTCTCGACGGCATCAACACCATGACCGACGACATCCAGGAACTGCTGCCCGTCATGGAACGGCTCGACACGCTCATGCCGCAGCTGGTCGCGTTGATGCCCTCGATGATCCAGACGATGACGTCGATGAAGACCATGATGCTGACGATGTATGCCACCCAGAAGGGGCAGCAGGACCAGCAGGCGGAGGCATCGGAGAACTCGTCGGCCATGGGCGAGGCGTTCGACGACGCCCGCAACGACGATTCGTTCTATCTGCCGCCGGAGGTCTTCGACAACGCCGACTTCAAGCGCGGCATGAAGAACTTCATCTCCCCCGACGGAAAGTCGGTGCGGTTCATCGTCTCTCATGAGGGCGATCCCCTCACCGAGGAAGGCATCTCGCACATCGATGCCATCAAGCAGGCCGCCAAGGAGGCGATCAAGGGCACCCCGTTGGAGGGTTCGCGGGTCTACCTGGCGGGAACCGCGGCCACCTTCAAGGACATGGCCGACGGAGCGTTCTACGACTTGATGATCGCGGCGATCGCGGCGTTGGCGTTGATCTTCATCATCATGTTGATCATCACCCGTGCCGTGGTGGCCTCAGCCGTCATCGTCGCCACGGTGGTGATATCGCTCGGCGCCTCGCTCGGACTGTCGGTGCTCATCTGGCAGCACCTCATTGGGATCGAACTGCACTGGATGGTGTTGCCGATGTCGGTGATCATCCTGTTGGCCGTCGGCGCCGACTACAACCTTCTGCTGGTCTCGCGCATCAAGGAGGAGATCCACGCGGGCTTGAACACGGGCATGATCCGCGCGATGGGTGGCACCGGATCGGTGGTGACCTCGGCCGGGCTGGTGTTCGCGTTCACCATGATGTCGATGGCGGTCAGCGAGTTGACGGTCATCGGACAGGTCGGTACGACGATCGGCCTCGGCCTGCTGTTCGACACGTTGATCGTGCGCTCGCTGATGACGCCGTCCATCGCGGCCCTGCTGGGCAAGTGGTTCTGGTGGCCGCAGCTCGTCCGGCAACGGCCGGTACGCGTGCCGTGGCCGAAGCCTGCCGTCACACCTGCTGTCACGACCGGCTGAACTACCGCGGGGCTCGATCTGCACCCAATCCGTCGTGACTGCGCACTTGGATTTCGGATATCGTCGTCAAACGAGGAACTCGCCGCCGATCTCGTCAAGGACGTGACATGACCGCTCTGACCAATTCTGACGCCCTGCCGACCGGGCAGGACCTCGCGTCCGCGATCGCCGAGGGCCAGCGCGCGTACGAACTCGACCGCGCCCACGTCTTCCACTCCTGGTCGGCCCAGGGAGCGCTGAAGCCCATGACGGTGCTGGCGGCTCAGGGCTCGTACGTGTGGGACGGCGACGGCACCAAGCTGCTCGACTTCTCCGGGCAGTTGGTATTCACCAATATCGGCCACCAGCACCCGAAAGTCGTTGCGGCCATTGCCGAACAGGCCGCGAAGCTGTGCACCGTCGCGCCGCAGCACGTGAACGCCGCCCGCTCGGAGGCCGCCCGCCTGATCGCCGAGCGCACCCCCGGCGACCTGAACCACGTGTTCTTCACCAACGGTGGCGCCGACGCCGTCGAGCACGCAGTCCGCATGGCCCGGCTGCACACCGGCCGCTACAAGGTGCTGTCGCGCTACCGGTCGTACCACGGCGGCACCGACACCGCGATCAACCTGACCGGCGACCCCCGCCGCTACCCGAACGACTACGCCAGTGCGGGTGTCGTGCACTTCAACGGACCCTTCCTGTACCGCTCGTCGTTCTACGCCGAGAACGAGCAGCAGGAAACGGAACGCGCACTCGAATACCTCGAGCGTCTGATCCAGCACGAGGGCGCGACGTCGTTCGCGGCGATCATCCTTGAGTCGGTACCCGGCACCGCGGGCATCATGGTGCCCCCGCCCGGATACATGGCGGGCGTTCGCGCACTCTGCGACAAGTACGGCATCCTCATGATCGCCGATGAGGTCATGGCCGGTTTCGGACGCACCGGAAAGTGGTTCGCCATCCAGCATTTCGACGTTCAGCCCGATCTGATGACGTTCGCCAAGGGCGTCACCTCCGGCTACGTGCCGCTCGGCGGCGTGGCGATGAGCGACGCGATCTACGGCACGTTCGGCGAGCGCCCCTACCCCGGCGGACTGACCTACTCCGGTCACCCGCTGGCATGCGCCGCCGCTGTCGCCACCATCAATGCGATGGAGGACGAGGGCATGGTGGCCAACGCCGCCCGGATCGGCGACGACGTCCTGGGCCCCGGACTGCACAAGCTGGCCGCCCAGCACCCCTCGGTGGGCGAAGTGCGGGGGCTCGGCGTGTTCTGGGCCATCGAGTTGGTGGCCAACCAGCAGACCCGCGAACCGCTCGCCCCCTACGGCGGCTCCAGCCCGGCGATGGGCGAGGTGCTCGCCGCGTGCAAGGCCAACGGATTGCTACCGTTCGCGAACTTCAACCGCATCCACGCGGTTCCGCCGTGCAACGTGAGCGACGCCGAGGTCAACGAGGGACTGCAGAAGCTCGACGCTGCGCTGACCGTCGCCGACAAGCACACCACCTGACCGGCCGTCACTACAGCGGCCACGTCTCCTTCAGAAGGGCCGCATCGAAGAACATCCACTCATACCGGGCCGTATTCGCGAAGTGAGCGCGGGCCCTGGCCTCGTCCACCGGCGAGAGGGTCGGCCCGATCCGGTCGGTGAGTGCCAAGACCTGCGCGACGGACGCGGCGAACTCATCGCCGCCGTAGCTGTCGATCCACCGTTGATAGCGAAGGTCCGTCGAGCCGCTGGCGATCAATCGCTCGCCCACCCGGGCGTAGATCCAGTAGCACGGCAGGATGGCGGCGAGCCCATCGGCGAAGCTGCCGCTGTACGCGGTGGCGAGCAGGTAGCTCGTATAGGCGAGCGTCGTCGGTGCCACGGGGACCTCGGCGACGGCCTCGAGCTGCATGCCGAGCGCGGGCAACAGCGTCTCGTGCAGCGTGAACTCGACGTCAAACACGTCCGCGGAGTGGCGCGCGAACATTGCCGTGTCGGCCAGGGTCGGCGCCTTTGTGGCGATGACGGCAAGCGCGCGGGCGTAGTCGCCGAGGAAGTGCACATCCTGGGCGACGTAGTGCCCGAACACCTTCTGATCGAGCGTCCCGTCGGTCAGCCCGCTGATGAAGGGATGGGCAAGGATGGCGTCGAACGTCGGCTCGATCTCCTGCCACAGGCGCAGCGACCACGGCTCCGAGGGCGAATCGGCAGGGATGCTCACGGTTGCTGCCTTCCGTCGGCGACGCGAGACCCCCTCGCATAGCAGATTCGGGAATGACGGTAGAACATACCGACCGAACCTGTGAAATGCGCGGCAAACCATCGATACTGAACCGCATGGCTGATCGCAACGTGCTGGGTGGCCCGCTCGAACCCTGCGGCACGGAGCCGATGACCGGCTTTTATCGCGACGGCTGCTGCACGACGGGTGAAGAGGACGTCGGTCGCCACATCATCTGTGGCGTCATGACCAGTGAATTCCTCGAGCACCAGCGTTCCATCGGCAACGACCTGTCGACGCCCATGCCCCAGTACCGGTTCCCGGGACTCGCGCCCGGCGACCGCTGGTGTGTCACCGCGCTGAACTGGGTCCGGGCCCACACCGACGGATTCGCCTGCCCAGTCGTGTTGGCGTCCACCCACGAGCGGGCGCTCGACGTCGTATCCCTCGACGTGCTCCAAAAGCACGCGGTCGACGTGCCCGACGACATCGCCGGGCTGTAGCTCTAGACTCGCCGGTGTGGCAGCCGTCCCCGTCATCGCGCTGACCGGATACCTCGGCGCGGGCAAGACGAGTCTGCTCAACCACGTCCTGCGCGCGCCGGGCGCCCGTATTGGCGTCGTAATCAACGACTTTGGTGAACTCAACGTCGATGCCGCGCTGGTAACGGGGCAGGTCGACGAACCTGTGTCGATCGCTGGTGGCTGCATCTGCTGCCTGCCCGACGAGGGAGGGCTGGACGCGGCGCTGGAGAAGCTCACCGACCCCCGCCTGAGTCTGGACGCCATCATCGTCGAGGCCAGTGGGCTTGCCGAGCCCGTGGCGCTGGCCCGGATCATCCGCTACAGCGGCGTCGAACGCGTGCGACCCGGCGGCGTCATCGACGTCATCGACGCCGCGGCCCACTTCGACACCGTCGACCGCGGCGGCCTCTCGCCCGCGCGCTACGGCGCGGCGTCCCTCGTCGTCGTCAACAAGCTTGACCAGGTCCCCACCGATGGCCGCGCCGCCGTCCTGGAGCGCATCGAAACCCGTGTGCGAGAACGCAATCCGCACGTCCAGGTCGTCGGCGCCGTCGGTGGAAGGGTGGACCCCGCGCTGCTGTACGACGTATCCGATGCCGACGAAGGCGTGGGGCAGCTGTCGTTTCGGGAACTGCTGATCGACGCGGAGCCGGCCTCGGACCCACACGCCGGCGACCACGACCACGCACACGCCGCCTCCGTGACCGCGACGAGCGACGGCTGCATCGACCCCGGCGTGCTCTTCGACCTGCTCGAGGAGCCGCCGACGGGCGTCTACCGGCTCAAGGGCACCGTCGCCGTCCGCACCGGCGCGCGGGAGCGCAGCTATGTCGTGAACGTCGTCGGCACGTCGGTTCACGTCGCGGCTGCGCCACCGACCGCGCGGGCCAACTGCCTGGTCGCGATCGGCACCCGCTTCGACGTCGACGCCGTGCGCGACCGCGTGACGGCGGCGTTGCGTTCGCACGACGGATCCGCGCCCTCGGTGGGCGTCCGCCGCTTGCAGCGGCATCGACGGCGCAGCATCTGACTCAGCCGCGCGACTCGACGTAGGCAGTGATGACGTCGACCAGCGTCCGGCGCTCGCGGGACGAGTCCAGCGGTTCCGGCCACACCATCTGTGCGACGACGAGCCCGCGCAGCGTCGCCCAGATGAGGTTGCCGATCTGGCCGGCGCGCGGCGCCGATAGGCCCTTGCCGAGGGAGCGCCCCAGGGCGGTCAGGGAGGTCATCAGGTCGGCCAGGTGAGTGTTGGCCGCACCGTCGCGCAGCCCGCGGGTGGCGATGAGGATCTCCAGGGCGGCCATCGACGTCGGACTGGAGAAGGCGTCCCACACCGCGTCGACGACGAACTGGGTGCGCGCGTGCACGCTGCCCTCGACGACGGCCTCCGGCGGGAGCTCCCCCAAGGCTTCGAGGAGCTCCGCAAACCCCTTGTCGACGACCGCCATCAGCAGGCCATCCAGGTCGCCGAAGTGGTATTGCACGACGCCCCAAGTCAATCCGGCCCGGTCGGTGATGTGCCGAACGCTGGGCGGGGCGAACCCCTCGTCGAGGATGCAGCGCACGGTCTCGTCGATGACGGCGACTCGGGTGCGTTCGGCGCGGGCCTGGGTGCCCGTGGGCGGCCTCCGGGGTGTGGTCACGGCGGTGGCGTCACCACAGCACGCCGCGCACGTGGTCGGTCGGCCGGAGGTCATGGGCGGCCAGGATGCCGCTGGGTGCCCGGCACACCGCCTCGACGACGTTGACGGCGCGGGCCGCGGTGGCGATGACGCCGCCCTGGTTGTGGTCGATACCCGAAGTGCCCACGTGGGCATTGATTTCGACGCCGGGGCTGCCGTCGACGACGACGCGATGCACGCCGGGGTGCCCATCGGGTGGATACGGCCAGTGCGGTGCGGCCGCGTCGGTGAGCCGGTTCACGTGTTCCATGGTGATCACCACCTCGCCGCCCCGCACCCCTTCGACGGCGAAGCGCACGGCCGCAACCGTGCCGGGGTCGACCGTCATCATCGTGCACTCGATCGGCTCCGGCGTCACCCAGGTCTCGTGACGTTCGCGAACCTCGTCGAGTTCGATTCCGAGATCGACGGCGAGGCTGCGCACTTGGGCGCCCCACATCGAGGCGAGCACACCGGGCGCGAACAGAATGGGCGTGTGGTCGGGTGAGGTGCCGAAACCGAAACTCACACCGGTGAATTCGGCGTCGTCGTAGCTCCCGTAGTCGAAGATCTCCTGGACGGTGACGGCGGTGGCCCGCGCGGCCAGGCTCAGTGCGGTGTACACCAGCGTGTCACCGGAGAACCCCGGGTCGATTCCGTTGACGTACAGCGTGGTGTTGCCGTCGGCGCAGGCCTTCGCCAGTGGCTCACGGAGCCAGTCGTCGGCCTGATCCGGTGCGACCAGCCAAACGAACGACGTGCCAACGACATTGGTACCGGTGCTCAGGAATCGACAGAGCTCGTCCAGCGCTTCGTGCGGGCGGGTCTCGGCCTGCGAGGTGTAGACCACGCAGTCCGCGCCAAGCGCGACGAGGGCGTCGACGTCGTCGGTGGCGAGCACGCCGGTGGGTTCGTCGAGGCCGCACAGGTCGGCGGCGTCGCGACCGACCTTGGGTCCGCGGGCGTGAACGCCGACGAGCTCGAGATCGGGCCGCTCGACGATGCTACGCAACGCGTGCACCCCGACGTTGCCGGTGGAGAACTGGACGATCCGACGGGTCACGGGGGTCCTTTCGATGCGGTCAGAGCAGGTCGGTGATGGTCTTCAGGCCCGCGTCGTAGAGCACGCCGGGCAGCATGCCGCCGTCGATCTCGATGGTGGTGCCGTTGATGAAATCCGCTGTGCCAGAGGCCAGGAAGACGCAAGTCCGTCCGACCTCGGCGGGCTCGCCACCGCGCTTGAGCGGCACCGCATCGAAGTACTTCGCGCCCGTCGGGTCGTCCTTGGACAGCACGAACGAGCGGAAGTTCTCGGTGATCGTGGGTCCCAGTGCCACGCAGTTGACGCGGGCGTGCGGGCCCCACTCCTCGGCCAGTGACCGAGTGAGGTGGTTGAGGCCGGACTTCGCGGCGCCGTACGACACCAGCGTCGGCGAGCCCGCCGGATGGCCGGCGCCGCTGGAGACGTTGATGATGCAGCCGGTGCCATCCTGTTGGCGCATCTGGCGGTAGACCCGAATGGCGAACCACATCGGGCTGACGAGGTTCATCTGGATGGCGAAGGCGTGGAACAGCACCGTGCGCTCGTAGTCGTCGTCGGACGGCGGGGCCCCCTGAATGCGCGACACCAGCGCCGGAACGTCCTCGACGTGCGGGGCGGGCACGGTGCCGCCCGCATTGTTCACCAGGATGTCGATGCGACCGTAGCGGTCGACGACATCGCCGACCATCGCGTCGATCGCGTGGTAATCGCCCTGGTCGCACGCCATTTGGGCGGAGCGTTCGGCCCAGCCGGGCTCGTCGGCGACACCGGGGATGGCGTCGAGCGGCGACCGCGAGCAGCCGATGACGGTGGCTCCGGCGCGCAGGAGTTCGTGCGCGATGCCGACTCCGACGCCTCTGCTCGTTCCGGTGACGATGGCGACCTTGCCGTCGAGTACGCCCATCTTGCAGCCCCTTTGCCGCTCGATCCCGACGCAGCGCGCAGCCGGGCTGGCGAGAAAATTACACGTGTAATCATTTGAGGGCAAGGGGGTTGCAGCAGTCAGAACCCGTGTGCTCAGGCCCGACGGAGCGTCAGCAGCGTGATCTCGCTTGGCGCGAAGACCCGGAACGGTGGGCCCCAGAAACCGGTGCCCCGACTGGTGTACAGCTGCGTGCGCTCGCCGTGCCTGCTCAACCCCTGCACCACCGGCTGGTCGAGCCGGACCAGGAAGTGGAACGGCCAGATCTGCCCGCCGTGCGTGTGTCCGGAGATCTGCAGGTCCACACCGGCACTCGCCGCCTGTTCGACCTGCTTGGGCTGATGCGCGAGCAGCAGCACCGGCAGCGCGGGGTCGACGCCCGCCAGCGCCGCGCCGAGGTCCGCCCCGTGCCCGTCGACGCCGGACCCGTGGGCCGTCACGTCGTCGACGCCAGCGACGACGAGGGTGTCACCGCCGCGTTCGACGAGAATGTTCCTGTTGCGCAACGTATCCCAGCCGATGGAGTCCATGTAGTCGAGCCAGCCCAGCACCTCGCTGTAGTACTCGTGATTGCCGGTGACGTACACGCGAGCGAGCTTGGCCCTGACCGCGGCGAGCGGCCTCGCCTGCTCCTCCCGCACGTCCGCCGTGCCGTCGGCGATGTCGCCCACGTGGCAGACGACGTCCGCGTCGAGTTCGTTGACGCGGTCCACCACCGCGGCGGACCAGCGGGCGCGGTCGATCGGGCCGTAGTGAGTGTCGGTCAGCACCGCCACGCGAAGGCCGTCAAGTCCGCGGCCCAACCTAGGGATCTCGACGTCGACGGATCGGACGCGCGGTACCCGCATCGCCTCGGCGTATCCCCACGCCAACAGCACGCCGACGACGGCGACGACTGCTCCCGCCACGATCCGCGACCGCGTCGGATCCTCGACACCGGATGCGAGCAAGATCAGCCGTAGGACTTGGGCCAACACCGACCAGACGAACAACACCCAGACCGCGCCGAGCAGCGCATCCGCGGTGGCCGCCGCCCAGTCCAGGTGACGGCGACCATGGCCGTACGTCATGGCCACGAGGAGCGCCACGAAAGCAGCAAGGAAGACGAGCGACCCGGTGACGACGACGGCCGTCGGCCATGCCGCGCCTGCCAACAGCAGCGTCCACCAGGGCACCGCGAACAGGAGCAGCAGGATCGTCGACACGGTCGCGAAGCGGAGCCACCGGCGTGGTCTGCGCGCGTGTCGGGCGGGTTCCGCGCGAACGGTCTGGGATTCGGACATTACAACCGAGGCTACCGATGCAGTGCGGCGACGATCGGTTCGTTTTCTCAGCGCAGAATCGGGGCGGGCAGCGCTGAACTGCCCTCAGGGGGAGCGAGCTTCCAGGTTTCGAACGCCATCGCCAACATGGCGTAGGTTCCGACGACGAAAACCAACTCCACCGCCGGGTGCGTGCCTAGCTCGTCAACGAGGCGATGCCACGTCGTGTCATGTGCCCGACCTTCGACGATCAGCTCATCGGTAGCGGTGAGGACTACCAGGTCGACGCCGTCGAATCCGGCGTTGCCGCGCGCGAGGCGGGCGATGTCGTCTGCGGTCATCCGGGCGTCAGTGGCGACCTTGACGTGCTCACCCCAGAAGAAGGCGGAGCGACGATTGTGCGCGACGCGCAGGATTGCCAGCTCACGCAGTCGTGTCGGCAGTTCGCCACGTTGGAGCAAGTATCCGTTGTACGCCAGAAACTTCCTCGCCATGTTCGGATGCCGGGCCAGCACGCCGATGATGTCGAACTTGAGCGGGTCAGCCACGTGACCGGAGCCCGCTCGCGGCACCTTTTCGCCTGGCAGTCCCAACAGCGCTCCGAACGCGGCGTATTCCGCATCTCCCCACTCGTCGGCGGTCAACGGCGCAAGAAGAGGTGGTGTTACCTCGGTCATGTCCTTCGTCCTCCGTTTACCCCGATGATCTGACCCGTGACGTAAGAGGATTCGTCCTGGCATAGGAAGATCGCGGCATTGGCGATGTCCTCGGGTCGACCGGCCCTACGTACTGGCGTGATCTTGGCGAAGTGTTCAAGCGGAGCGCTGAATCTCCCCTCCGCGATCGCCTTCTCGAGCATCGGCGTCACCACCATCCCGGGCGGGATCGTGTTGACGGTAATCCCCTTGGGCCCCAACTCAAGTGCCAGGCTCTTGGTCAGCCCGATGACGCCGGCCTTCGAACTGACGTAGGCAGCCATGTGGGACTGCCCGCCCTGCGCGCTCGACGAAGATATGTTGACGATTCGGCCCCACTTGGCGGCCAGCATGTCCGGCAACACCACCTGGGTGCAGATGAACGGCCCGCGCAGGTTGATCGCCACGACGCGATCCCACTGCTCGTCGGTGATCTCGGAGAACTTGCCGAATTGTTCGATACCGGCGTTGTTGATCAGGATGAGTACCGAGCCCATGTCGGCGCGCACCTGCTCGACCGCCGCCAGGACCTGTCCGCGGTCGGAGACATCGACGGGGTAGCCGTTGACGATGCCCCCCGCCCCACGCAGTCGGGCGACTTCGGCGGCGATCTTGTCGGTTGCGAGGTCGAAGATCGCGACCTTGGTTCCGCGGGCTGCGAGCGCTTCGGCGATCGCCAGGCCGAGGCCTTGGGCGCCGCCGGTCACGATTGCGGTGGTGTCTACGAAGGGCATGTGCCCGTGGCCTTCTCGTCGTTGGGGCTGAAGCCGATGTGCAATTTGGTGAGCCCTCGGAGAATGAAGGTGGGCAGGTAGCGGTATCGCCGATCACCGGGAGGGCCGTGCTTGTCCTCGTCGATCCAGATGTCGGAGGTGCGGTCCAAGAGCCGACCGAGGCTGATCGTCGCCTCGGCGCGAGCGAGTGGGGCCCCCGGACAACTGTGCGCTCCGCGACCGAAGGCGATGTGATTTCGGGCGTTGGCGCGTTCGATGTCAAAGGAATCGGGATCGGAAAACTTGCGGGGATCTCGGTTGGCCGCCGCGTTGTTCAACATCACCGTGGTACCTGCGGGCAGGTCCACTCCGCCGATCGTGACGGGGACTTTGGACAGCCTGAAGTCGCCCCGGATTGGGCTCTCGACCCGGAGGGTCTCCTCGATGAAGCTGGGGAGCAAGCTGCGGTCGGCGCGAAGTCTCGCCTGCAGCGCCGGGTCCTCGGCGATGAACTGCACCGCGGTGCTGAGCAGCCGGACAGTCGTCTCCTGCCCGGCGGCGAACAGGTTCGCGGCCACGCACACGACGTCGGTCACGGGCGGGGTGCTGCCGTCTGGGAACACCGCTGCCGCAAGGCCGGTCAGCACATCCTCGCGCGGGTTCTCGCGGCGTTCGGTGATGTATCCAGTGAACTTGCCGTAGAGGTACTCCAGTGGCGAGTGGTGCATCGCATCGCCGCCGCTGCTGCCGATGGTGCCGGTTGAGTTGAGCAGCGCACCCCTGAAGTCAGGGTGGTCGGACTCCGGGACTCCGAGCAGATCGGCGATGACGAGCATCGCGAAGGGGTTGCCGAAGTCGGCGACGAACTCACAGCTACCGCTGGCGAGCGCCTCGTCGTACTGACGATCGGCCAGGCGCCACATGAACTCCTCGTTCTCCTTGAGCCGTTTCGGCGTGAGCATCCGTGACAGCAACGCCCGGTGATCGGTGTGGACCGGTGGATCCAGGCTCGGAAGCTGATCGTTGAAAGGCAGTTCGTGACGGTGCTTTTCGATCAATTCCGAGATGTCGTCATCTACCAGGGGAACGGGAAAGCCCGGGAATGGTCCAGTGACCGACGTACACGACGAGAAGCGCACGTTGTCGTTGTAGACCGCGACGGCTTCCTCGTAGCCCGTCACCATCACGACGTCGTGGTGTGGCTCCCTGCGCACCGGGCACCGGCTGCGCACCGCCGCCAGGTACTCGTAAGGATCGTGCAGCAGCTTGTTGTCGCTGAAGAAGTCGACCGCATCAACGTCGACGGACACTTTCGACTCGGTCACCCAGAGGCCTCAAGCGGAGGTGTGGTGACGATGACCGTGCTCATTCGGCAGCCAGACGCTGCGGTCTGCCAGCCGTGGTCGACCCCGTTCACCACGATTGCGTCGCCCTTGTCGAGCCGGTGCGGGCCGTCGTCCAGGAGCACGAACACGCTCCCCTCCAGAATGACGTTGAAGTCCACGCTGTCGGTGTGGTGCACGGCGGTCTTCGTGTTCGCGGGGAAGGAGATGAAGTTCCACCGGACGATGCCCGGCTCCCCGGACATCGGGACCAGACCCCCACGGCCCGGTGGCCGTGGGGGTGGCGGGCACGACTCGGTTGCCGTGGCGAGCTCCACCTGAATCCCGCCGGATTCGAAGGGCACGATCGTCGGGGTTCGGTCCGCCACGAGGCACGAGCGGCCCTCGTCGTCGACTCCGGTGATGAGAAAACGCATCCGAGTCCTAGGTGATGTTGTAGACGGCGGCGGCGTTGTCTTGGAGCAGCTTGCTCACCAAGTCGCGTGGCAGGGCGGTCAGGTTGTCGTTGATCGTTTCCCGCGGCCCCTTTGCCAACGAGCCGGGCGTGGGATGCAGGCCGCTCGAGTGCGGGAAGTCCGTCTCGAACATGAGATTGTCCGGGTACAGCTCTGCCGCGGAGCCGACGTGCGGATCGAACCAGAACGTGGCGTAGATCTGACGCTTGAAGTACTCCGACGGCAGCAGCTTGTCCGGATACTGCTGGCGCGTCGCAAGACTCGTCCACTGCCAGTCGAGCGAGTCGAGCAGGAACGGGATGTAGCCGACCCCACTCTCCACGGAAACGAACTTCAGGGTCGGGTAGCGCTCACAGATCCCACCGAGGATCAGCTCCGAGATGCAGCGGGCGTTGGCAAGGAAGGCCTCCGCAGAGCCCTTCGTGAGGTCGATCGTGGTCATCCCCTGCGCCCTGGCGGCAAGACCCTGGTCTTCTTCGAAGGACTCGTTGAAGGCCGTGTGGAAGTTCACCGGCCAGCCCATCTCCTCGCAGCGCTTGAGGACCGGGTCCCAGTACCCGGAGCGCAACGGTGGCAGGCCCAACTTCTCGAACTGCCAGCCGAAGTTGAGTCCCTTGTGGCCAAGTGCGGCGCAACGCTCAAGCTCGGCCACGCTCTGGTCGAGGTCCCACCACGGCAGGTTGGCCAGTCCGATGAGGCGATTGGGGTCCTCTGAGCAGAAGTCGCTCATGAAGTCGTTGTAGGCCTGGAAGATCTCCAGGCGCAGCTGCGAATCGAACGTCATCAGCTTGGCGGTGTGGAAGGCGATGGTGTTCGGGTAGAGCACCTGGGAGTAGAGGCCATTCGCGTCCATCCAAGCCAGGCGTGCATCCGAGTGCCACGCAGCGGGGTGCGCGTCTTCGTACCGGTAGGGCGCGTCGGGGTAGGGCGCATGCCAGCCCGCCTGCGCCTGACCGCCGACGGCCGAGCCGATCCGGACGTCGCCGCCGTACCACGTGTCCCGTTCGTCGACCCGCTTGATGTGCGGAATGTCGTCGCCCCACTTCGTCGACATCCGGGACGTCCACAGGTCTGGTGGTTCGAGGACGTGGGCATCCACGTCGTGGACCTTGAGTCCGAGGGCGATGTCCTCAGTGGTCGCGACCACGTCGCTGGTCAAAGTCATATTGCTCTCCATTCCCGGTTGCGTGGGCTGTCGGTTTTCACCGTGTCAGAAATGTCAGTCACTGTCAATCACTATTTGTCGTGGAGCTTGGGGATGACGGGCGGCAGATCGAAGATCGTGACGATTCCGGGTTGGGCCTCGACGACGTAGGGGATCGCGTTCACCGCGGGATGTGCGGTGTAGCCGGCGAGGTGCTCCGAGTACCCCTCCTCGGTCCGTCCGTAGGTCACGCGGACCTGCATCGGCGCGTCGCCCTTGGTGGTGAACAGCCACCCTTCGCCGTCGATGCCCCAGTGCGGTTCAAGTTGGTGCGTGCAGAACCAGTGCGATCGGAAGGAGATGAACGGCTTGCCATTGCGCATGCCCGCGACGGTGAGGCGCTGTGCGCCCATCGTCCCCTCTTCGATGACCCATCCGTCGGAGAGCGTGTACGCCTCGGTCGCGCGGGCGATGTCGCCGCGGATCTCGAAGCCATCGAGCGGGAGCCCGATCGCGTCAGCCAAGGCGACGATCGACTGCTGATAGCCGATGACGCGCGGCGCGAGCCTCGCGGGGTCGATCACGGTGCTATTGACCGGAGTACCGAAGCCCATCCGTTTGATCATCGCCGGGCCCACCGAAGCCGGAATGTCCGCGTATTCATCGATAATGAGCTCGTCAAGCCGTCGCATGGGGTTGACGAGAGTCAGCGGCATCGTGTTGGTGCTGTAGCCGGGACTGCTGCCCGTCGCATGGATCGACGTGCCCCCAAGCTGGCAGGCCTCCTCGATGCGCGACCGGATATCCGGGTCCATCGCGGCGCCATAGAAGAACTCATTGCGAGTAGTGATGACGTTGATCCCGGAGCCCAGGAGTCGGGTCAGGTCGTCGAGGTCGAAGCCCTCCTGCATGTAGAGCACGCAGTCGGGTGCGAGCGCCACCACGTCCTCGATGTCACGGGTGGCCGCGATGCCGAGTGGCTCGGTGCCCGCCAGCACGCCGGCATCCACGCCCTCCTTCTCCTCGGAGTAGACGTAGAGCCCCACCAGCTCTAGGTCGGGATGGTCGACGACGCCGCGGATGGACTTCTTGCCCATCCGGCCCGCCGACCACTGGACCACGCGGTAGGTGTTGGTCGGGTGCTCGCCGGTGGTGAGCTTTTCATCGGTCATGTCGCTCCTCGCTTCGTATGAGCCGACAGGCTCGGGTGGACTGTCGAAGAATGACAGTAGATGACAAAATATCCGAAGTCGATGGGATACGAGGAAGACGTCGACCGGGTATTGTCACGTCTCGACAATCCTGACAAGTGTCTGAAAGAGGTGACCGATGGCGGTCGAGGCAGCTGAAGGCGGGGCCGGGCGCAAGAGCGACCGGACCCGTCAGCGACTGCTTGAGGTGGCCAACCGTCGGTTCCGGGTGCACGGGTACACCGCGACGACCGCTGCGGCGATCGCCGAGGAGGCGGGGGTCACCGAGCGCACCTTCTTCCGCTACTTCCCCTCGAAGGCCGACGTGCTCGCCAACAGCTGGCAGGTGTGGCGTGACGTGCTCAACGACGCCCTCGCCAGCTCACAGGCCCCCGAGTTGGTCGACGTCGTGGCCGAGGCCATGCACGCGCTCGCCGAGGCCGTCCGCGTCGACATCGAGGCAGGTGTCGAGGCCGTCTCGCTCGTCCAGCAGGACCGGGAGGCAGCGACGGCGGCGATGCACGTGCTCCTGGCCATCGAGCACGACCTCGCGGTGGACATCGCAAGGCGTGCTGGTTGCACGTCGGAGAACTTCGAAGTGCGAACGGCGGCATACGCGACCGTCGGGGTGCTCCGTGCCGCGCTCCGCGCTGTGCTCGCGGTAGGCATCGACAGCTACATCACGTCACTCGTCGACGACGGGATGAAACGCGTGCGGCCCCTTTACTCCGGCATCGACGACGTCTCACGTCGCTAAGGCGACGGGTGCGACTCAGCGCAGAATTGCGGCGGAGGCGGCCACTGCGTCGGTGACCGATCGCACCAGCGGGCTGTCGAGCTTCCAGCACTGCCAGTACAGCGGTACGTCGAGATACGCGTTGGAGATCCGGGCGAACGAACCGTCGGTCTCCGCGGGCGCCGCCAGTTGTTCCGGATACATGCCCCAGCCCAGCCCTGCCCGCACGGCCGCCCGGAAGCCCTCAGCCGTCGGGACGTAGTGCACGGACCGCAGCACGTCACGCCGAAATGCCTTGCGCACCAAGTTGTCCTGAAGCGCGTCGTCACGGTTCCACGCCAACGAGGATGCGGCGGCCACCGTCTTCGCGGTGAACCCATCGGTGAAGTGATGTTCGGCGAAGGCCGGGCTGGCCACCGGGACGTAGCGCATCACGCCCAACGCCTGTACCCGGCAGCCGGGCACCGGCGTGCGTTCGGTGGTCACCGCCCCCATCACGGTGCCCTCGCGCAACAACCGCGCCGAATGGTCCTGGTCCTCGATTCGGACGTCGAACACGACGTCAGGCAGCCGTCCGAGCACCGCGGTGAACCAGGTCGACATGGAATCGGCGTTGACCGCGATCGCAATCCGCGTGCGCGCGCCCGCCGTGTCACCGCTCGTCTCGGCCAGCGCCTCCGACTCCAGCAGCGCCGTCTGCGCGGCCAGCCGCAGCAACGGAACACCGGCTGCCGTTGGCTGACAGGGCTTTTCGCGGACGACGAGCACCTGGCCGACTCGCTGCTCGAGGGCCTTGATGCGCTGGCTGATCGCCGATGGGGTGACGTGCAGCCGCGCGGCCGCCGCGTCGAAGCTGCCGTGTTCGATCACCGCGGCGAAGGCGGCGAGTTGGTCCGCCCCCAGGCGCGGCTCGTATTCGCGTGGCATGTCAACGATGCTAATGATCCCGGTCGGTCACCAGTATCGCTAATGGCAAGGCCAGCGGCCACTCGTCGGACACGATGCCATCCAGGTAACGTTCAGTGCCATGGCGGGGACGCGATGAGTGCGGGGCTGTTCGGTCTTCTCGACGACGTTGCGGCGCTGGCTCGGTTGGCGGCGGCCTCGGTGGACGACATCGGCGCGGCCGCCGGTCGGGCTACGGCCAAGGCGGCAGGCGTCGTCATCGACGACACCGCGGTGACACCGCAGTACGTACACGGCATCACCGCCGACCGCGAGTTGCCGATGATCAAGCGGATCGCCGTCGGCTCGCTGCGCAACAAGCTGCTCTTCATCCTGCCGGGCGCGTTGCTGCTCAGCCAGTTCGTGCCGTGGCTGCTGACACCGATCCTGATGATCGGCGCCACCTACCTCTGTTATGAGGGCGCGGAGAAGGTGTGGGGTCGGATACGCGGCCACGATGCGCACGCCGCTCCGACCGCAACCGAAGGCGAGGACGCCGAGAAGCAGATGACGGCCGGCGCGATCCGAACCGACTTCATCCTGTCGGCCGAGATCATGGTGATCGCGCTCAACGAGGTTGCCGACCAGTCGTTCTGGCCGCGGCTCATCATCCTCGTGGTCGTCGCGCTCGTCATCACCGCTGCGGTGTACGGCGTCGTCGCCATCATCGTCAAGATGGACGACGTCGGGCTGAGTCTCGCGCAGCGCTCGTCGCGGTTCGCCCAGAGGTTCGGGCGTGGACTGGTCGGAGCGATGCCCAAGGTGCTCGCGGCACTGTCGGCGATCGGCACGGTGGCGATGCTCTGGGTCGGCGGCCACATTCTGCTGGTTGGGACCGACGACCTCGGCTGGCACCTGCCCTACAGCCTGGTCCACCACGGCGAGGAGTACGTGAGCCACGCGGTCGAGGCCGTCGGCGGTCTACTGGCTTGGTTGGTCAATACCGCCGCATCGGCGGTCATCGGCTTGGTCGTCGGCGCCGTCGTCGTGGCGGTCGTGCACGTGCTGCCCTTCGGAAAGAAGAAGGCCGCGGCGCATTAGCGCTAGCCGCCACCCTCTTCCGCCGGTAAGGGTGGCGGCAACGGCGTCGACGGCGCCGACGAAGTCGCGGGCGCGGCAGGGGCTTGGGACGATGCGGGCCCGTGGAAGTCGACCCATGTCTCGTCACGGATGACGCGCGTGCCCGCGCTGACGACGAAGGTCTTCGCCGTCACCGTGTAGTCGATTCCGTCGTTCTCGGCGGCGTACGCACCCTCATCCGACCGCGTGGCCGACACGATCAGCTTGGCCCCGTCGCTGATCCGCACGCCGCGGTACTCGTACTGACCGCCCGGGGTCTTGCAGATCGCCACCCGGGACGTCGCCGTGCTGCCGTAGGCGACGGCGACATTCGGCGTCGTGCATCGGGCCGTGGAGTCGACGTAGCCCTGTTCGTCGGTGGCCGGTGCGGCGGTGACCGTAGGCACTGCGACGGCGAGCAGCGCCGAGCACGCCGCCGCGGCGGCGCATGCGCGAAGGGTCGCTGACCAGGACATCAGACTTCAACCAGACCACGTCAGCGCGGATTACGCGAGCGACGCGGCCGTAACTCGGCGGACTAGTTTCGAACGAGCCCGTCGAGGCCGTAGACGGTCAACTCCCGATCCGCGATCAGGTCGAGGCTCGACGCGATCTGGCCGGTGACGTCCACTCCGCAGTCACAGAACGAGACGACTGCTTCGACGATCTCCTCGACGGATTCGAAGAGTTCGGCAGGCAGCTGGTCACCGATGAGGTCGGCGAAGCCCTCACTCATCACCGCGATGCGGGGACCGACCGCGTTGACGCGGATGCCCGAGCCGTGCAGGTCACCGGCGAGCCCGCTGGTGATCCGATTGAGCGCGGCCTTGGTCGCCCCGTAGAGCTCCATGGTCGAACCCTGCGGGCCGAGGTAGAACGGCGGGCCAACGTGTGTCCGAGCTCCCGCACTGGTCAGGTTGACGATCCAGCCCGCGCCGCGGCGGCGCATGCCGGGGATGACGGCCTGTGCAAGCTCCAGCGGAGCAATCACGTTGCACTCGAAGGCGATCCGCTGCTGCTGGGCGGTGACTTCGGTGATGGGTTGTGCGATGGCCGCAACGGCGTTGTTGACCAGGATGTCGACGTCGCCGTCGAGGAGTTCGACCGCGCGTGGGACGACGCCGGCGCGGGAGCTCTCGTCGGCGAGGTCCGCCACGACCGTCTCGACCCTGGTGCCGTACGTCTGGCACGCCGCCTGGGTGTGGAGCAGGCTGCCCGGCTGGTCGCCTGCCCCCAACGTGCGCGCAACGAGCACCACGTCGGCCCCCTCGGCGGCCAGTCGCTCGGCGATGCCAGCGCCGATGCCACGACTGGCCCCGGTGACGATGGCTCGGCGGCCCACGAATCGGTCCGTCATCAAGCGTGTCCTTCCGTCGTCGGCTCGCGCTGGCGCGCGGCAGCCCTGCTACCCGCCGCGGTGAACGCCTCGAGGTCGTAGGTGCGGCCGACGCTGGCGGCGGTCTCGGCGGCCAGCGCGCCGGCCACGGTGAGGTCCTGGCCGCGCTCGTAGAGCCCGAGCAGCTCGCCGACAGTCGGACCCGCCGGTACCCGAGCCGCGAGCTGCAAGGCGAACGGCAGCAGCTCGTCGTGCGGGACAACGCGATTGACGAGACCAAGCCGCAACGCCTCGGTGGCGTCCACGAACGCGCCCGTGATCGACATCTGCCGAGCCGCCCGGATTCCGACGGCGCGTGGCAGCAAGGCCGTCAATCCCCACGTCGGCAGCACGCCAAGCATGGCGTGGGTGTCGGCGAATCGGGCCCGTTCGGACGCGACGATGAAGGTGCAGCTCAGCGCGACTTCCAGCGCGCCGGACACACATGCGCCGTTGACGGCGCAGATGACGGGCTTGCCCATCGCGCGGACAGCCGCGGCGGGCGTGAGGTCGAACGAGGTTCCCGACTCCCCTGGACCGCGCTCGAGGTTCTTGAAGTCGACGCCCGCGCTGAACACCGGGTCGACGGCGGTCAGCACCACCACCCGCACGGCATCGTCGCGATCGGCGGCGGCGAACCCCTCGCAGAGCTCGCTGCGCAGCGCACCGTGCATCGCGTTCTTCGATTCCGGCCGGTCGATCGTCAGCACCCGAACGCCGTCGTGGTCACTGACGCGCAGATGGGTCATCGGCATCGCCCGCTGCGCCCGCCGATTAAAACCACGTTGATTTCTTACCAGCCGTGTCGCATCATCACAAGGGCGGCTTACGACTCCACCTGCGAAACAGAGGATCTCGATGAAGGTACATCTCCAGGTCGACGGCTCTCCGGAGAAGGCGGTCGCCAGCGCGCGGGAGATCGCCGCGTCGGGTGCCGATGGTGCGTTCTCGTTCGAAGGCCAGCACGACGTGTTCTTCCCGCTGCTGCTGGCCGCTGCTGCGGAAACCGGCCTGGAGTTGATGACCAACGTAGCGATCGCAGGACCACGCAGTCCATTGCACCTCGCGCACGCCGCCTACGATCTGCAAACCCTGAGCGGCGGCAAGTTTCGGCTGGGTCTCGGTTCGCAGATCCGGCCGCACATCGAGAAGCGCTACGGCAGTCAGTGGGGGAAGCCGGCCGCCCGGACGGCCGAGTCGGTGGCGGCCGTCAGGGCCATCTTCGCGGCCTGGGAAGGCAAGGAAGCACTGAACTTTCGCGGCGAATTCTTCACGCACACGCTGATGCCGCCCAACTTCAACCCCGGACCCAACGCGTACGGTCCGCCACCGGTGTTGATGGGCGCACTCGGCCCGGTGATGACCCGCAAGGCCGCCGAGGTAGCCGACGGTCTGCTCGTGATGCCGTTCAACAGCACGCGGCACTTCGCCGAGCGGACAGTGCCGGCCATCACCGCGGGGTTGTCCACATCGGGGCGGACGCTCGACGAGTTTCAGATCGTTGCGCAAGCCATGACCGCGGTCGGCGGGACCGAAGCCGAGCTCAGCGTCGCGATCGACCGGGTGGCGTTCCTGATCTCCTTCTACGGGTCCACGCCCGCTTACCGTCCAGTTCTGGAAGTGGAGGGGTGGGAGGACCTTCAGCAGGAACTCAACACACTGTCCAAGCAAGGGCGCTACGCCGACATGCGCGCCCTCATCACCGAGCCGATGGTGCGCGCCTATGGCGTCGTCGGCACGCCCGCGGAATGCGCGGAGCAGATCCGGGAACGCTACGGCGCCTATGCGTCTGATGTGTGCTGTTACTTCCCCGGCTTCTCGCCGAGCGGACAGGATCTTGCGGACTTGATCGCCGCCGTGCACCGAATTCCCGCGCCACCGCTGCGCACCGGTGAAACCGCGGTACAGAGCAGATGATCGATCGGCGTCACCTCTGCTTCGCCACCGAAACCGATCACGACGCGTCCTGGCCCATGTGGCATACGTCAGCCTGGCTGACCGTGCCGGACGGTCCGTGCGACGAGTTGCATGTGCTCGTTCACGGCGCCGGCCTTGACCATCGCTACTGGGACTGGCCGGTCGAGTCCGATCGGTATTCCTACGTCTCGTGGGCGGCCGATCGGCGTATCGCCACCCTCAACGTGGACCGAGTCGGATGTGGGTTCAGCTCGCGCCCGCCGGGCCGCGAAGTCTCGGTCGTGGCGCAGGCTCACGCCCTTGCGCGAGTCGTCGATTCGGTTCGGAACTCAAGCGACAGCACGATTCCGCGGTTCGCCCGAGTGGTCATTGTGGGGCATTCCCTCGGGTCGGTCATCTGCGGTACCGCCGCCGCTACTGCTGGGGTCGCCGACGCCGTCGTGCTCTCTGGATATCTGCCTGTCGACGGCACGACCGAGATGGGCGAGGACCTGTTCGACTTTGCGTTCACCTCCGCACTGGAGGGCATGCCGCATTTGGTGGGCCTGCTCGACGCCGACTACCTCGTTGCCCGCGACGGCTTGGGAGTGGACGAGTTGCGATACTGGAAGCCCGGGGCGGACCTGGAAATCATGGCGTTCGACAACCTCACGAAGAGCCCCGCTACCAAGACCGAGCTTGGCGACGCTGCCCTTGCGGGTCCGCTCATTCGGACGATCTCGACGCCGACACTCGGGATCGTCGGCCAACATGACGCCCTCATGATCGACGCCGCCCTCGGCGACGCCGACGCTCACGGCACTGTCCTGCGCGTCGCAGACGGCGTCGGATCCAACTTCGCGTTCATGGTCGTGCCCGACGCCGGCCACATGCTCAACCTGCATCGCAATGCACACCAGACGTTCGCCGCGATCGATCAGTGGTTGAGCACTCACTGCAGATCCACCACCCGATGACCGCGGACCTTGCGTCGTATCAGCATCGCTGTGTAGTTTAAAACATCGACGATGTTTTAAGGTTCGTTCGACCACCGGGAGTAGCTTCATGACGACGCAATCAGTCCGGACCTTCATGGACAGTCCGCTCACTTACTTCGGCGAGTCGATCACGGCAATGCACAGCGTGCCGCGAGCGGAATTGGAGGAGTTGCAGCGCGAGGCGATGATCGCGCGGTTCGCCGAGCACCGCGACCAGATCGAGATGGTGCGCAAGCTGGCCGACCGACTCGGCATCACGGCAGTGGACAAGTTCGATGACATTGTGCCGCTGATGTTTTCGCACACCGCGTACAAAGCGTACCCGGCATCGTTGATCGACAACAACCGTTGGGATCTGATGACCCGGTGGCTGGGCAAGCTCACTGCGTACGACTTGTCGAAGGTCGACACCGAAGGCTGCGACTCGATCGATGGGTGGCTCGACCGGCTGGAGGCCCAGACTCCGCTGCAGATCGTGACGTCATCGGGCACCACCGGGACCTTTTCGGTGATCCCCAAGGATGTGCCCATCACCATCGAGGGAATGCACATCTGGAAGAACATGGTCTTTCAGACTTTCGGCAAGGAACCCACCGAAGATGAGCTCAATCCCGTGGTCGATGTGATTTGGCCGAACTTCAGTGAGGGCCGCTTCGGTATGACGCGGATGGTTCCCTGGATGAAGCGGGAATTCACCGGTGGCGACGAGAGTCGCTTCCATCCTTTGTATTCCGGGGCGATGGATACCGATCTGATGTTCCTGGCCAACAAGATGCGCGCCGCCGCGGCCAAGGGCGAGCTGGACCGCCTGCAGCTCGATCCCAAGCTCGCCGCCCGCAAGGGCGAATTCATCGAGATGCAGCAGCGTCAGATGACTGAGGTCCCCGAGTTCATCACGCGGATGACCACCGAACTGCGGGGCCGGCGAGTATTCATGACCAGCACCTACAACCTGATGTACAACCTCGCCTCTGCCGGACTGCAAGAAGGCGCGCGCGCTGAGTTCGCGTTGAACTCAGCCATCCTGACAGGCGGCGGCGCCAAGGGCCAGGTCCTCCCCGAGGGCTACATGGACGTCATCAGGGAGTTCTACGGTGGCGTGAGAATCCAAGAGGGCTATGCGTTCTCGGAGCACAACGGCGTCCACTTCGCCTGCGGCGAGGGTCGGTATCACCTGCAGCCGTGGGTCATCCCGTTCATCCTCGACCCCGACACCAGCGAGCCGTTGCCGCGGGTGGGCGCGCAGACCGGTCGGTTCGCCGTCTACGACGTGGTCAACCAGAGCCACTGGGGTGGTGTCATCACCGGCGACGAGGTGACCATCGACTGGGACACGCCCTGTCCGTGCGGCCGTACCAGCCTTGCGCTCGAACACACCATCCAGCGGTTCAGCGAGAAGAAGGACGGCGAGGAGGACAAGATCTCCTGTGCGGCAACGCACGAGGTGCAGAACGAGGCCATCGACTTCCTGAAGGAATTCCAGGCGTGAGCACCTTCACCGTCCCGATGTTCGTGCGCGGCGAGGTCATCACCGACGATCTGATCCCCTTCGCCACTCGGTTGGAGCACGGCTTCGAGGCGCCCGATCCGGTCAAGCACGCACACCGGTTGCCGCTGCGCAGCCCGATGGACATGGCCGACCTGTATTCGGTGTCGTTCGACGAAATCCTCGACGTGCTCGAAGAACTCGGGCACGCGCTGGCCTTCGAGCGCAACGCCTACATCCAGGAGGCGTACGAGGCGTGCCTGATCTCCAACCCCATGCCCGCGTCGATCCTGCGCACCGGCTACGTCGCACTGCCCATGATGTTCGACCGCGCCGCCATGCGCGAACTCGCCGACACCCAAGTCGGGATCGACTACCTGGAGGGTTGGGTTCCGCGCCGACTGCTCGACGGCAGGGAGATCCGGGTCCGCGCGTTCGGCGCCCGCACCCTGCACGTGCCTGCGGGCAATGGCGGACTGGTCGCAGGCATCACGGTGCTGCGGACCGCACTCACCCGCAGCGACGCGATCATCAAGGCACCCTCGAACGACCCGCTGACCGCCATGGCCATCGCCCGCACGCTGCGCGACATCGCCCCCGATCACCCGATCACCCGCCACCTCGCGGTCGCCTACTGGAAGGGCGGCGACGAGCAGGTCGAGGAACAGCTATACAAACCGGAGCACGTCGAAAAGGTGGTGGCCTGGGGCGGTTTGGCGTCGGTCAAGCACGTGACGGGCTACCTCCAGCCCGGCTTGGAGCTCATCGCGCTCGACCCCAAACGCAGTGCGACGATCATCGGACCGGAGGCCTTCGACAGCGACGAGACGCTGCGCGACGTCGCGATGCGCGCCGCGTGCGACGTCGGCGCGGGAAACCAGGAGGGCTGCGTCAACGCCCGAGTCATCTACGTGCTCAGCGGCACCGACCCCGACGGGCTGGACAAGGCCAATCGGCTCGGCGAGCTCATCTACGAGTCGATGCTGCGACTGCCGGAGGCGCTGAGCGCCAAGCCCAAGGTGGTCGACCGCACGCTGCTCGAACACATCGAGGGCTCGCGGCTGACCGACGACTGGTACCGCGTCTACGGCGGTGAGGACGGCGAGGGTGCCATCGTGGTGTCGCAGCTCGACGAGGCGGTGCCGTACTCGAATCTGCTGTCGGGCCGAGTCGCCAACGTCGTGCCCGTCGACGGCATCGACAAGGTGACCGACGCCGTGACGGCCTACACCCAGACCATCGGCATCTACCCGGAGTCGCTCAAACACACACTGCGCGATCGTCTTCCGCTGTTCGGTGCGCAGCGTTTGACATCGCTCGGCTACGCAGCGAGCGTCAACTTCACCATTCCGCAGGACGCGATGGAGCCGGTACGCCGCATGTGCAAGTGGATCGTCGACGAGGAATGCGACGCCGACCGCGTCTTTCCGCTCTGGCTGACACCGGACCTGTCCCTGGCATGACTAGACCTACGATGGCGTCATGGCCAAGCCGCTGATCCCGGTCGAGTTGATCTACGAGCGTGCGCTGGTCCTACTCGACGCGGAGGGCTCACAGGCGCTGACTACGCGGCGGCTCGCCACCGAACTCAGGATCTCGACGCGCACGCTCTATCAGCAGGTGGGCTCCAGGGACGAGTTGATCCGGGCCCTGGTGGCACGACACTTCTCGGCGCTTCGGCTCGAGTTCCACGAGTACGGCGACTGGGAGTCCACGGCCCTGCAGTGGTGCCTCGCGTTGCGGGACGCGCTGCGGGCACATCCCTTCCTCACCGAACTGATGACCATCGACGACGGCGGTGCCGTGATGGGCTACGTCAAGGAACTGGTGGATGCGACTCTGCGTGAGGGCTTTCCACGCAAACTGGCCGAGGAGTGCTGCCGTGCGCTGGTGAACCTCACCATCAATCACACCGTCATGGAGGTTCGCGGACTGCACGAGCCGAAGCTGTCACGTGCCTCCGCTGCCGAGACGGCGCGCATCGAGAAGAACTTTCCGATGGCCGTGCGATGGATACTCACCGGCGTGCGGGCCGAGGCGGAGGGGGCGGCCCCCGTGGCGCGGATGTCGAAGCGGCGGCGATCTTCTTGACGTCGCCATCCAGTTAGGGAGCCCCATGGACTTCTCACGAGTCGACCTGTCCCCCGACGATCGGGAGTTCCAGCGCCAGGCGCGGACGTTCCTCGATCAGCACGTCACCGACGACGTGCTGCGTCGCGAACACGCGACCGGTGACGGCTTCATCGAGGACGTTCATCTGGCCATGGGCGCGGCCGGCTGGCTGGAGCGGGAGGCGAAGGGCTCCTCGGACGGCGGGTTCACCGCCGTGCAGCGCCGCATCTGGGATCTCGAACGTCGGCGTGCTCGGGTACCGCTCGAAACGTGGGGCGGCACGATGATGATCCTCAAGGCCGTCCTTCGGTATGGGCAGCCCGCCCTGCTCCACGAGGTGCTGTCCGGCGTCTACGCGGGCGCCGTCCGGTTCGCCATGGGCTACACCGAACCCGAGGGTGGCTCCGACATCGCCACCTGCCGGACCCACGCGGTGCGCGACGGCGACGACTGGATCATCAACGGCCAGAAGATGTTTACCTCGGGCGCACACAACTGCCAGTTCATCTTCCTGCTCACCAACACGGATCCCTCCGGGCGCAAGCACCGCAACCTGACCATGTTCCTGGTGCCGACGAACGTGGCGGGCCTGGAGATCCACGGCTTGCGCACCGTTGACGGCGAGCGGACCAACATCACCTACTACGCCGACGTTCGGATCCCCGACCGATACCGAATCGGCGACGTCAACGACGGCTGGACCGTGCTCAGTGGGCCGCTCGCCGCCGAACACGGTGCGGGCGAGGCGAAGTCGCACGGATTGTCCGACATCGCGACCATGAGCGGGTTCGGCACCACGATGGCCGTCACCGCCGACGCCGTCGCCGCCGCGACCACCCACGTCGCACTCGACGGTCGGCGGCCGATCGACGACGACTCCGTCGCATATCGGCTCGGACGGTCGGTCGCCCGGATCGAGGTCGCGCAGAGCACCCCGAGCCTGTTCGGCCGGGTCGCGATCGCCCAGACGATGCGAGACACCGCGCCCGACCTCATGGACGTGCTCGGCGCCGGCGCGGCGTTGCCCACGGACGCCGCGGGCGCGGCGGTCGACGGCGCCGCCGAATACCTGTACCGCTGGGGTCCCCTGATCGGCATCTACGGAGGATCCATCGACGTGTTCCGCAACATGATCGCCCAGCACGTGCTGGGGCTTGGCAAGCCCAACTACTCCCCGCCCAAGTGACTATCGCTGCTGGGACTTCTTGGCGCGCTCGACGTAGAACTTCGCGGCCCTTCCGATGGACTCCTCGGTGGGTGCGGGATGCCAGCCCAGCTCTCTGGTGGCCTTGCCGTGATCGGCAGGCCCCGTCAGCTCGACCAGCTTCGCGGTGATGGGACTCACCCCCAAGTCGCGATTGGTCACTGCGCTCGCGACGCCGGCGACGCGGGCCAGCGCATGGAAGGCCGCCATCGGCACCCCGAACCGCGGTGGCCTAACTCCGACGGCATCGGCAGCAGCCGTGAACATTTCGCGGTACGTCATGTAGCGCTCCGAGATGATGTACCGCTCGCCCGCACGCCCATGTTCGGCCGCCAACAGGAACGCCTTCGCGGCGTCATCGATGCCGACCACTTCCGAGCCCGCCCTGAGGTACAACGGCATCTTGCCGGTGGCGGCCATCGCGATGAGGGCACCCTGGCGAGGCTCCCAGTCGGGCGGTCCATAGGGATTCGACACGTTCAAGACCACCGCGGGCAGCCCGCGGGTGGCATACGACAACACGAGGTCTTCGGCCTGTCTGCGCGACTCGATGTACGCGCCGCCCTCGCCTGCCCAGTCATACGGGGTGTCCTCGTCGACCGGCTCGCCGTTGCGACCGATCGCGACGGCGCCGATGGTGCTGAGGAAGACGAACTTCTTGAGCTCGGCGCCCAGCGCGATGTCCAGCACGCCGCGCAGGCCTTCGACGTTGGTCTTGAACAACGGTGCCGGATCGCGCAGTTCGGCGCGGGGGTCGACCACGCAGTAGTAGACGACGTCACGGCCGTTCATTGCCGCCGCCACGGCATCGGCGTCGAAGATGTCGCCGTAGCAGCGCTCGACGTTCAGTCCATCGATCCCCCTGGTGGAACTGGACTTTCGGAGCAGCACACGGACGTCATCGCCGCGCGCTACCAGCTGCCGGACGACACACGAGCCCACGTTGCCGCTGGCGCCCATGACGAGCGCTCTGCGTACCGTCGTCGAGTCGTCGTCGCTCATGTCGCCTTCCCGATGCCGCTCGGTGAGTTACTGAAGTTCTTACAGTAGCGCCATGAGGTGGGGGGAAGGCTCAGGTGTTGAGTCCACCGTTGATGTCTCTCTAACGGGTGGCGCCGGGTCTTTCTCGCTCCAGCGCGGCCATGATGGCGTCGTAGGCCAGGTCACCGGCCGCTTGCCATCGGTCCCCCACGTCGATCTTGACTGCGGCGGTGAAATAGGAACTCAGGTGGGCACTGACAGTGGTCGCGAGCCGGGCGGGTGGGTCACCCTTTCCGCCAGCGGCGCGCCAGAGGATCCGGGCGACGTCGGCCACGATGACACGGCGCTCCCGTAGCCGCCTCTTCTCGACGGCCGCGAGCCCTGGTGGCAGCTCGGTGCTGGACGTGACCTGAAAGTACCCGGGCCCCACCACGGAGTTCATCCTGTGCGCGGCCTGGCACGTCGCGCGAAGCCAACCCTCGAGATCGCCGTCATAGGCTGGCAGTTGCTCGCTATAGCCGGCCATGCCGGCGGCGAACGCCGCGGCGATCAACTTCTCTCGAGAGTCGAAGAGCCGGAACAACGTTCGCCGACTCACACCGGCTGCTTCGGCGATCTGATCCATCGTCGTCTCGAGACCGATCTGCATGACCACACGCCGGGCGGCGGGCAGCACATGGTCGACGACCGCTTGGCGTTTGGCATCGCCCACCGTGGCGGACGTCGCATCTGGCACCTCAACAGCCTAAGGCATGCCACTCTTGACACGTACGAGTGCTATTTGTGACACTCATGAGTGCCACTATCACCACTGGCACCGACATGGCAAGGAGGCTCCCGATGCGCCAGCCCATCTGCCTGAGCCGAGACCCGGACGCCGAAGCGCTGGTGACCGCGGTCCGCGCGACGGATCAGCCTGCCCTGTGGCAGCGCGGCGTCGAGTTGGCTCGCGCCTACATCGAGGAACGCGCCGCGGCCGCACCACCGGGGCCGCGGGTCGACTGCGTCGAAGATGCCTCCGTCCCATTGGCGGACCGATCCATCGCCGTGCGCATCTACCGGCCGGACGCGGTGACTGCGCTACCAGTGGTCGTGTACTTCCACGGCGGCGGCTGGGTGCTGGGGAGCGTGGAGTCATCAGATGCCTTCTGCCGGCGCGTGGTCGACACCGCGCCATGTGTGCTCGTATCGGTCGACTACCGGCTGGCACCCGAGCATCCGTTTCCCGCGGCCATCGACGACGCCGTCGGCGCGATCGAGTGGGCGCGTGCGCACGCCAAATGGTGGGGCGGTGACCCGGAACGGCTGATCGTGCTCGGCGACTCCGCCGGCGGAAACCTCGCGACGGTCGCAACACGACGCCTCCTCGGTGAAGGCAAGGACGTGGTGGCCCGCCAGATTCTGGCCTATCCGAGTGTGGCCGCCGACAGGCGGCCCTCGGCGGCCGGGCTCGGCGCCGAATGGCCACTGACCGACGCGGACCGCGCCTGGTTCTTCGAGCACTACGTGCCAGATGACACGATGAGATCCGATCCCGACGTCGCACCGCTGCTCGCCGACGTCGCAGGCATGCCACCCACGACGCTGCTGCTCGGCGGATGCGACCCAGTGGTATCCGAGGGTATTGAGTACGCCAAACACCTTGCAATGGCTGCTGTTTCAGTCGACGTACATCTGTACACCGGCCAGATCCACGGGTTTCTGACCTTCGATGAGTCCGTCCTTGCCGGCAGCCGCGAGGCGCTCGAGCTCGTCGCGATCGCGATCTGGAACACGGGGCGCCGATGACGCGCCATCTGAGCACCCAACCGATTCACGACGACGATGACGCCATCGCCCAAGCCCTGGATGACGTCTCGGTGCCTGCGCTGATTGCATCGGTGGTTCAGCTCACCGGCGACCCGTCCTACCTCCGCGGCCCGATCCGCCCGAAGGAGTGGGTGCACAACGAATTCCAAGGCGCACTGCCCGAAGAGGAGAAGGCCGAACTGCGCCGCGACGCGCTCAAGGCGATCTCGGCGTGGCGTGACGCGGGTTGCCCGACCATCGAGCCGCTCAGCGCGGACGTGCAGCGCGAGGCCATGGACTGGATCGCCTGCGAGCGCGTGTCCGATGAGTACGTCCCCATGTACGTCGAGGAGCTGGACCTGCAGGGGCTCAACCCTCGCGCCATCAGGCCCGCCGCCGACGCGTCCGCCGATGACTTCTCGGTCATCGTCATCGGCTGCGGCGAAGCGGGTCTGCTCGCCGCCATCCGGCTGAAGGAAGCCGGCATCGCATTCGAGCTCCTCGACAAGAACGATGATGTCGGCGGCACCTGGCTGGAGAACACCTATCCCGGTTGCCGGGTGGACGTCGCCAGCCACTACTACTGCTATTCGTTCGAGTCGAACGATCGGTTCAGCGAGTACTACGCCCAGCAACCTGAGCTGTACCGATATTTCCGGGGTCTCATGGACGACCACGGCATCGCCGAGCACGTTCGCTGGCGAAGCGAAGTCGAACGCGCCGTCTGGGACGAGCCCTCGGCTCGGTGGCAGGTCACGGTCCGCAGGCCCGACGGCACCACCGAGACCCGGTCGGCCAACGCACTCATCTCCGGGGTTGGCATTCTCAATCGGCCGCTCATCCCGGAGCTACCCGGCCTGGACCGGTTCACCGGCCCGGCGTTCCACTCCGCGCGCTGGGACCACTCGGTCGATCTGACCGGAAAGCGGGTAGCCCTCATCGGCGCCGGCGCCAGCGGCTTCCAGCTCGGCCCAGCCATCGTCGACGACGTCGAGAGTCTGGTCGTCTTCCAACGCACACCGCAGTGGATGTCCCCCAACCCCCGCTACCACGACGCAGTGACGCCCGGCGAGCAGTGGGCACTGCGCCACCTGCCCGGCTACGCGCGCTGGTACCGGTTCATGCTGATGTGGCAGTCCAGCGACAAGCTCCTGGAAATGGTCCGCATCGACCCCGACTGGCCCGACCTGCCCCACACCGCCAACGCGTGGAGCGCGCAGCGCCAGGAGGTTTTCGCGAAGTGGATCGAACGCCAGGTCGGTGACGACCAGGAGCTGATGTCCAAGGTCATGCCGGACTACCCGCCGATGGCCAAGCGGATGCTGCAGGACGACGGCAGCTGGCTGCGGTGTCTGCGGCGACCGAACGTCGAGTTGGTACGCGAGCAGATTCTCGACGTCGACGAGGGCGCCATCACCACCGCGTCCGGACGCTACGACGTCGATGTCATCGTGCTGGCAACCGGTTTCCGCGCTAGTGAGGTGCTTTGGCCGATGGAGATCGTCGGCCGTGACGGCGTGTCGATCGCGCAAGTCTGGGACGGTAAGCCGGCGGCCTACCTCGGAACCACGGTTCCTGGCTTTCCCAACTTCTTCGTGATGACCGGCCCAGGCACCGGACTGGCACACGCCGGCAGCGTCATCCAGATGACCGAATGTCAGATGCGCTACATCGGGGACGCGGTGCGCACCCTCATCGACGGCGGCCACCACTCCATCGAACCCACAGTCGCCGCATACGACCGCTACAACCGCGACCTACAGGCCGAGGTCGCCACGCTCATGTGGGGTCATCCCGCGATCGAACACTCCTGGTACAAGGCGGCCGACGGCAACGTCTACGTGCTGTGCCCGTGGCGCAGCGTCGACTACTGGCGGATGACCGCCGCCGTCGATCCCGACGCACACGTCATCCGATGATCGCAACGCAGCTGGGAGGAAGACCATGAGCTACGACGTCGTACTCCGTGGGGGGACAGTGATCGACGGCTCCGGCGGCCCGGCCCGCACCGCCGATGTCGCGATCACCGGCGGGATCATCGCCGAAGTCGGTGCCGTCGCCGGCCGCGGCCGACGCGAGGTCGACGCCGACGGCGCCATCGTGACACCGGGATTCGTCGACATCCACACCCACTATGACGGCCAGGCCACGTGGGATGACCGCTTCCATCCGTCCTCGGCCCACGGCGTCACCACCGTGCTGATGGGCAACTGCGGGGTCGGGTTTGCACCGGTACGGCCGGGCGATCGTGATCAGTTGATCGAGCTGATGGAAGGTGTCGAAGACCTCCCCGGCTCGGTGCTGCACGAAGGGCTGCCCTGGACGTGGGAGACATTCGAGGAGTACCTCGACGTGCTCGACACGCGTCCGCATGACCTCGACTTCGCCACCCAGGTCACCCACGGCCCGCTGCGACTGTTCGTGATGGGCCAGCGCGGCGCCGACCGGGACATCGCCACCGCGGACGAGATTTCCGAGATGGGGCGGCTGGCGGCCGCTGGAATCAACGCCGGCGCACTAGGTTTCAGTACGTCACGAACGGCACTGCACAAGACGAGCAGGGGAGCGGACACCCCCGATCTGGGTGCGGCCCGCGATGAGCTGGTCGGCATCGCCGAAGCCGTCGGTGCGACGAACACCGGTGTCTTACAGGTGGTCTCGGACTTCACTGCATTCGACGAGGAGATCGAGCACCTCTACGCGATGATGCGGGCGTCCGGCCGGCCGCTTTCGGTATCGCTGGCTCAGACCACGGCAAGTCACGACTACCGCAAGACGCTGCGCGCCATCGAGCAGGCCAATCAACAGGGCCTGAAGATGACCGGGGTGGTCGCTGCCCGCGCGATCGGCATCCTGCTTGACTTCGACGGCACCGTCAACCCGTGGGCCCCTTCTCCGACCTTCCAGAGCGGCGCCGACATCACCGACCCCGAAGTCAAGCGGCGCATCATTGCCGAGGTCGCCGAGCGGGGCGGTATGCGATTCCCGCTCAAGCGGACCTGGGAGCTGGGTGACCCGCCGAACTACGAACCCGACGCGGCCGACTCCATCGCCGCGCGTGCCGCACGCGAAGGGCGCTCACCGGAGGAATTGCTGTTCGACGTCATGCTCACTGGCCCCGCCTACACGCCGTTCGCCAACTACTACGACGGGAACCTCGACCCCGCCGCGGAGATGATGGCGCATCCCCACACACTGTTCGGACTCGGCGACGGCGGAGCCCACGTGTCCATCATCTGTGACGCGAGCTTCCCCACCACGATGCTCACGCACTGGGGCCGTGATCGCACCGCAGGACCAAAGTTCGGGCTGCCCTGGATCATTCACCGCCAATCCCGGGTCAACGCACAGGCGATCGGCCTGGACGACCGCGGAATGCTTGCGCCCGGATACAAGGCCGACGTGAACGTGATCGACTTCGAAAACCTCACGCTCCGCGCCCCTTCCATCGTCGCCGACCTTCCGGCCGGGGGCAGGCGGGTGATGCAACCCGCGGACGGCTACCTGCACACCTTCGTCAGCGGTGTCGAGGTGTACACCAGCGGCGAGGCGACCGGCGCACTTCCCGGGCGCCTGATCCGCGGGGCTCGATCGGGCATCAAGAGCGATCGGGCCCGGCACCACGCCCGGCCCGGGTCCTGGTGACCAACGGCTCGGGATAGCCGGATTCGGTCACGGACCGTCGCATCGACTGCGCGACCACGTCGACCTTGGCCGTGGGCACCAGTGCGATCACACACCCTCCGAAGCCACCTCCGGTCATCCGTGCGCCCAACGCCCCGCTCCGTACCGCGGTGTCAGCGATCAGATCGAGGTGAGCGGTGGTGATCTCGAAGTCATCGCGCATGGACGCATGCGATGCGGTCAAGAGTCGCCCCGCTTCGGTGAAGTCTGAATCACTCAGTGCACCAGCGAAATCGAGTACGCGTTGATTCTCGGTGAGGATGTGGCGAGCACGGCGGGCAGCCACCGGATCGGTCACCGCCTCGAGTACCGACGGTCCCCGATGCTGCACTTCGCGCAGCGATGAGACGCGCAGCTCCTCGGCGGCGAGCTCGCACGACGCGCGTCGGGCGGCGTACTCACCACCCGCGTGCCGGTGTGTGGCGCGCGAGTTGACGAGAAGCAAAGCCACGTCGTGGGCTTCGGTATCGAAGGGCACCGGCCGCACGCTCTCCGCCCGGAAGTCGATCAATAAGGCGTGCCGCGCTTCGCCGAACAGTGCGGCCAGCTGATCCAACAAACCCGTTGGGGCGCCGACGTACTCGTTCTCGGCGCGCTGAGCGATCTTCGCCTGTTCGAGCTGGCTCAGGCGGAGTCCGGCCGCGTCGGCGATCGCGCCGAGCGCCGCACATTCCAGCGCGGCCGAGGAGGCCAGCCCCGATCCCATCTCGACGCCGCCCGCGACCGACATCACGCCCCCTGGGACGTGGTGCCCCGCGCTACGCAGCGCCCACACGACTCCCGCCACGTAGGCCGCCCAGCCGGTCACCTCGCCGGGAGCGGTGTCGACGGGGACCTCCGCCTTGGCCGCTTCGCGGTCGCTGCGCAGGGTTATCGAGCGGCTCTCGTCGGGGAGGTAGGTCACTACCGTGCGTTCGGGAAGTGCGATGGGCAGCGCGAACCCGAGGTTGTAGTCGGTGTGCTCACCGATCAGGTTGATTCGGCCCGGCGCCGAATAGGTGACGCCAGTCATCGTCACAGCTCCCGCAGCCTACTGGCGACACCCTCGGGGGTGACGTCAGTGATGAATGCCTCCATCGCCGACTCCGAGCCGGCCAGGTACTTCAACTTGGTGGCGCCGCGGCGGATCGAGATCAGCTCGACGTGGAAACAACCCTCCCGCTGAGCATCGGTGTCGCGATACTGGTGCAAAGCCGAGATGTACGGCAGCGGAGTCGGATACATGCGGTCGAATCGTCTGAGCACATCGAGGTAGGTCTGGGTGAACGCATCGAGTTCGGCGTCGTCGAGCTCGGTCAGGTTGCGCACGAACCTGTTCGGATAGAGGTGAACCTCCACCGGCCAGCGTGACGCGAACGGCACGAAGGCGGTGAAGAGCTCGTTGCGCGTGACGATGCGGGCACCGTCGGCCAGTTCCTGGGCAACGATGTCGGCAAAGAGGTTGGTGCCGTGTTGCGTTCGATGTGCGCGTGCTTGATCCATCATCCGCGCGGTCCGCGGCGTCAGATTGGGGTAGCCGTAGATCTGACCGTGCGGATGGGTCAGGGTGACCCCGATCTCCTCACCACGATTCTCGAAGCAGAACACTTGCTCGATCCCCGGCCGCGCCGTCAGGTCGGCGGTGCGGTGACGCCACGCGTCGACGACGATCCGGGCGTGGGACGGTTCAAGCTCGGCGAACGATCCGGTGTGATCGCTGGAGAACGCGATGACCTCGCACCGCCCATGGCCGGGTGCGGACACGAAGCCATCGGTGTCCGGCACCGGGAGGGGTGCGCCGCTCCCGGACAGGCTGGGAAAGCGGTTCTCGAACACGACGACGTCGTAATCTGGCGCGGGCACCTCGCTGGTGAGCCCGGACGGTCCCGGACAGAGCGGGCACTCCGCGAAAGTCGGTATGTGCGTGCGGTCTTGACGCAACGCGGCCACGACGATCCATTGACCGGTCTGACGGTCGAAGCGCAACTCCGACTGGCCACGTTGGTCTGTCAGCGGCCGTCGGTCGGTGGTTGGTGCGGGAATGTGGTCGGGCAATGAGAAGAAGAGAAGTTCACGGCCGTCGGCCAACGGCCATCGCGTCGGCGTTGTCGCACTGTCGGACATCGATCAGGCAGTCGAGCGCAGCAAGAGCAGTGCCCGGGAGCGCTCGTACGCCCAACTCGCCAGGGCAGATTCCCGGCCGCTGTCATGGCCCGGCTGGGTGGCCAGGTACTCGTGCAGCTTGGCCTTGGCGGCGAACCACGCCGACGCCGCTTCGGCCGTCGTGTCGGCTCGAGGTCGATCGTTGGCCAGTGCGGTCAGTTCGCGAAGAATGTCGAACGCCACGTCAGTGTCCTTCCGTCCGAGCGTTTCTGCGTCTCTTGGTGCCCGGCGAGGGCGCGGTGGCCTGTACCCGCAGCCAGGTCCGCCGCTGCTCGCGGTCGCGCCGGGTAGCCTCGGTCGCGACGATGAGGTGCATCCGGTCGATGAGTTCGTCCCGAGTCATCCCGAACTCGCCCATCACCTCGTCAGCGGGCGGACCACCGTAGGGCGCCCAACTGCGCATGAAGTCGAGAATCTCGCGATCGAAGCGATCCATCACCCTAGGAACCGCCCTTCTTCTTGTTGTAGACGTCGAAGCCGACGGCGGCCAGCAGGACCAGACCCTTGATCACCTGCTGGACGTCACTGCCGATGCCGACGAGCGACATCCCGTTGTTCAGCACCCCGAGGACGAACCCGCCGATGATGGCGCCGAACACCGTCCCGACACCGCCGCTCGCCGACGCGCCACCGATGAAGGCCGCGGCGATGGCCTCCAGTTCCATCCCGATCCCCGCCTGGGGCGTCGCGGAGTTGAGTCGGGCAGCGAAGAGCAGACCGGCCAGAGCCGACAACAGACCCATGTTGACGAAGACTAGGAAGGTGACTCGCTTGGTCTTCACCCCCGAGAGCCGCGCCGCCGCCACGTTGCCGCCGACGGCGTACACCTGCCGCCCAAACACCGTGCTGCGCATGACGAACGCGTAGACGACGAACATCACCGCCAGGATGATGCCGACGACGGGGACGCCCCGGTAGCTCGCGAGCAACAAGGTGAACGCAGCAAGCGCGGCGACGATGGCCGTGCACTTGAAACCAAACCACCCTGGCCGCGATACCTCGAATCCGTAGCGGGACTGCGTCCTTCGCTGGCGCACCTGCTGCCAGACCGCCGCGATCATGACGAGCACGCCGAGAATGACCGTGGGCCAGTGGTAGAGCGCGTTGCCGCCGAGCTCGGGCAGGAACCCACTGCTCACCTGCTGAAAGCTGCGCGGAAAGGGTGCGATGGACTGCCCGTGCAGCAGATACTGTGTCGCGCCCCGGAACACCAGCATTCCCGCGAGGGTCACGATGAACGACGGGATGCCGACGTAGGCGATCCAAAAACCCTGCCAGGCACCGATGGCCGCACCCATCAACAGGCAGACCACGACCGCCACGGGCCACGGCATGTGATTCTGGATCATCAGCACCGCGGACATCGCTCCGATGAATCCGGCGATCGAGCCAACGGACAGGTCGATGTGACCGTTGATGATGACGATCACCATCCCGATCGCAAGGATCAGGATGTAGCCGTTCTGCTGCACGATGTTCGTGACGTTGAGCGGCTTGAGCAGAATCCCACTCGTCCAGACCTGGAACAGGATCACGATCACGACCAGCGCGGCGACCATGCCATACTGCCGGAAGTTGCCCTGCAGCAATGTCTTCAGCCGGCTGCCGGCAGAGTCAGACGGCGGTGGTGGCGCCGATGCACTCGACGCGGTGCTCACCGTCGGAGTGGTGGTCATCTAGCTGCGTCC
This sequence comes from Mycobacterium sp. RTGN6, assembly GCF_033804605.1. Classification (NCBI taxonomy): domain Bacteria; kingdom Bacillati; phylum Actinomycetota; class Actinomycetes; order Mycobacteriales; family Mycobacteriaceae; genus Mycobacterium; species Mycobacterium sp. RTGN6. Next base: position 338,782 of record NZ_JAPZKZ010000008.1, read on the forward strand.
CTTCATCATGTAGCGCATCAACGTCTCCTGCATCGCGTCCTCACGAGCTACCTCCCCGGTGAGGCGGCCCTCGTTGAGGGTGTAGATGCGGTCGCACAAACCAATCAGCTCGGGTAGTTCGGAGGAGATCACGATCACCGCTTTGCCCTGGGCAGCAAGCGAATTGATGATCGTGTAGATCTCGTACTTGGCGCCGACGTCGATCCCGCGGGTCGGCTCATCGAGGATCAGCACGTCCGGGTCGGCGAATATCCACTTGCTCAGCACGACCTTCTGCTGATTGCCGCCCGACAGGTTGCCGGTGATCGCCTTCACCGAGGGCGCCTTGATCTGCATGTCCTTGCGGAAGCGCTCGGCGACCACCGCCTCCTCGTGCTCGTTGATGATCGAGCCTCTGCTGACCTTCGACAGCGATGCGAGGGTCACGCTGCGCGCGATGTCGTCCATCAGATTGAGCCCGTAGTGCTTGCGATCTTCGGTGGCATAGGCGATGCCGTTGGCGATGGCCTCGGACACGGTCCGGGTCCGAATCTCCTTGCCACCCTTGTAGACCGATCCGCCCGAGGCCTTTCCATAGCTACGGCCGAACACACTCATGGCGAGCTCGGTACGCCCGGCGCCCATCAGACCGGCGAGCCCGACGACCTCTCCGCGCCGAACGTTGATGGAGACACCGTCGACGACCTTGCGGTGCTGATCCAGCGGATGGAAGACGGTCCAGTCCTCGATGGCGAAGGCCACCTCGCCGATGTGGTGCGCCGAGCGTTCGGGGAAGCGGTCGACCATGTCACGGCCCACCATGCCGCGGATGATGTGCTCCTCGCTGAGCTCGTCGTCGACTCGCAACGTCTCGATCGTCTGGCCGTCGCGCAGGATCGTGATCGTGTCGGCGACCCGCATCACCTCATTGAGCTTGTGCGAGATGATGATGCAGGCAAGGCCCTGACCCCTGAGTTCGACGATGAGGTCGAGCAGGTGCCTGCTGTCCTCGTCGTTCAACGCCGCGGTCGGCTCGTCGAGGATGAGCAGCTTCACCTTCTTGGATAGCGCCTTGGCGATCTCGACGAGTTGCTGCTTACCCACGCCGATGTCGGCGATCCGGGTGCGCGGGCTCTCCCGCAGACCCACGCGGTCGAGAAGCTGCTGAGCGTGTGTCATGGTTTCGTGCCAACTGATCACGCCACCGGATGCGTGTTCATTGCCGAGGAAGACGTTCTCGGCAATCGAGAGCATCGGCACCAGCGCGAGTTCCTGGTGGATGATGCCGATGCCGCGCCGCTCGCTTGACCGAATGTCCTTGAATTCGACTGGTTGACCGTCGAAGACGATCTCCCCTTCGTAGCTCCCATGCGCATAGATGCCGCTGAGCACCTTCATCAACGTGGACTTGCCGGCGCCATTCTCGCCGCAGATCGCATGGATTTCGCCATGCCGTACCGCGAGATTGACCTCGCGCAGCGCCGTGACACCGGCGAATCTCTTCGTGATGCCCCGCATTTCCAGCAGCGGCGCCGCCTCTTGGGTCATGCGAGCTGCGCGGAGGTGTAGTAGCCCGAGTCGACGAGGACCTTCTCGTAGTTGGACTTGTCCACGCTGACGGGATCGAGCAGGAACGCGGGAACGACCTTCACCCCGTTCTCGTAGGTCTTGGTGTCGTTGACCTCGGGCGTGCCACCAGTCAGCAGCGAATCTGCCATCTGCACAGCCGATTTCGCGAGCTCGCGGGTGTCCTTGAACACCGTCTGCGTCTGCTCGCCGGCAATGATCGACTTCACCGACGCGAGCTCCGCATCCTGTCCTGTGACGATGGGGAGTGGATTGGACGCCGGGCCGTAACCGGCGCTCTTCAACGCCGAGATGATGCCAACCGACATGCCGTCATAGGGCGAGAGCACCGCGTCCACCCGGCCACTCGTATAGGCCTTGCTCAGCAGGTTGTCCATCCGAGACTGCGCGAGGCCGCCATCCCAGCGCAGTGTCGCCACCTGGTCGAACGACGTCTGGCCGCTCTTGACCACCAGCTTGCCGCTGTCGATGTAGGGCTGCAGGACGCTCATCGCGCCGTTGAAGAAGAAGGTCGCATTGTTGTCGTCGGGCGATCCCGCGAAGAGCTCGATGTTGAAGGGGCCCTTGCCCTGTGCGAGGCCGAGCTTGTCGGTGATGTACGTCGCCTGCAGCACCCCGACCTTGAAGTTGTCGAAAGTCGCGTAGTAGTTCACGTTTTCGGTGCCGCGGATCAGCCGGTCGTAGCTCACCACGGGGATCTTCGCGTCCGCCGCGCGTTGCAGGATGTCGGTCAGCGACGAGCTGTCGATGGGCGCGATGACCAACACCTTGACGCCCTTGGTGATCATGTTCTCGATCTGCGACACCTGGTTCTGCACCACGTCGTCGCCGTACTGCAGATCGGTGTCGTAGCCGAGTTTCTTGAACTGCTCGGACATGTTGTTCCCGTCGGAGACCCAACGCTCGGACGACTTCGTCGGCATCGCGATGCCTACTGTGCCGGTGCGTTCACCTCCGCTGCTGCCTTGGCTGGCCTCGGGCGCCGTCGAGCGACCACAGCCTGCGCTCGTCAATGCGGCGGCAACGGCCAGCGCGCCCATTGCTCGAATGAAGCCTTTGCGCATGAAATCCTCCGGTTGATTTTGCTTCCCAGCGCGGTCTCGCAGCTCGGACCGGGCTAGATGTTAGCGCTAACAAACGTCGATGATGTGACGCGGCTCACGCGTTTGTCAAGGCCTCCGGCCCGACAATGTGAGCGCTCACACCTGTTGACATTCGGAAAATGTTAGCGCTAACATTCGGCCGTGTAACGCCGGTCACACCGACTCGAGCACGAACCCGTGGCCAGCCGAACAGATCGGGCGAGGACGGACCTCGGCGAGCCAACACATCGAAGGAGCTGTCGTGAAAAGGGTTCTAACTGCGGTGATAGGCCTCGCCACGGTCGGCGTGCTCGCCGCGTGCGGGAGCGGCCCGGCGCCAGGTGGCGGTGGGTCCGACGACGGCAAGCTCACCATGGGGTTCTCCCAGGTGGGTGCGGAGAGCGGCTGGCGCACCGCCAACACCAAATCCATCCAGGAGGCGGCCGCCGCCGCAGGCATCGACCTGAAGTTCTCCGACGCAGGAGGCGAGCAGGAGAACCAGATCTCCGCGATCCGCTCGTTCGTGCAGCAGCGCGTCGACGTCATCGCCTTCAGCCCGGTGGTGCGCACCGGGTGGGACGCCGTGCTGCTCGAGGCCAAGAACGCCGGAATCCCGGTCATCCTCACCGACCGCGCGGTCGACACCCAGGAGAAGGACGTCTACAAGACCTTCCTCGGCGCCGACTTCGTCCAGGAGGGCCAATGGGCCGGCGACTGGGTGGTCAAGCAGTACGCGGCGGCCCCCGGCCCGGTCAACATCGTCCAGCTCGAAGGAACCACCGGGGCCGATCCGGCCATTGAGCGCACTACCGGGTTCGCCAAGGCCATCGCCGCGAACCCCAACCTCAGGATCATCGCGTCACAAAGCGGCGACTTCACCCGCTCGGGTGGCAAGCAGGTGATGGAAGCATTCCTCAAGGCCAATCCGAAGATCGACGTCGTATTCGCGCAGAACGACGACATGGGTCTCGGCGCCATGGAAGCCATCGAAGCGGCCGGTCTGAAGCCGGGACAGGACATCAAGATCGTCGCGGTCGACGCGACGCACGACGGCATGCAAGCCCTCGCCGACGGCAAGTTCAACTTCCTCGTCGAGTGCAACCCGCTCCTCGGCCCGCAGCTGATGGAGCTCGCCAAGAAGGTCGCCGCCGGTGAACCGGTGCCGGCCCGCGTCGTCACCCCCGACCAGACCTTCGATCAACAGCAGGCAGTGGCCGTCCTTCCCAGCCGCAAGTACTGACGGCACGAGACCGTCGATGCCGCCCGGGTGCCGGAACCCCCTCCCCCCCAGGGCGCCGGATCGCAAATCCCCGGGCGGCATCGACTACCACCGAAAGATCCTTCGATGACCACACCCCTCCTCGGGCCGTCCGACGCCCCGGTGGTTCAGATGCGGGACGTCACCATCGACTTCCCGGGCGTCAAGGCGCTCGACGGCGTCGACTTCCGCTTGCTGCCAGGCGAAGTCCATGCGCTGTTGGGGGAAAACGGCGCCGGTAAGTCGACGTTGATCAAGGCGCTCACCGGGGTCTACGACATCGACTCAGGCAGCATCACGGTCGACGGCGCCGAGCAGCGGTTCAGCGGCCCGAGGCAGGCGCAGGATGCCGGCATCAGCACGGTGTACCAAGAGGTCAACCTCTGCCCCAATCTGACTGTGGCCGAGAACATTCTGCTGGGTCGCGAGCCCCGCCGCTTTGGGCGCATCGACTACCGGGCGATGAATCGTCGCGCCAAGGAACTACTTGGCGAGCTCGACCTGACCATCGACCCGAGCTCCACTCTTGGCGACCACCCGATCGCCATCCAGCAGCTCGTCGCCATCGCACGCGCAACGGCGATCTCGGCGCGCGTCCTGATACTCGACGAACCGACCTCGAGCCTTGATACCGACGAGGTCGCCGAACTGTTTCGGGTGATGCGCCGCCTCCGCGACGGGGGCGCGGCCATCCTGTTCGTGTCGCACTTCCTCGACCAGGTCTATGCGATCTCCGATCGAATGACGGTGCTACGCAACGGCCGTCTGGTCGGCGAGTATCCGACGGCCACGCTGGACAAGGTAAAGCTGATTGCCGCGATGCTCGGTCACGAGCTCGACCTGCTCGAAGAGATCGCGGACACCGTCGCGAAGAGCGGCCCACACACCGGTGACCCCGTGCTCAGCGCCAAGGGCATCGGCCGCAAACCTGGGGTGCACCCCATGGACATCGACGTTCGCCGCGGGGAGGTCGTTGGACTGGCGGGGCTGCTCGGTTCGGGCCGAACTGAACTGGCGCGACTACTCTTTGGCGCCGACCGTGCGAACAGCGGCCAGCTGGAGGTCAACGGAAGGCCGACCGCGATCCGATCGCCGCGCGCCGCCATTGCCAAGGGATTCGCCTTCTCCTCCGAAGATCGCAAGGCTGAAGGCATCATCGGCGAGCTGAGCGTGCGCGACAACCTGGTGCTGGCCCTGCAGGCTCGCCGCGGTTTCGCCCGCCCGCTGTCGAAGAAGACCAAGGACGACCTGGTCCGCCGTTACATGGAGGCGCTCGACGTCCGGCCCCGCAACCCGGCGGCGCTGGTGAAGAACCTCAGCGGCGGCAACCAGCAGAAGGTGCTGCTGGCGCGCTGGCTCATCACCGAGCCGCAGCTGATCATCCTCGACGAGCCCACGCGGGGTATCGACGTCGGCGCGAAGGCTCAGATTCAGAAACTCGTCGCCGACCTGGCCGCCGACGGGATGGGCGTGGTCTTCATCTCCGCAGAACTCGACGAGGTCTCGCGGATCAGCGACCGGATTGCCGTGCTGCGTGACGGGCACTACATCGCCCAGGTCGGGTCGGACTGCACCGTCAAGGAACTGACGGCCCTCATCGCCGGTGGGACGCAGCCGTGATCAAGAGAATCGGCGCATCGCCACTGCTCTGGCCGGCTCTGGCGCTGGTCGCACTGCTCGCGGTGAATGTCGTTCTCACGCCGACGTTTCTGAGCATCCGGGTGCAGGACGGCCACCTCTTCGGGAGCCTGATCGACATCCTCCGCAACGGCGCTCCCACGATGCTGGTGGCCCTCGGCATGACACTGGTCATCGCCTCGCGGGGTATTGACCTGTCGGTCGGCGCCGTCGTCGCCGTCAGCGGTGCGCTCGCGTGCGCCCACATCGCCGCCTCGGCCGACCCGACCAGCGCGGGCACCGTGATTTCCGCGATGGGAATCGCCCTCGGCGCCGCCGTCGCGCTCGGACTCTGGAACGGAATGCTGGTCTCCGTCTTTGGAATTCAGCCCATCATCGCCACGCTGGTCCTGATGACGGCGGGCCGCGGCATCGCGCTGTTCATCACCGACGGCCAGATCGTCACGACCGCAAGCGCACCGTTCAAGATTCTTGGCGCCGGTTTCGCGTTCGGCCTTCCGGTGGCGATCCTGGTGAGCCTGACGGTGTTCGCGCTGGTGGGTCTGCTGACCCGGCGCACCGCGTTGGGGATGCTGCTGGAATCGGTTGGCATCAACCCGGAAGCCAGCCGGCTGGCCGGAGTGCGTTACCGCACCATCGTCTTCGCCGTGTACGTCTTCAGCGCGCTGTGCGCCGGAATCGCCGGCCTGATGATCGCGTCGAACATCTCGGCGGCCGACGCCAACAACGCGGGACTGTGGATCGAGATGGACGCCATCCTGGCGGTGGTGATCGGGGGCACCTCGCTTCTGGGCGGACGGTTCAGTCTGACCGGAACCATCCTCGGCGCCTTGATCATTCAGACCTTGACCACGACGGTGTACACCGCAGGGATCACGCCGGAGACCACCCTGGTGTTCAAGGCCTTGGTGGTGATCGCGGTGTGTCTGCTGCAGGCGCCCAAGTTCCGCGCGCTGCTGTCGCGCAAGCGGCGCACCCCGACGCCACCCGCGCCAACTTCGGACGCACCCGTGCAGGCCCTGTCGGTACCCGTCCCACCGACCTCGGCGATGGCGACCAAATGAGCACCCCGACCACCACCCGGCCCCGGATCGACGTCGCCGACCTCGCACGGCGCGCGCGGGGCCGCTACCTGTCACCGCTCGCCTCGCTGGTGCTGTTCGTGGTGATGTTCGCCGTGGTCATCGCCCGATACGACTTCGCAAGCCCGACCCAGCTCTTCCTGAACCTGTTGGTGGACAACGCCTATCTGATCGTGCTCGCCGTTGGGATGACGTTCGTGATCCTCACCGGCGGCATCGACCTCAGCGTCGGATCCGTCGTCGCGTTGTCCACCGTCATCGTCGCCACCACCCTTCGGGCCGGCTGGCCCATGCCGCTGGCCGTCCTCACCGTGCTGGTGGTGGGCCCACTGCTCGGTCTGCTGATGGGCCTGGTCATCGAGTACTTCGACGTGCAACCGTTCATCGCCACGCTCGCCGGGATGTTCCTAGCCCGCGGATTGTGTTACGTGATCAGTGTCGACACGCTGCCGATCAAGGATCCGGTGCTGCGCGAACTCGGGTTGAACTACGTGTACCTGTACGAGGACAAGTTCATTCGGTGGACGGTCGTCATCGCACTCGTGGTCGTGCTGGTTGCCGTCTACGTGCTGCACGAGACCCGGTTCGGAAGGACGGTCTACGCCATCGGCGGCAACCGGCAATCGGCACAGTTGATGGGGCTCAACGCGTCTCGGGCACGGGTATCGGTGTACGCGATCAGCGGACTCTGTGCGTCGCTGGCCGGGCTGCTGCTCGCCGTGCAGAAGCTGTCCGGGTACAGCCTCAACGGCATCGGTCTGGAACTCGACGCCATCGCCGCCGCGGTAATCGGAGGCGTACTGCTTTCCGGCGGAGTGGGTTTCGTCCTCGGCTCGGTGATCGGCGTGCTGGTGCTCGGCACCATCCAGACCTTCGTCACGGCGGCAAACCTCGACTCCTACTGGACCCGCATCACGACTGGAATCCTGCTGCTGGTGTTCGTCCTTGTTCAACGCGTCTTGGTGAGGAAGTCCGAATGAACGGTCCCACAGGCCAACCGGTGACACAGAAACCGGTCATGGCCGACGTCGCACGACTGGCGGGCGTGAGCCACCAAACCGTGTCTCGGGTCATCAACGGGTCGCCGAGCATCCGGCCCGAGACGAAGGCGCGGGTCGAGCAGGCCATCGAAGAACTTGGGTACCGACCCAACACCGCGGCCCGCGCGCTGGTCACTAGGCGCTCCGGAATCGTCGGGATCGTCGGCACCAACAGCGGGCTTCACGGGCCGTCGAGCATTCAACGATCCGTGCAGGAGGCCGCCCGTGCGGCCGGCTACTTCTCGAGTCTGGTGCCCCTTGCCGAGGTGACCCGCGAGGAACTCCGCAGCGCCCTTGATCATCTCGCGCGTCAGTCCGTCGAGGCGATCGTCATGATCGCCGCGCAGGAGGAGGCGCTCGCCGTCGTGCACTCCGCGGAAGCGGGAGTGCCGATGATCGTGGTGGAAGGCGACCTGTCGGGGCGCGGGCTCAGTGTCGGCGTCGACCAGATCGACGGCGCGCGCCAGGCCACCCAACACCTAATCGACCTCGGGCATCGCGCCATCTACCACGTAACGGGCCCGCTGACCTACACCGAGGCCAAGGGCCGCCGCACCGGCTACGAGCAGGCCATGCGGGCAGCGGGGCTCGTTCCCCGAGCGGAGTGGGAGGGCGACTGGACCGCTGCCCGCGGCTACCAGCTCGGACGTGAGTTGGCGCGCGAAGGCGGTGCGACTGCGGTATTCGTGGCCAACGACCAGATGGCCATCGGGGTGCTGCACGCGTTCGCCGAGGCGCGTCTGCGGGTGCCGGACGACATCAGCATCGTCGGATTCGACGACATTCCCGAAGCCGGCTATCTGAATCCCGCGCTCACCACGGTGCGCCAGGACTTCAACGCCGTGGGTCAGCGCGCCATCGACATGGTCACCGCGACGTTGAACGGAGCGGCTGTGAGCGTGCCGCTGCTTGCCCCTGAACTGATCATCCGCGACAGCACTGCACCATGCGAGGAGACGCCGTGAGCGGCGAGAAGTACACCGTGGGTGTCGATTTCGGCACCCTCTCTGGACGTGCACTCGTCGTGCGCGTCAGCGATGGCCATGAGCTGTCCAGCGCCGAACACGCCTACGAGCACGCCGTCATCACCGATTCCCTACCCGGCAGCGCGGTCCGGTTGCCCAGCCTATGGGCGTTGCAGGTCCCCGCGGACTACGTCAACGTGCTGCGCACCGCCGTTCCAGAGGCGGTGGCGCGCGCCGGCATCGATCCCGCTGACGTGATCGGCATCGGCACCGACTTCACCGCCTGCACGATGGTTCCAGCGCGCAGCGACGGCACGCCGCTGTGTGAGCTGGAGCAGTACGCCGACCGGCCCCACGCATACGCCAAGTTGTGGCGACACCATTCGCCGCAACCGCAGGCGGACCGCATCAATGCCGTTGCCGCTCAACGCGGTGAGTCGTGGCTGCCCCGCTACGGCGGGTTGATCTCCAGCGAATGGGAGTTCGCGAAGGCGCTGGAAATCCTGCAGGAGGACCCGCAGGTGTACCAGGCGATCGACCGCTGGGTCGAAGCGGCCGACTGGATCGTGTGGCAACTGTCGGGCACCTACGTCCGCAATGCGTGCAGCGCGGGCTACAAGGGCATCCGCCAGGACGACCAGAATCCGTCGCGGGAGTTCCTCGCCGCGGTCCATCCAGACTTCGCCGACTTCGTCACTGAGAAGCTGGATCAGCCGCTGGGCCAACTCGGCGACCGCGCCGGTTCGCTCACCGCGCAGGCCGCCGAATGGACCGGACTCCCAGCGGGAATCGCCGTCGCCGTCGGCAACGTCGACGCCCACGTCACCGTGGCCGCGGCCGACGCCCTGGATTCGGGACAGCTGGTCGCGATCATGGGCACCTCGACCTGCCACGTGATGAATTCCGACGTGTTGCGCGCCGTTCCCGGAATGTGCGGCGTGGTGGACGGCGGCATCCTCGGCGGCAGCTGGGGATATGAAGCAGGCCAGTCCGGCGTTGGCGACATCTTCGCCTGGTTCGTCGACAACTGCGTCCCGGAGCGCTACCAGGTCGAGGCCCGCCAGCGCGGCATGTCGTTGCACGAGTACCTCACCGAGCTCGCGGGCACCCAGCACGTCGGCGAACACGGCCTGCTCGCCCTGGACTGGCACAGCGGAAACCGTTCGGTGCTCGTCGATCACGAACTCTCCGGTGTCATCGTCGGGCAGACGTTGGCGACCACCTGCGTCGACCAGTACCGGGCGCTGCTGGAGGCCACGGCGTTCGGTACCCGGATGATCGTGGAGACGTTCATCAACAGCGGAGTTCCCGTCACCGAGCTGGTGGTGGCCGGCGGGCTGCTGAAGAACCACCTGCTGATGCAGATCTACGCCGACGCCGTCGGGCTGCCACTTTCGACCGTGCCCTCGACGCAGGCACCTGCCCTCGGCTCCGCGATCCACGCCGCCACCGCCGCAGGGGCGTTCAGTGACGTCCGCGCTGCCGCCAAGCAGATGGGCAGACGAACCCGGCACGCCTACCACCCGATTCCCGAGAACGTCGCCGCCTATGACCGGCTCTACCGCGAGTACGTGGAGCTGTACGACTGGTTTGGCCGCGACAACAAGATGATGCGTCGACTCCGCAACATCGGGTCACGTGAACCGCTAGGAGCATTGCCATGACGATCACGTCGGAGACCGACAAGGTCATCGCCAGGCTGCGGCAGGAGGTCTGCGACTTGCACGCCCAGCTGACCCACTACCAATTGGTCATCTGGACGGCGGGCAATGTCTCGGCCCGCGTGCCCGATCGCGACCTCATGGTGATCAAACCATCGGGGGCGCAGTATGACTCGTTGACTGCCGACGACATGGTGGTGTGCGACCTGTACGGCAACCTCGTCGATGGTCACCTCACTCCGTCGTCGGACACCGCCGCCCACGCGTACGTGTATCGACACATGCCCGAAGTGGGTGGCGTCGTGCACACTCACTCCACCTACGCCACCGCGTGGGCCGCGCGTGGTGAGCCGATACCGTGCGTGCTCACGATGGCCGCCGACGAGTTCGGCGGCGACGTCCCGGTGGGGCCGTTCGCCCTCATCGGCGACGACTCCATCGGCCGCGGCATCGTCGAAACGTTGCGGGACAGCCGATCACCCGCGGTGCTGATGCGCAACCACGGACCGTTCACCATCGGCCCCACCGCGCACGCCGCGGTCAAGGCGGCGGTGATGGTCGAGGACGTGGCGCGCACCGTGCACATCAGCCGTCAACTCGGTTCGACGCCGCCGATCGACCCGTCCGACGTCGCGGCACTCTTCGACCGCTACCAAAACGTGTATGGCCAAGCCGCCCAACACTCCAACGCGTGTGAGGAGAATCAACGATGATCGCGTCCCGACTCGTCACCAGCCAGGTATGGCTGGTCACGGGCAGCCAGTCCATGTACGGACAGGAGATCCTCGACCAGGTCGCCGATCAGTCCCGCCAGCTCGCCGAGCAGCTCGACGCCAGCACGGAAGTCCCCGTCGAGGTGCGCTGGCTGCCCGTCGTCACCAGCTCCGACGAGATCGCGCGGGTGCTGGCCGAGGCGAACGCCCGATCCGAGTGCATCGGGGTGATCGCGTGGATGCATACGTTCTCGCCGGCCAAGATGTGGATCCGCGGGCTCAAGTCGCTGCGCAAGCCGCTGCTGCACTTCCACACTCAGTTCGCGGTCGAATTGCCCTGGCACAGTATCGACATGGACTTCATGAACCTCAACCAGGCCGCCCACGGCGACCGCGAGTTCGGCTACATCCAGTCGCGGTTGTCGACGTCCCGCAAGACCGTCGCCGGCCACGTCAGCGACCCGAACACGCGTCGCCGAGTCGGCTCGTGGGCACGCGCAGCGCTCGGCAACGCAGAGCTTTCGACGATGAAGGTGGCGAGGTTCGGTGACAACATGCGTGGGGTCGCCGTCACCGAAGGCGACAAAGTAGAGGCAGAAGCTCACTTCGGCGCATCGATCGACACCTACGGCGTCAACGATCTGGTGGACCTCGTGCAACGGGTACAGCCCGCTGACATCGACAAGTTGGTCCGCGAGTACGAGAGCGCCTACGAGATCGCCCCCGAGCTACGACCCGGCGGTGACCGGCACGCATCGTTGCGGCACGGCGCTCAGATCGAGCTCGGGCTGCGGAAATTCCTCCAGGACGGTGGATTCCACGCGTTCACGACGAACTTCGAGGACCTCGGCGGATTGCGTCAGCTACCGGGGCTCGCCGTGCAGAGGTTGATGGCCGACGGATACGGGTTCGGCGGAGAGGGCGACTGGAAGACCGCGCTCATGCTGCGCACGGTGAAGGTGATGGCCGAAGGCCTGCCGGGTGGTACCTCGTTCATGGAGGACTACACCTACGACCTGACGCCAGGCCTCGAGCGCATCCTCGGCGCCCACATGCTCGAGGTCTGCCCGAGCATCGCCGCCGGTGTCCCGACCCTTGAAGTCCATCCACTGGCCATCGGTGGCCGCGAAGACCCGGTGCGGCTTCGCTTCACCGCGGCGCCCGCGGACGCGGTGATCATAGGCATATGCGACATGGGTGCACGATTCCGCCTGGTGGCCAACGAGGTTCGGGTGGTCGAACCGACGGCGGCGCTGCCGAACCTTCCCGTCGCCTGCGCCGTGTGGGAGCCGCTGCCGTCCTGGTCCACCTCGGCCGAGGCGTGGTTGATCGCCGGCGCGCCGCACCATACGGTGCTGACCACGGCCGTCGGCACGGAGACCATCGACGACTTCGCCGCGATGACCGACACCGAACTGCTCATCATCGACGCAGACACGACGATGCGCCGCTTCCAGCACGAGGTGAAGTGGAACGACGTGTACCACCACGTCGCGGCCGGATTGTGACCCCATGATCGCCGCCCGACTCCACGGCGTGGGCGATCTGCGCGTCGCTGCGGAACCCGACCCCGGCCCGCCACCGCCGGGTTGGTCGCTGCTCGCCGTCACGTCGGTGGGGATCTGCGGCTCGGACCTGCACTGGTTCACCGACGGCGGGATCGGCGAGAACCGGATCGACACCCCAGTGGTGCCGGGACACGAATTCGCTGCCGTGGCCGTGACCGGTCCGCACGCCGGCCGACGCGTCGCCGTCGATCCGGCCATCGCCTGCGAGACCTGCGAGTTCTGCAAGTCTGGCCACCAGAACCTCTGCGCAGAAGTCCGTTTCGCGGGCCACGGGACCTTGGATGGGGCGCTGCGAGAGCACCTGGTGTGGCCCGACCACCTGCTGCACCCACTTCCGGATGGGCTCAGCGACGATGCCGGCGCCCTGCTCGAACCGCTTGGCGTTGCGATCCACGCGGTCGGGCTGAGTCACCTGCGCCCCGGAGCCGACGCGCTCGTGGTGGGCACAGGTCCCATCGGCGTGCTCGCGGTGCAAGTGGCACGCGAGTCCGGTGCCGGGCGAGTGTTCGCCGTCGAACCCCTAACGCACCGCAGGGCCACCGCTTTGCGCAGCGGAGCCGATGCCGTGTGGGCGCCGGAGGAGGCCGTCGATGCGATCATCGATGCGACCGGTGGTCGCGGTGTGGACGTCGCGATCGAGCTGGCCGGTACCGATGGCGCGATCGATTGCACGGTTGCCGCCACCCGGCCGGGTGGCCGCGTAGCACTCGGAGGCATCCCGTCGCAGGACAGGTCGTCGTTCGTCGCGTCGACGGCCCGCCGAAAGGGGTTGACCTTCACGATGGTCCGGCGAATGAACGACACCTACCCGCGCGCCATCGCGCTCGCCTCCAGCACGATCGACCTCGACGCGCTCGTCACCGACCGCCACCCACTCGACGACGCCGCCAAGGCCTTCGCCGCGGCCGCCGAGCGGCAGGGGGACAAGGTCGTCGTTGCCATCCGCGACGGTCGGGCGCCGCTCGGCGGCTGACATCCGCGGTTCTGACGTCGTCGATTCGAACCTCAAGGTAGAGTCGCGGACCGTACAACTGTAGTCTTTACCGTATTGCGATCGATAGGCTGGACGGAACAGCTACGGGCCCGTTGTACGGGATGGAGATGTCGGATGACCGCGCCGGAGTTGGTTCAACCAGTTGATCCGCCGAGTGGCGCGCGGCGGGTGGCGGACATCGTGGACGTCGACCTCACCGACTCCGTCGGCTTTTCGGAGGGCGTGCCCTATGACGCCTTCGACGCGCTGCTCGCGGCCGGCGGCATCGCATGGCACGCAGAGGCTCCCATCGACAGCTCGGTCGAGCACGGCGGCATCATCCAGTACGCCGACAGCCCGGGATTCTGGGCGGTGACGAGTCACCAACTGGTCGACGAGGTGTCGCGCAACCCGTCCCGGTTCTCGTCCGGGGTCGGCTCGACACTGTTGGAGACCGTCTCCCCGGAGACCCTGCCCCTGTTGCAAGCCTCGATGATCAACATGGACGCACCTGCACACCTCCGGCTGAGGCGCATCCTGTCGCCGATCCTCACGCCACGCGCCGTACGGAAACTCTTCGAATCGGTCGAAATGAACGCCCGTGAGATCGCCAGCGCGGCCGTCGACGACGAGCTCTGTGAACTCGTCACCAGCGTCTCGGCCGAACTGCCCCTGAGGGTTCTGGCCGACCTGTTTGGAATGCCGCACGAGGACCGCCACCTGCTGTTCAAGTGGAGTGACGCCGCCCTCGCCACCGAGAAGGCGACCGACGCCGACGTGGTGTCAGCGGGCCTGGACGCCTACGTCGAGTCGCTGGCCTATGCGCAGCGGATGGCCGAGGAGCGCCGCACTCGGCCGCTCGACGACATCGTGAGCATGATCGCCAACGCGGAGGTTGACGGGGACCGCCTGAGCGACTCCGAATTCGCCATGTTCTGGATGTTGCTCGTCGTCGCAGGCAACGAAACGACTCGGAATGCCGTGTCCGGGGCGGTGATCAGCCTTGTCGAGCATGACCAGTGGAGTTGGCTTGCCGCACATCCGGAACACCTGCCGACGGCCGTCGAGGAGCTGCTTCGCTACGTGTCACCGGTCCTGCACTTCCGCCGAACGGCGACCGAAGACACGGTCCTTGGCGATCAGTACGTCAGAGCCGGCGACAAGGTCGTCGTCTGGTTCAATGCCGCCAACCGGGACCCGGCCGTCTTCACCGAGCCCCACCAACTCAACCTGCTGCGCGAACCCAACCCCCACTTGGCATTCGGGGTTGGCCCGCATTTTTGTCTTGGCGCCCATCTTGCTCGCCTCGAACTCACCCACATGCTCGCCGAATTGCTCGACCACGCCCCAAATCTGCGGCTCGCCGGAACTCCGACCCGGTCACCGTCGAACTTCATCAACGGCATCAGTGCCCTCCCGGTGGCGTTTCGGTGATATCGCGAGCCGACTCCGACAAGAAGGAAAGTGCCGAGGCAGATGACTACTGACCAACGTCGAATCGTGGTGGTCGGCGCCGGATCGGGAATCGGGGCGGCGACCGCCAGGTTCTTTCACGAGCGCGGCGACTATGTACTGGGCGTCGACGTCCGCCCTCGACACGATGCGGCATCGGACTGGATCCAGTGCGACCTGCGCGAGCCCCTTGAGATCAAGGCCCTTCTCGCACAGCTGAGTTCAGGATGGGACGTCCTCGCGCACGTCGCCGGCGTGCCAGGAACGTTGCCGGCCCCCGACGTCTTCAAGATCAACTATCTGGGCATGCGACTCATGATCGACGGGATGATTCCGTTGATGCGGCGCGGCGGTTCGGTCGTCGTGGTGGCTTCGACCGCCGCCGTCGGTTGGGAACAGAACACCGCCGAGTTGTCGGGCTTGCTCGAGGCCACCGACACGGCATCGGTTGACCGTTGGCAAGCCGACCGCGATCCAACGATGGCCTATTACACGTCCAAGCAGGCGGTCGTGTCGTACGTCAAGCGGGCCTGCGGATCGGCGTGGTCCACCTACGGTGTCCGCGTCAACTCCGTCAGCCCCGGTCCCGTCGAAACACCGATTCTGGTGGATTTCGAATCACACATGGGCAAGGAGATGCTCGACGGGGTGCGCGACACCATCGGACGGCACGGGACCGTCGACGACATCGTGCCCGTGATTGCGTTTCTCGGCTCGGCCGAGGCCCAGTGGGTGAACGGCCAGGACATTCAGGTCGACGGCGGATTCACCGTGTCGTTGTTCAACCAGCCGCCGATTCCTGTCAGCGCCAATGGCTGACGGCACGGTCGACGTCGAGGTGGCCGATCGCGTCGCCATCATCACCATCAACCGGCCCACGAAACGCAATGCGTTGAATGTCGCACTGTTGCGGGAGCTGACCACAACCGTCGACAGGGTCGACGCCGACGACGACGTCGACGTGTTGATCCTCACCGGGGCCGACCCGGCCTTCTGCGCGGGCCTTGATCTACAGGAGGTGGGCGCCTCCGGTGGAGCCGTCGTCGCCGGGGGCGAGACTGATTCGTCGTCGCCGTGGCCCGCGTTGACCAAGCCAATCATCGGTGCCATCAACGGGGCGGCCATCACCGCCGGTTTCGAACTTGCCTTGCACTGCGACTTCCTCGTCGCCAGCGAGCAGGCCCGCTTCGCCGACACCCACCTGGCCGTCGGCGTCATGCCGGGCGGCGGGCTATCCGCCCTGCTGCCGCGACGCATCGGTTTTCCGCGTGCGGTCGAGCTCAGTCTCACCGGCCGTTTCGTCGGCGCCACAGAAGCACTCGAGCTCGGCCTGGTGAACCACGTTGTCCAGCATGCGGATCTCCTCGCGACAACGCGGGGCATCGCGCGCGACATCGCGGCGAAGGATCAGCGTGCGGTGCGCGCGTTGCTCGCCAGCTTCCATCGCATCGCGGGCGCCGACGGTGACGAATCAGCCCTCACCATCGAGCGTGAGACCGCGCGAACGTGGCTTCGATCGTTCGACCACACCGAGGTCGAGAACCGCCGGGAAGCGATCCTGACTCACAATCGCCGACAGTAACGCGGCGCGTTTCACACGGCGGTGGGCTGGCCGGCGAGCGGCTCGTAGACGAAGAAGTTCCTGGCCGCGAAGTCGAGCAGCCCGTTGAGCACGTAGCCGATCAGTGACACCTGCGCCGAGGGGAAGGGCAGCGCGACGGCGGTGGCGGTCCCAGTGCTGGTATCGATCTGGATGGTCTCCCCCGGCGCACCGTAGATTCCGTCGTCGGTTCCGGCGAACATGTCGTTGACCCAGCCCACGGCAAGCGTGCGGACGGCCTCGATGTTCTGAGGTTGCGAGAACCCCGCGATGAGGTACTCGCTGAACTGGATCAGAGGATTGCCGCCCTGTAGCGCGTCGATGTGCCGACCGCCCACGAGCATCACCCCGTTGAAGAGCCCGGGCCGGGCCGCCTCCAACTCGTCGCTCACCTTGCCGTTCATGTTCCAGAAGTAGCGCTCGGACGAAATGTTCAGCACCGGACGGTAGTTGACGCCGGTCAGCTTCTCGAGCGCGCTCGGCACTGCGCCGTTGAGATCGACGGCATCGAGCAGCAGCACACCGGCGAGGTCCGTGATCGCTCCGTTCTCGACCATGTAGCCGGCCGCACCCGAGACGAGGGTTCCGCCGAGCGAGTGCCCGGCCAGCACGAAGCTGGTCGGCAAGGTGACGTCGTATCCGGCGGCGGCACTGGCGCTTTCGGTCAGCGCCGCGCGGTCTCCGGTGAACAGCTCGGCGACCGCGCGCTGCATGGGCGTTCCGCCAAGCCACGCGCCGTCGGCGTCGAAGAAGTTGGACGTGATCGACGGAGCCACCACGATGCTGTGGGTCTGCTCGGCCAACGTTGCCGCGGTGTAGCTGTACATCGGGGCGCTGGCTCCCAGGCCGTGCTGCAAGTAGATGAGCCGGGTCGGTTCGGCGTCGGTTGGGAAGTACCAGTCCGCTTCCACCGATCGGCCGCCTGCGACGGGAATCGTCAGGGTGGACGTGCGCACGGTGACCGTGCTGCCCGCCGGCAGCACCGGAGGGCCATCGAAGACCTGGATCAACCCCATCACCAGGTTCAAGACGATCGAACCAACCACGTCGACCAGCGTCGGCGCGCGCGGGGCTGCCACCTCTTCGTCGAGCGTCACGGTCGAGCGCACCGCGACGGCCGCGGCCGCCTCCGTGGCCGCACCGGACTCCGGCTGCGAAGCAGCGGCGGTCGAATCGGTTTCGGCAGCGACGCGGGATTCGCTCGACACGGCTGCGGTACTCGACGCGGCCGCCTGCTCGGATTCCTCCGAGTGCGCCGTGGAGGTGTCGGACGGCGTGGTGGCAGCCGGCTTCGCCGCGCTCTCCGTTTCGGGCTTCGTTGAATTGTGGTCTTCCGTATGCGGTTTGGTGGCCTTCGATTCGTGGCCGGTGGTCGGCTCGGCGTCAGTCTCGGCGTCAGTCTCGGCCGGAACTGTTGGTTCGGATGACGGTTCGGCCGTCGGTTCGGCCGTCGGCTTCACGCCGCCTGTGTCGACGTCACTAGGGCTGTCGGCAGGCGTGCTGTCGTGCTCTGTCGGCTTCGTGGCGTCCGAGGATCCAGCGCCGTCCGTCTTCGACTCCGTCGACGTGGCACCGGTTTTCGTCGTCTTGGGCTCGTCGGCGACCGCGGGGCTCTTGGGTGTCGATGCTGATGACTCGCTGCTGGTGCTGCCGGCGCTGCCGGTTTCGGAAGCGGGCTCGGCGGTCGCATTCGCGGCCCCGGTAAGTGCTGCCGCGCCGATCGCCACCATCACCACGGCCATCCACAGAACAGCCATCAATCGATTGACCACACGGACCTCCTCAGCGTCGACGGTTACGTTAGAGGCCCACCAACGGTCTCCGAGGTTAATTGAACAAATTGAGCGAAATGTCATATATTGCGTAGGTCTACGACAGGACGCACCGAGTGAATGTCGCACCCCCCACCCGCCCTCGCGGCCGACCCGTCGGCGGCGGCATCTCGGCTGAACAGGCCAAGGACGCCTTCCTGGATGCGGCCGAGCAGTCGTTGGCGTCGCGCGGCTACCGCGCCTCGACCATGGACGTGATCGCGCGAGACGCGGGCTACTCTCGGGGGAGCATCTACCGCCACTTTCCGACCCGCGAGCGCCTCGTCGAAGCGCTCGTCCAGCGCGCGACGCAGCGCAATATCGCGCGGATCGTCGAGCGACAGCCGCCAGGCACCGACCCCATGAGCGCCCTGGTCGACAGCATGGTGATCGTGGCCACCGAACTCGTCGACGACCCGTTGATCAGGAACATCTCGGATCAAACCGACGAGCGCACGGTCGCGCACATGCTTGCCCACGACGCAGCGTTGACTCAGCTGGTTGAGGTGGGGATCGAAGCCATGTTCGCCCAGGACGGCGGAGCGCGATTCAGGCCCGGTGTCCGCCCAAAGGATGTGGCGCAGTTCCTCATTGGCACGTCGATGAGCATGCTGCTCGGCGTCATACCAGGGACTGAGGACCCCGCGATCGCGCGTCGCTACATCGAAGTGTTCGTGCTCCCGGCGCTCGTCGCCGACCCTCCCCCACCACGGGCCGTTTTCACCGAGAGTTCGTGAGCCTCGCGGCGTGGGCGAGCAGCCCGGCGTAACCCGCGCCGAGCAGCCGAGGCATCGCTGCGGCGACGCGCCCGTCCGGCCCGATGAGGATTCTGGCTCGGTTCTTCTCGACTCCCCGGAGGATGACCCGGGCGGCCTTCTCGGGCGAGGTCAGTGCCGCACGGTCGAAGAGTTTCGCCGCCTGTTCGGGGTCCTCTGCATCGGCGGTGCGCATGTTCGTGCCGAAGTTGGTACGTACGACACCTGGGTGCACGCAGTGCACGGTGACGGGACGACGTTCCATGATCATCTCCTGGCGCAGCGCCTCGGTGAGGCCGCGCACCGCGAACTTCGACGTGCTGTAGGCGCCCTGGTAGGGCACCGCGATAAGCCCGAAGGCACTCGACAGGTTGACCAACCGCGCGGGGTGCTTCCGGGAGCCGGACTCGATGAGCTGTGGCAGGAAGGCCTTGGTGCCGTTGACGACGCCGCCGATGTTGATGCCGATGAGCCAGTCGAAGTCCTTCCATGACATGTCGGCCACGCTGGCGAGCAGATCGACCCCGGCATTGTTGAACACCATGGAGGCGGGCCCAAGGTCGCGGCGCACGACGTCGGCGGATACGAGCACGGCTTCGCGGTCGGCGACGTCGAGCTGGTACGTCGTCATGTGGCCGGGAACGCAGATCGCTCGTGTTTCAGCGAGCCCCGTCTGCGAGATGTCGAAGGCTGCGACGTGTGCGCCGTCCCGGGTCAGCGAGCGTCAAAGCACGGCCGATGCCGGATCCGGCGCCCGTGACGACGGCAACACGGTCCTGGTAGGTCATGGCGCCGTCCGGTCCACTGACTGTGCCCCGACGATGGCGCGGATCCGGAGGCGCCGCTGGATGTCGGTGTTGTGCGATTGCGTGCTGGACTCAACGACTTTCGGGTGCCCTCGCTGTTCACCGATGCTGTCGGAGCCGTAGTACTGGCCGTTGTGCACGTCGGGAGCGGTGGCCGCGCGCAGTGTCGGCAGCGCACCCGTGCCGCGGTTCTGGGTCACCCCCACGCCAGCTGGGTGGGCCACCGAATCGGGCCCGGCAGATTACGGGTGAGCCCGGACTTTGCGCTCGGTTGGTCGCACCCTGCCCCGATTACACGATCGACAGGTGTCTGAGACACGCACGGACTTCCTCGCCAAGGTTGTGCTGGCCATCCTTTCGGGACCAACGTTGGCCGGCAACCCGGACGGCGGCCAGGAACGCAGCGGAGATGACCGCGGGTTGGGCATCATCGGGGTCGACGCGCAGCCGCGCCGCAATCAATTCAGTGAATTGCGTCTCCAGCTCGACAAACACTGCGAACTGCAGCTTCGCCAGGGCGGGAACGCTCAACACGATCTGAATCGCGGCCTCGAAATCTGAGGGTGGCGCTCCACCTTCCGCCAGTTGACTGACGGCCAAGTCGGCGAGATCGGCCAGCAGGTCGTGCGGGCCACCGCCGGCGAGGAAATCCTGCATTGCCACTGCAGACAAGGGCGGCGGCGAGGCAATCATCGCGGACTCCTTGTTGGCGAAGTAGTTGAAGAACGTGCGCACGGAGACACCGGCACGCTCGCTGATCAGGTCGACCGTGACGGCGTCATAGCCGCGATCCTGGACGAGTTCCAGTGCGACCCGGCGAATGTGATCATGCGTCTCCCGCTTGCGCCGCTCGCGAAGCGGTGAGGGACGGCTACTAGCGGACATGGCGTTGACCCTACATTCGACCAATACTGCATTCACTGCATATCTTGCATCTACTGCACTTTGTACTAGGGTGGACCGGGTGGCGACGAGCGGCACGAAGAAGATCCAACCAAGAAGGCAAACAGGGAAGAAGGAATCAATGACCGCACCACAACAGGACATGTGGGAATCGGCATATCGCGGCGGAGCTCCCGGCTTCACTGGGATACGCGTGCCATGGAGCCTCGGCGAGCCGCAGCCGGAGATCGCCGCTCTGATTGAACAGGGCAAGTTCCACGGCGACATCCTCGACGCCGGCTGCGGGGAAGCCGCCGTGTCGCTGTACCTGGCCGAACGCGGACATACCACCGTCGGACTCGACATTTCGCCAACGGGAATCGAACTGGCTCGTGCGGAAGCCACGAAATGTGGTCTGACCAACGCCACCTTCGAGGTCGCCGACATCAGCTCATTCACCGGCTACAACGGCCGCTTCGGCACAATCGTGGACAGCACGCTGTTCCACTCATTGCCCGTGGAGCTTCGTGAGGGCTACCAGCAGTCAATCGCACGGGCCGCGGCACCAGGCGCGTCGTACTTCGTGCTCACCTTCGACTCCACGAACATGCCCGCCGACATCCCCATCAATCCCGTCACCGCCGAGGAACTGCGTGCCGCGGTCGGAAAGTACTGGGAGATCGACGAACTCCGCCCGGCCCGCATCCACGTCAACGTCCCGGAAGAGATCGCCACGGCGGCCGGTTTCGCCGGGGCAGACATCCGTGACGAAGGCAACGGCCGCAAGTCCGTCCCCGCATGGCTGCTATCGGCCCAGCTCCGCTGACGTCCCATCCAAGCCGGCTAAGCGGTCAGCGAACGGGGAACGGGCGGAGTCGGAGCCGACCTCCGGCCCGCCAATCCGAGGAACCTCAAGCAATTCCCGATGAGAGAGGTCGTTGGGCAAATGGTGCCTCGGCAATGAGTGTTCTGAGGCGGACGTGGCTTCCGCTCATCATCGTGGTCGTAGTCGTCGTCGGCGGGTTGACCGTCGTGCGCATCCGCACCTTCTTCGGGTCGGCGGACGCGTATGCCTCCCCCAGTGCGCCGGCTGAGGAGAGCAAACCGTTCGATCCGAAGGTGGTCAGGTACGAGATCTTCGGCAGGGGTTCTTACGCGAACATCAACTATCTGGACCTCGACGCCCAGCCGCAGCGCCTGGATAATGCGCCGCTGCCATGGTCCCTGACGTTGAACAGCACCGTGCCATCGGTGTTTCCGAACATCGTGGCCCAGGGTGACGGCGACAGCATCACGTGCCGCATAACCGTTGACGACGAAGTCAAAGACGAACGCACTTCCACCGGCGTCACCGCCCAGACCTTTTGTTTGGTGAAATCCGCATGAGCGCAGCGATGAACGACGCACCGACCGACACCATCCCCGCTGTCGGGCCGCCGGTCAACAGCGGTCTGGCGGTGTGGATCCGCCGGCTGGCGATACCGATAATCCTTGGCTGGATCGCGGTCATCGCTGTCGTGAACATCGTTGTCCCCCAATTGGAAACGGTGGGGCAGATGCGTTCAGTCTCGATGACTCCCGACGATGCACCGTCGATGGTCGCGATGAAGCGCGTCGGCAAGACGTTCGAGGAGTTCGACTCCAACAGCTCGGCCATGATCGTGCTCGAGAGTGATCACGCTTTGGATGATGCGGCACACCAGTACTACGACCAGATCGTGGACAAGCTCGAACAGGACAAGAAGCACGTCGAGCATGTGCAGGACTTCTGGGGTGACCCGCTCACCGCGACCGGCGCCCAAAGCGCCGATGGGAGAGCCGCTTACGTCCAGGTGTATTCCGCCGGCAACCAAGGCGAAGCGCTGGCCAACGAATCAATAGAAGCGATTCAACACATTGTCGCAAGCGTCCAGGCACCGCCCGGACTGAAGACCTACGTGACCGGTCCGGCGGCCATGATGGCGGATCAGCAGAATGCCGGCGACCGCAGCATGCAGCTGATCGAGTTACTGACCTTCTCGGTGATCATCCTCATGCTGCTCTGGGTCTATAGGTCCATCGCGACAGTGCTGTTGACGCTAGTGATGGTGGCGCTCGAACTCGCCGCGGCCCGCGGTGTGGTGGCGTTTCTGGGCTTCCACGACATCATCGGGTTATCGACATACGCAACCACGTTGCTGGTGACGCTCGCGATAGCCGCCGCAACGGACTATGCCATCTTCCTGACCGGCCGCTATCAAGAGGCCCGTAGCGCCGGCGAGGACCGAGAAGCTGCGTACTTCACCATGTTCCGTGGTACTGCCCGCGTCATCCTCGGCTCAGGTCTGACCATCGCCGGAGCGACCTTCTGCCTGCATTTCACCAATCTGCCGTACTTCAAGACTCTCGGCATTCCGCTTGCCGTCGGCATGATGGTCGTCGTACTCGTTGCACTGACGCTGGGTCCTGCAATGATCACGGTGGCTAGCCGGTTCGGAAGGGTGCTGGAGCCGAGGCGCGCAATGCGGGTGCGGGGTTGGCGCAAGGTTGGCGCTGCGGTCGTGCGCTGGCCGGGGCCCATTCTGGTCGCCACCATCGCGCTGGCGTTAATCGGGCTGCTCACGCTGCCCGGGTACCGGACCAACTACAACGACCGCAATTACATGCCGACCGATCTGCCGGCCAACTCGGGCTATGCGGCCGCCGACCGACACTTCTCCCAGGCCAGGATGAACCCCGAATTGTTGATGATCGAAAGCGACCACGATCTAAGGAATTCGGCCGACTTCCTGGTCATCGACAAGGTGGCCAAGTCGATCTTCAGGATGCCCGGTATCGGCCGGGTTCAGGCCATCACCCGACCGCAGGGCACGCCCATCGAGCACACCTCGATCCCATTCCAGATCAGCATGCAGGGCACCACCCAGAAGATGAACGAGAAGTACAACGAAGACCTGATGGCCAACATGCTGAAACAGGCCAACGACATGCAGGCGACCATCGATTCCTTGGAGAAGATGTCGAGCGTCACCACGCAGATGGCCGCCACGATGCACAGCATGGTCGGCAGGATGAAGGACATGACCGTCGACATCGCCGAATTGCGTGACAACATAGCTAATTTCGATGATTTCTTCCGGCCGATCCGCAACTACTTCTACTGGGAGCCGCACTGTTTCGACATCCCCGTATGCTCGTCGATCCGCGCGGTATTCGACACCCTCGACGGCATTGACACCATGACCGACGACATCCAGTCTCTGATGCCCGACATGGAACGCCTGGATACGTTGATGCCACAAATGGTCGCCATCATGCCTTCGATGATCTCGACCATGAAGAACATGAAAACGATGATGCTGACGATGTATGCCACCCAAAAGGGCTTGCAGGATCAGCAGACGGCCGCATCGGACAACTCCGCCGCGATGGGTCAGGCCTTCGACGCATCCAAGAACGACGATTCGTTCTATCTGCCGCCGGAAACGTTCAACAACCCCGATTTCAAGCGGGGCATGAAGATGTTCCTCTCGCCCGACGGTCATGCGGTCAGATTCATCATCAGTCATGAGGCCGACCCGATGACCCCAGAGGGCATCTCTCACATCGAGGCCATCAAAGAAACGGCGAAGCAAGCGATCAAGGGGACCCCGCTGGAGGGTTCGAAAATCTACCTCGGCGGCACCGCCGCAATGTTCAAGGACATGCAGGAGGGTGCCAACTACGACTTGCTGATCGCCGGAATCGCCTCGCTGTGCCTGATTTTCATCATCATGCTGATCATCACCCGCAGCGTCGTCGCGGCCGCCGTGATCGTTGGCACCGTCGTGTTGTCCCTAGGTGCATCGTTCGGGCTGTCCGTGCTGATCTGGCAACACTTGATCGGGATCGAGCTGCACTGGATGGTGTTGGCGATGTCGGTCATCATCTTGTTGGCCGTCGGCTCCGACTACAACCTGCTGCTGGTCTCGCGGTTCAAGGAAGAGATCCACGCAGGACTGAACACGGGCATCATCCGCTCGATGGGCGGAACCGGTTCGGTGGTGACCTCGGCCGGCCTGGTGTTCGCGTTCACGATGATGTCAATGGCCGTGAGTGAATTGACTGTCGTCGGTCAGGTCGGCACGACCATCGGCCTCGGTTTGTTGTTCGACACGCTGATCATCAGATCGTTCATGACACCGGCGATCGCGGCGCTGCTAGGAAAGTGGTTCTGGTGGCCACAGCATGTCCGCAGCCGACCCGTGCCAGTGCCTTGGCCGACGCCCGTCCAACGCCACCCACAGGAGGCGCTGTTCTGATGAGTCGATGCTGGATCAGCGATCCGAAGACTCGGCCAGCGGTGGGCTTATCCCGTCGATGAACTGGTTGGCTGTTCGAACACCCGACCAGCGGTCCAATTCTGCTGAGAGATCCAGGCTTTCAACGACCGCAGCATTCTCGTAGGCGCCCCAATGCTCACGGGGCAGCAGCCACATGATCTCGAACTCGTTGTCGTCGGGATCCCGGCCGTACAGACTCTTCACGGCCCCGTGGCTGGACTCGCCAGTCAGTACGCCGGCATCGAGCATTGTTTGGCGGAATTCGACCAGCTCGTCGATCGTGTCGAGCTGCCAGCCCAGGTGGAGCAGGCCAAGCGAGGGACGCGACGCCAGCGCGGACCTCGGTAAGCCGAACAGGCCGAGGTCGTGGTGCTGCCCCGAGCGAGGCAGGCGCAGAAAGGCATGTCTCCCCCGTGGATCACGGGTGACGGGCTCCATGCCCAGCACCTCGACGTAGAAGCGCGTCGACCGATCAACGTCCGCGACTACCAACACGGCGTGGTTCAGGCGGACGGGTGACACAACCATCGGCGGGTGCCTCCTCCACTCAAGAACTGGACTACAAATAGATAGTTGTAGCTACAATCATCTACCGTACCTCGCTACAGTTGTAGCTGCAACTACTGATGAAGGGCACGGCGTGGGCACTCAATGGTTGGACGAGGACGAACTCGTCGCTTGGGTGCGTCTTGCTTCAGTGATGGAACTGCTGCCCGGCGTGCTCGACAGTCAACTACGCCGCGACGCCGAACTGATGCACTACGAATACTTCGTTCTGGCCATGTTGTCGGAGGCTCCGCAACGGACGCTGCGGATGACGGCTTTGGCGGCCAGGACCAACGCGACCCCAGCTCGCTTGTCCCACGTCGTGCGCCGACTCGAGGATCGAGACTTCATCGAGCGGTTCCCTTGCCCCCACGATGCGCGGGTGACAAATGCCCGCCTGACTGGTGCCGGGTTTGACAAGGTGCGCAACGCGGCACCGGGGCACGTCGCCACGGTCCGTCGGACCGTCATCGATGCTCTGACCACAAAGCAGGTGCACCACCTTGCCGAGATCGGTGAAGCCATCTTGGGCCGGCTGGATCCGGAAGGCACGATGTCGACCGCGCCCTACCTGGCCGACCGAGCGGCCCGGGTCGGGAGCAAATCCCGTAGGTGAAAACCACGCCCGACCTCAAACTCCCACGCTCCCAGCGTAATCCGGCTCTCGACCTCGTTAGTCTTGGGCGTGCGCGGCACCGAGAAGCGCACGCAGCCCGGCAGGCGAGCTGCCGCCGGGGGCGCGTTGGTTGCGGGCGTAATCCGTGACCAGACGCTGCAACAGGTCGTTGAGGGGAGTCGGCACACCATTGAGCCGGCCGAGGAGGGCAATCTCACCGTTGAGGTAGTCGGTCTCCACCGAACCCGTTCCGCGGACCAGGCTTTGCCGGGTTGAGCCACCGGCGCGGGGAGCACCTGCGATGGTCTGGATTTCCATCCGGTCGCCTTGCAGAGCGCGCCGTTCGTCGTCGGTGTTGTAGGCGATGCCGGCAGCTGCCAGCGCGGCTTTCCCCTCGGCCTCGCACTCCTGCCATAGCTCAGCCGTGGTTTTCGGGGATTTCGCCGCTTCATCGCCTAGCAGCGCGTCCAGCGCGTTGCCCAGGTTCTTCAGCAGCTTGCCGTACTTCCACCGCATCACGTCATCGACCACCGGCGCGTCGAAGACGCTTCGGGACAGGTCCGCGCCGATCTGTTCGACCACCGGGTCGACGCCGTGCGGATAGCGACCCACTATCAGGATCCCGCTCAAGGGCGCGCCATTCGTGATCACCACACCCGGCTCCAAATGCGTTGCAGGCAGCCAAACGCACAGGCCGTAGACCGTACGGAACAGCCGCTGAACCATGCGCTCATTGTCGACCCCGTTCTGCGCACAGACGATCGGAATCCTGTCACCGGCCACCCCGCCGCCGGCGACGGGCATCGCGGCCCACTCCCGGGCCGCACCCGCGGTGTCTTGCGACTTCACCGCGAGTATCAGGACGTCATCAGGTCCTAGCTCCCCGATGGCGGCTGGACCCTCCACAGTCGGGATCGCCTGCGCAAAGGTGCCCGAGGCGGTGATCAAGCGCAAGCCGTTACGCTGCAACGCCGCGAGGTGCGCTCCGCGAGCGACCAGCACGACGTCGTGGCCGCTTTGGGCAAGTCGCCCACCTATCGTGCCGCCGACGGCTCCCGCTCCGATGACGATGTAACGCACTGAAACACTCTCTACTAGGAAGTGTTGAACTCAACCCCCTTGAGGCCAACTCGTCTTTGGGCTTGCAACGCCCGCGGGCGCCAAGCTAGGCCTGTTTGAGCGCTTCGATCGACAGGGTGATGGTGACCTTGTCACCGACCACAGTACCGCCGGTTTCCAGTGGCATGTCGATGTCGATCCCGAA
Source organism: Mycobacterium sp. RTGN6 (assembly GCF_033804605.1). Lineage (NCBI taxonomy): Bacteria > Bacillati > Actinomycetota > Actinomycetes > Mycobacteriales > Mycobacteriaceae > Mycobacterium > Mycobacterium sp. RTGN6. The sequence continues at coordinate 366,361 of NZ_JAPZKZ010000008.1, forward strand.
GTCCTTGCGGTTCAACATAACCGATGCTTCGAAACCAGCGACCTCACCGTGGCCCATGCCAGGATTGACGCCGTTGAACTCGAGGCCGAGGCTGATGGGCTTGGTCACCCCCTTGAGCGTGAACTCGCCATCGACGACGTAGTGGTCGCCATCCCTTGTGACGCCGGTCGAGGCGAACGTGGCCGCGGGGTGCTTGTCGACGTCGAAGAAGTCGGCCGACTTGATGTGCGCATCGCGTTGCTCGTTGCCAGTGTGGAGTGAGTCGACCGCGATTTCGGCCCTGACCGACGAGGTGCCGCCATCGGCGACGACGATCTCGCCGCTAAACGTCTCGAAGCTGCCACGCACCTTGCTCACCATCAAGTGCCGCACCGAAAAGCCGATCGACGAGTGCACGGGATCGATCGCCCAGGTGCCCGCGCTCAGCTCAGTGGTTCCGGTCGCTGCAGTCATGTGGATTTCCTCCTAGTTGATAGTTCGCCCAAACGTGTTCGGGGCCGCTAATCGAAGTTGTTCTTCCTACCTTCGCGTACGTAGTCGACGGTCGACTTGATGTGTCCCTCCCCGTGGATCGACTTCTTCTTCGCCACGTGTCCGAACATCTGAATTCCGAAGCCGCCGTCGAGGTCGTTGACGATCCGCTGCTTCCAGGGTCGCCGCACGATCTGGGTGGTGAGCCGGCGCGTGGTTCGCGGCTGCGTCATGATGTGGTCGGCGACGGTGTAGGCCCGGGCGATCAGCTCGTCGCGGGGCACGACTTCGTTGACCATGCCCCACTCGAGCGCCTTCTCGGCCGTGATCGCTTCTCCGGTCAGCAACGCGTAGGCGGCCCGCTTCACCCCGAGCAGTTCTTGGAAGGCGTTGTGGATGCCGTCGGCCGGCACGGACCCGATGTCGTAGTGCAGGTCGAAGATCGTGGCGTTCTCGGCGGCCAGCGTCACGTCGCACATGAGCACGATCTCGGAGTGGAAGCCCGGCCCGTTCATCAGGCCGATCGTTGGAATCTCCAGGTCGTTGATCAGCGAGCTGACGTTGATCCGACCGTCCTTGTAGGCGTATTCGTAGGCCCAGTACTCCATGTCGGCGTCTTCGAGGGCGAAGCCTTCAGGGTCAGACTTCATCATGAAGTCCTCACCGGATCCGGTGAGGATGAGGATCTCGTTCTGCGGGTCCGCACCGACGGTTTTGAGCATCTGGCCGAGGGAGCGGTGGTTCTGCACACTCAGCTGAATCGGGCCGTCCAACGTGTGTGCCTCTACCAGGAGGACACCGTCCTCACGGCGCGTCATGCGGTAGAAGTCCTTGAACCGCTCGCTGTAGTCCTCGAACTTGGGCGGCGCTATGAATTCCTGCAGTGACATCGTTCGGTCCTCTCCAAAGGTCGGGTTTCGGTCACCAGCTGGTGGCGATGTACTTGGTCTCGGTGTACTCGAGCAGGCCCTCGTGGCCGCCCTCGCGGCCCAGCCCGCTTTGCTTCGTTCCGCCGAACGGGGCCGCTGGGTCGGAAACGACCCCGCGATTGAGCCCGACCATCCCGGATTCGAGGGCCTCCGACGCTCGCAGGCCCGCGGCCAGGTCCCGGGTGTAGACGTAGGACACCAGTCCGTACTCGGTGTCGTTCGCCATCGCAATCGCGGACTCCGTGTCATCGACGCGCACGATCGGGGCGACCGGACCAAAGATCTCCTCACGCAGAATCGCTGCCGACGGCGGCACCTGGTCGAGGACCGTCGGCGCGTAGAAGCAACCCCGGCGGTCCAGGGCGTGACCGCCGGTACGCAGGACGGCACCTTGGCCGATCGCATCGGTGACCAGGCGGTCGACGGTGGCCACGGCCGCGTCGTTGATCAGAGGGCCAAGCTGGGTGTCGGCGTCACGACCCCGTCCGATGCGGAGCGCGGACATTGCCTCCGTCAACCGCGTCGAGAACTCGTCCGCGATCGAGCTGTGCACGAAGAACCGGTTCGCTGCCGTGCAGGCTTCTCCGCCGTTGCGCATCTTGGCGACCATCGCGCCGGCGACCGCCTCATCGACATCGGCGTCGGCGAGCACCAGGAACGGGGCGTTGCCGCCCAGCTCCATCGAGCTGCTGAGCACGGAGTCCGCCGCGGTGTGCAGCAGCGTCCGCCCGACCTCGGTCGAACCGGTGAAGGACACCTTGCGCACCGCCGGCTTTCGCATCATCGCCTCGACGACGGCGCCCGAGCGGCGGGCGGGCAGAACGTTGACCACCCCGCCCGGAACCCCCGCCTCTTCCAACAGGGCTCCGATCGCCAGGGCGGTCAGGGGTGTGTCGCTGGCCGGCTTCAGCACGACGCTGCATCCGGCGGCCAGTGCCGGTCCGATCTTGCGAGTGGCCATCGCCGCGGGGAAGTTCCACGGAGTCACGAGGACAGCGACGCCAATCGGCTGGCGCAGCACCAGAATTCGGTTCGTCCCCGCGGGGGCGGTCTGCACTGACCCGAGGACACGCACCGCCTCCTCGGAATACCACCGGAAGAACTCCGCCGCATAGGCGACCTCTCCCCGCGCGTCACCGATGGCCTTTCCGTTCTCGAGGCTGATCAGCTCGGCGAACTGGTCTGCCCGCTCGATCATCAGGTCGAAGGCCCGACGCAGCACGTCGGCGCGGTGCCGCGGCGAGGTCGCCGCCCAGGCCGGCATCGCCGCGGCGGCCACGTCGACGGCGCGCTCGGCGTCCTCGACCGATGCGCTGGCCACCGACGCGATCACCTCCGCCGACGACGGATCGACCACGTCGAAGCGCGCCCCGTCGGTAGCTGCCCGCCATTGCCCGCCGACGAGCAGGTCGGTGTGCAGGGCTGCTGCGACCCCAATCACGACAGGCCTTCGTCGAGCGCAGCGCCTCGGGCCTGCAGGTCGTAGAGAGACAGGAAGTCGACGTCCCGCTGGCCATTTCCGATCGCGGACTGGATCAGCTGATAGACGGCCGAGCCGACCGGCATCGGGACCTCCAGCGAGCGTGCCGCCCCGAGTCCGAGGTCGAAGTCCTTGCGCAAGAGTTCGGTGGTGAAGGTGGGGGTCCAGTCCCGCTTGATCAGGTCGTCGGAGCGCTTGCGGACCCAGTCCGACGCCAGCACCGTCCCGTTGAGGAACTCGAGGAATGCCGCGCGGTCGGTCCCGCCCTTCTCAGCGAGGCTGGTGACCTCGACGAGCGCCTGAACCATCATGCCCAGATACAGGTTGTGGCACAGCTTCACCAACCTGCTCTGCTCACCGTCACCGGCGTGAACGGCGACCTTCGCGATCTCCTCGAGGTAGGGCCTCGCCCGTTGGAAGACCTCGACGGGCCCGGATGCCACGATGCAGGCCCCGCCCTCGGCGACGACGTGGGGGTTGCCGCTGACGGGTGCCGCCAGGAAGTCGACTCCGACCGCGGCGGCCGCAGCTCGCACAGTTGCGGAGGTCTCCGGCGACACCGTCGAGCAATCGACGATGACGTCCGGCTTGGCGGCGCCACTCAGCAGACCACCAGGGCCGCTCACCACCTGCTCGAGGTCACGCGGGGTGGTGACCATCACGAACACGATGTCGCAGCCCCCGAGATCGACGATCTCGTCGACCGCGACGGCGCCCTTCGCTACGAGAGGTTGCGTCTTGGACTTCGTCCGGTTCCACACGTGCACCCGCTCGTCGGCGTCCACGAGCCGGCCGGCCATGGCCGCACCCATTCGTCCGGTCCCTAGCCAGCCGAGCGTCGGGTTGTTCGATGCCATTCGTTCTCCTTTGCCGATTGCCGGGCGCACCGCCAGGCAGCGACCCTCAGTGGACCGGTGTCAGACCGGCGAGTACTCACCCGTCGCAGCGACGGCGACCGGCGCGTCCGGGACGGGGCCGCTGCGGCCGAGCGCGCCCCACGCCGCGGCGATGATGCTCTGCGTGGACAATCCGTATTTCTCGAACAGGTACGGGCCGTCCAGGGAGCCCTCGGCGAACGTGTCCTGCAGGCCGACGCGGCGCAGCGGACGCCCCAGCCCGGCTTCCGCTACGGTCTCGGCCACCGCCGAGCCGAGTCCGCCGATCACGGAATGGTTCTCGGCGGTGACGATCGCCCTCACCTCGGCGGCCACACCCTGCACGGTCGCGGTGTCGAGCGGCTTGATCACCGGGACGTTGACGACCGCCGCGGACACCCCGTGCTCGCCGAGCACGCGCGCCGCCGAAAGCGCTGCGGCAAGCATCATCCCGCACGCGAAGAGCGCGACATCGGTACCACGCACGAGCACCTCGGCGCGATCGATGTCGAGGAAGTGGTCGTCCTCGAAGATCACCGGGATCTCGCCGCGCTTCAGCCGGACGTACACCGGACCGGGCAGATCGACGATCGCGTCGACCACCTGCCGTACCTCGACCGCGTCCGCGACGTCGATCACCGTCATGTTGGGCAACGCCCGCATCAGCGCAACGTCGTCGATGGCCTGATGGCTGGGTCCCCCCGGGGTGGAGACACCCGGCATGAACCCGATGATCCGGACCGGCAGGCTCGGGTAGGCGATGGCGTTCGCGATCTGGTCGTAGGGTCGCCGCGTGGCGAAGACGCCGAAGGTGTGGACGAACGGGATGTGTCCGCACCTAGCCAGCGCCCCGGCCATGCTCATCATGTTCGCCTCGGCCATCCCGCCGTGGATGAAGCGCTCGGGCAGCTCCGCCTGGAACAGGTCGATCTCGCACTGGCGGGTCAGGTCCCCAGTCAGGCAAAGCACCTCCGGACGGCGCCGCCCGAGGTCGAGGAGAGCGCGGCCGTACGGCTTGAGCTCGATCGGGTAGGGCGGCTCATGCACGGAGGACCTCCAGCTTGTCGGTGAGCTCGCCGATGGCCGCGTCGGCCAGGTTCGGCGGGAGCTTGATGAAATGCCCGTCGGCGTCGGGGGGCAGACAGTCCAGCCCGTGCACGGTCGACGTGCGGCACACCAGCACGCTCGGGCGATCCCGTTCCGCTACGGCGTCCTGCACTGCAGCGGCAACTGCCGCGATGTCGTGACCGTCCAACTCCTGCACGTGCCACCCGAACGCGGCCCACTTTCCAGCGATCGGTTCGAGCGTCGTGATCGAGTCGACCGGTCCGTCGACCTGCGAGTTGTTGGCGTCGAGCAGGACCACCACTCTGTCCAACCGGTGGTGGGCGCTGAACATTGCCGCTTCCCACACCTGCCCTTCCTCCAGCTCGCCGTCGCTGACCAAGGCGAATGTCGTCGCATCGGACCCTCGCATCCGATCCGACAGCGCCAGCCCGGCCGCGGCAGACAGGCCCTGACCGAGTGATCCGCAGGTGTAGTCGAGCACCGGGGAACGCTCCGTGCCGATGGCCTCGATCGGCGATCCGTTGCGGCCATAGCCGGCCACCTGGTCCTCCGTGAGCAGCCCCAGCTCGACAGCGGCGGCGAAGGGCGCGATGACGTAGTGGCCGGGAGAGCACACGAGCCGATCCATGCCTGGGCGGGCCGCGGCGAACACCGCGGAGATCTGCTCCGCTGCCGACAGTGCCTGACCGAGATAGCCGAACCCCTGCGGAGCCACCATCCGCACCGCCCGCAGGCGAATTCGCAGCGCCAACTCCTCCGCATCGTCGACGGTCCAGTGCGTTCCCGGATCGGACACACTTTGCGACACCATCGACTCTCCTTGCGAAAATTGGCTATGCCAAAGCTGGGGGCGAGTGCCATTGTGGTAAAGCCACTCGGGCATAAACAAGGCGATCGTTCCGCCAGGCGGAAAGGAGATATCTCGTGGCTGACCACACAGCGCCGCAGGCGAGCTCCCGACTGTCAGACGCGCTGGCCGACCGGATCCGCGAACTGATCATTCGCGAGAACATGGCCGAAGAAGCCCGACTGCCGTCGGAGCGGGAACTCGCTGCGAGGTTCGGCGCGAGCCGACCCATGGTCAGTCAGGCGCTGCGCTCGCTGTCCCTCATGGGCCTCGTCGAGATTCGGCGCGGCTCGGGTGCCTATGTCGTGCGGCGCCCCGAATCGACCTTCATCGCATCGGTCAATCTCATGCTCGAGTTGGACGAGCACTCGGTCGACGATTTGTTGGAGCTACGTTTCTGGCTTGAGAGCGTCGGGGTGCGCGAGGCGGCAACCCGCGTGCCCGAACTGCCCGCGTACGAGAAGGCCGAGTTGTTCAACAAGCTCCACCGGCTCGGGGCTGCCGCAGGCAACGCCTCCGAGTGGATCTCGGCGGACACGGTGTTCCACGCAGGTGTGGTCCGTGCGGCAGGCAATCCCTACCTCACAGCCGTATACGAAGGCGTTCACACCGCGGTGCTGTCGTATGAACACCGCCAGTGGGTGCAGAGCGAATCCGTTCCCGACTGGCTGCGTCACACGAGCTCGGAACAGCAATTGGCGCTGCACGCGCCCATTCTCGACGCGGTCCTCGCCGGCGACCCGGATGCAGCGAGCGTCGCGGTCACGGCCCACCACCGCGTCATGGTCGAGCATCTCAGGGCCGCTAAGACCCAGGCCGGCTCCCACGGAGGCGATTAGGCGCAGAAACCCGCTCAGGCCTGAAGGCGACGGTGCCCACGCCGTCCCGCGCCGTTCGACACGGCGGGCTCATCCAATTGGGGCGCGTAGGCAGCCTTTTCGACAACGAACGCGGCGTGGTCCGTCGCTGTCGAGCCGCTCGTTCGGGTCACTCCCGCGGCAAGCGTCCGTGAGAGGACACGCCCGATCCTGGTCGAGGCCTCTCGCACCATCGGAACGAGCGCCTCGCCCGATCCGTCTCCGACGGGAAAAGAGACGGAGACAGCAGCGACGGCTGAACCGTGAAGGTAAACCGGCGCGGCGAGGCATGCCAAGCTTTCCAACGATTCACCCCTGTCCACCGCGAAGCCGCGCGTCCGGATGACCGACAAAGTGCCGCGGATGTCACCCGGGTCGGTGATGCTGTTGCGGGTGAGAGGAGAAAGCTGAGCCCGCGGTCGGTCCCAGTCATGCTCTGCGGCCATCAGAGATTTCCCGATGGCAGTGCAGTGCGCAGGAAGGGGCTGGCCGATCTTGGCTGGCGTCGAGATGGATCCCGCCGCCGTGAGCTTCTCCAGATAGACCACATTGGTCTGGCGCAGAACCGCGAGATGCACCGGTTGTCTACTGCGGCGGTGCAATTCCTGTAGCACGGGCAGGGCGCGGCTGCGCAGGCGGCTCTCAGCGGATTCGACGCCCAGTGCAAAGATCCGCATACCGAGCTGATACGCCGCACCTTGGCGTTCGAGTGCTCCGGTCAGCAGCAGCATGCCGATGATGCGGTGGGCAGTCGACTTTGGCAATCGGCTCCGTCGGGCAATCTGCGCAAAAGTCAGGGTTTGGGGGCCACCCCGGAATGCGTCGAGGACATCGAAGCCACGTTCGAGCACGGAAGTCGTCTGAATCGACGAGTTCGACTGATGTGGGTCCTGTTGTAGTTCAGCATCTTCCGCCATCACGCTACCTTTACCAGGCCATCTCTAGAACGACATTCTAGACCGTACTCGTGATGCCGGTCATAGTCAATCCGCAATGTGTTCCGCGACGTGGAACTGCGACTGGTTGAAGTGGCGGAAGCTTCCGATGATGCAGATGCGCCGAGATCGGTCGCAGGAAGGAACTTCGATGAACAGGCTGCTCGGGACCACGGCGGTCGTCACGGGCGGTGGTTCGGGACTCGGCGCTGCGATCACTGAACGCTTCGTCGTGGAGGGTGGTCGAGTCGTCGTTCTGGACCGTTCTGAGACGAAGCTGCGGGTACTGGCTGATCGCTTCGGTGACAGCGTTCGCACCGTGTGCGGCAGCGTGACGGACTTCGCCGACAACGCGAAAGCCTGCATGATCGCCGAGGAGAATTTCGGCGGGTTGGACGTTTTGGTCGGCAACGCCGGGCTGTGGGACTTTTCTCGCTCGCTCCTCGGGTCCAGCGTCGAGCATCTCGACGCAGGTTTCGACGAACTCTTCGGCGTCAACGTCAAGGGTTACCTCCTGGGAGCCAAGGCCGCCGCCCCGTATCTGCTGGCACGTGGGGGCCGCATGGTGTTCACCTTGTCCAACGCTGCGCTATACCCCGGTGGCGGTGGCGGCGTGCTCTACACCGCGTCCAAGCACGCCGGACTGGGGCTCGTCCGCCAGCTTGCCTACGAATTGGCTCCGCAGATTCGGGTCAACGCGGTTGCGCCCGGGGGCATGGCAACCGACCTGCGCGGGCCTTCGGCGATGCAGTTGGCTGAACAGCCCATCGGAGACGTGTTGCCCATCGGGCAGCTACAGAAGGACACCCTGGCACTGGGTATCGAGGCCACCCCGGCCGACTACACCGAGGCCTACGTCCTACTTGCGGCTGAGGGTGAGGCGCGCACGGCGACCGGGACAGTCATCGATCTGACTGGCGTCGGCGTTCCGCGACGACCCCGCTGATCAGGAGCGCTCGACGAGCTGAGACATCGGAAAAGTGCCGTGCGCCACCGCATCATCGATGCAAAGGCCGATCAGATGCGCAAGTCGGCGCATCGTGATCTTGACCCTTTCGGCGTCGTCCGCTCGGCCAAGCGGTCGAACGCTGCCCCGGGTCAGGGAGATGGTCAACTCGGCCATCTCGACTGCGAAGGGACCAGGCCGCGGTACGCCCGCGTCGGTGGCGATGACTTGGATTACGTTGGCGATTTGCCCAAGCAAGTACCGCTCGCTTTGTTCGAAGGTTTCGATCAAGTCGCTGCCCGCGGGCGTCTCCTGATAGAGAACGGCCTCCAGCCGGAAATAGGTCGAACGGGTAGCGATCACGTCTGCGGCAGCGCCGTAGAACGCGCGTAGGCGTTCTTCCGTCTCGCCGCGAAGATCTTCAGGGCGTGGGAGTTCGGCGAAGAACGAGTCGATGTTCTCCCGCATGACGGCGGCGGCGATACTTGCCTTGTTGGCGAAGTGCCAGTAGAGCGACCCCGTAGGCAGTCCCGACTCCCGACAAATCGCTGCGATGGAGGTTCGGGTGTAACCGCGCTCAGCCATCAGTCGTTCCGCGGCGATGAGGATCAACTCACGGGAGCTGTTAGTGCCATCGGTACCGCGCGTCACCACGCCCTGACGATAGCGCAGCTCCGGTGCCCGGAGGCTTCCGTGCTCGGGGGAGTTCCGTTTGGCGGAACCAACGGTTGAGTAGGCCCGCGTTCAGGATCAGCCTTTTGATGCGCACCCGAGGTTGCAACGAAAGGAACACCGCCAGTGAGGATCACATCATTGGGCCATGCCTGGGTGGAAACACCCGACGCCAAGGTGTGGTCCACCTTCGGGCCAGACCTACTAGGACTCGCGGTACCTGCCGACACTGGGCGTCGCTTGAGTACCCACAGTTGGCTTCCCGCATAGCATTTGACTTCCTCGACGACGACAAGGAGTAGTGATGACCGATCTGGTGCACGCACGCACGGACCTACGAGGCGGTGCTGCGCTCGTCGAGGATGTCGCCCGAGCCCTGCAGGACGGCAGGATGCCTGCCGGCGTCTACAACGATGTCGACATCTTCGAGATGGAGAAGCACAGGATTTTCCGGCGCAGTTGGGCGTTCCTGGCCCACGAGTCCGAAATCCCGAACCCGGGGGACTACGTCGTCCGCTACATCGTGGACGATTCGTTCATCGTGGTGCGCGACGAGCACGGTGAGATCAGGGTGCTGTTCAATGCCTGTCGACACCGCGGGATGCAGGTGTGCCGCAGCGAGGTCGGCAATGCGTCGCACTTCCGTTGCCCCTACCACGCATGGACTTACAAGAACGACGGCGCACTACGCGGGGTGCCCTTCCGCGGAAGGATTTACGGCTCCAACCTCGACAGGTCGCAGTGGGGGCTGATGCCAATTCCGCGCATGGACTCCTACGATGGACTGATTTTCGGCAATCTCGACCTCGAGGCGCCGAGCTTGATCGAGTACCTGGGCGGCGCCGAGTGGTACCTGAACTTCTACACACGCAGGAGCGCGGCCGGCCTCGAATTCGTTGGTGCACCGCAACGATGGGTGGTTTCCGCTGATTGGAAGCTCGCCACGGAGAACTTCATTGGCGATGCGTACCACATCGCGTTTAGTCACCGCAGCACCATCGATGCGGGCATCACAGCGGTGTCCGGCTACGACTTCCATCTCGAGTCACCGCAGTGGGTCACCGACCGTGCAGGTGGTGGCCTGTTCCGAATTCCACCGGGAAGCTACGCAGGGTGCCCCCCAGAACTGGTCGCGGAATGGAAACGGAACCTCGATCCCGATCAGCTGCACATGCTCGAGGAGCTGAGCTTGATCCCGTCACATGGAAGCATCTTCCCCAACCTCAGCTTCCTCAACGCTCCTGCCGCGCCAGAGGCAGACGGTATTCCGGCCCCTTACACGACATTTCGGGTGTGGCAACCAGTGGGACCCGGGCGCATTGAAATCTGGTCATGGTTCGCAGTCGAGAAGGAGGCGTCCCAGGAGTTCAAGGATGCTTCCCGCAAGGCATACACGCTCTCGATGGGCGCCTCCGGAACGGTCGAGCAAGACGATGCGGAGAACTGGACCAGCATCACCCGTGTCGCCCGCGGCAACATGGCGAACGACTTCTACCTCAATTTCAGCATGGGGCTGAACCACCTTGAACCCATCCCGGACTGGCGTGGACCGGGTAAGGCCTACCCCATCGCCTACACAGAGTTCGCCCACCGCCAGATGTGGTCCACCTGGCTCGACTACATGACCACTTAGTCGCTTCGGCCGGGATCGGCGGGTTGAGCATACGTCCTACGACTGATCGGAATCCTGATGACGACAACCGAAATAACACCGGACCTCCCCGTGGACCGTGGAGTCTACGACGAGGTCCGCGACTTCTTGTTCCTCGAAGCCGAACTGCTCGACGACGGACGCCTCGAGGACTGGCTTGGGTTGCTCACAGACGATGTGCAATACCTCATGCCCGTGCGTGTTACCCGTGCCCGCGGCGAGGGGACGGGCTTCCTCGACAACATCTTTCACTTCGAGGAGAACAAGTATCGCTTGGCCAAGCGAATCGAACGCCTGGCCGGGGAGTACGCGTGGGCCGAGGATCCCCCCTCACGCACTCGCCATGTGATCTCCAACATCCGGGCCCGACCGGGCGCTGCTCCAGATGAGGTGTTGGTGAAGTCCATTGTCATCCTCTACCGGACACGCGGGGATTCACCCGCCTACGACCTACTTTCCGCGGAGCGTTGTGATGTGCTGCGCCACGGGGAGGGTGGCTGGCAATTGGCCCACCGGCGAATCCTGGTTGATCAGTCGACCCTGGCCACGCACAGCCTCTCGGTTTTCCTTTAAGGGTCGGCGAATGTCTTCGCCCGCAACGAACATCTCGATCGTGCTCAACGAAAGCGCGAAACCCTTGGTGTTCGTCACCAAGGTCCCCACACGAAACGGGAACCGCATAGAGATCGTCGCCGGCCGCTCCGGCGCCACCGTTCTTCTCGACCCGCTTCAGTTGGAAAGCCTTACATGGCAATCCGCGGAAACGTTCACACTGTGGCGCTTGGCGGCCGCCGACGACATGGCGGACCGCACTTGTCGCTACACACCTCATACGCAGGGTGAGAAGGTGACATCGATCGACTTCGGCAACGAGTTCGCGACGGTCCGGCTCAACCGGGTGAATGTAGATGAGTCCACCGACCGGCTCGAGATCGTCGCGCCCAAACTCGGTGGCAGTGTGCGGCTTTCCATCGTTGATCTTGAAGCGTTGGCTCTCCAGACCAAGGAGTCCCTGTCCCAGCTGCTCGAGTATCCCTACGGAGCAGGCGTGCGCTGACTTGAAGAGTCGGGGTCGAGCATCAATCCGCCGCAATCCGTTGCGTCGCAATTGATATCCGAAAGGACACACCATTGCACACCATTCACGACGAGGTGGACCTGCAGCTGCAGGTAACTGCTCGTAACGTCGGCGCTGAGGGCGTCGTCGTCCTCGACCTTCGATCCCCGTCCGGCGAGAATCTACCGGTGTGGTCTGCTGGCGCTCACATCGACATCAAGACCGGTCATGACCTGGTCCGGCAGTACTCGTTGTGCGGAGTTCCTGCTGAGCGCGACGTGTGGCGCATCGCGGTTCTGAGGGAGCCAGGCGGTCGGGGCGGCTCTCAGTACGTCCACGACAAACTTCATCAAGGTGCGCTGGTCGACGTGCGCGGTCCACGCAACCGTTTCCTCCTGGAGCGTGCGCCGAAATACATCTTCATCGCAGGGGGAATTGGCATTACTCCACTCCTGCCGATGGCCTGCGCGGCCGAGGACGCGGGCGCGGATTGGCAGCTGCACTATGGGGGTCGCAGTCGCGAGTCGATGGCCTTCTTGGCACGCCTGCAGGACGCCGGCAGGAACCGGGTCACGGTGTACCCGCGGGACGAGGTCGGCTTGCCTGACCTCACAGCCATTCTCGGAGCCCCGCAATCAGACACCCTGGTTTACGTCTGCGGGCCCGAGCCCCTCATCGAGGCGGTGGAGCGGCAATGCGAGTCCTGGCCGCGCGGCAGTCTGCATCTCGAGCGCTTCAGCCCGAAGGACGTCAGCGACCAGGTACGTGCCGAGACCTTCGAGGTGGAGCTGAGCACATCGGCGATAATCCTCACCGTCCCACCGGACAAGTCGATCCTCGAAGTGGTGAAGGAGGCAGGCGTTCACGTGGACTACTCCTGTGAGGAGGGGACGTGTGGGAGCTGTGAGATCAGCGTCCTCGAAGGCGAGATCGATCACCGCGATTCGGTATTGTCACCGGCCGACCAGCAGGCCAACGACACGATGTGCATCTGCGTGTCCAGGGCCGCCTGCCCGCGGCTCGTGCTTGATCTGTGAACCCCGCCGACATCATCGAACAGGAAGCTGCGGAGTGTTCTGAGCCCGCCGCCCACAGCTCCTCGCCGAGCAACGTGGCAAGTCGTACCTTGGCGCTGTTGAGCGCGTTCGACGAAACGCGGGCGGTGCTCGGGGTGACCGACCTGGCCCGGGCCGCCGCGGTACCCAAGTCAACTGCCCACCGCTTGCTGACGGTGATGCTTCGTCATGGCTACATCAAGCGAGACGGCAACCGGTACCGCCTCGCAGAGCACGTGTTCGAGCTGGGCTCGCGGGCCGCCGGCCCACGGGGACTCCGGGATCGTGCCATCCCGTTCATGGTCGAGTTGCATCACGAAACGCGGGCCGTCGTCCACCTCGCGGTCCTGCACGACGACCAGGTGCTCTACCTGGAGAAGGTGTTCGGACACGGCGGCTGGCCGTGTCCGACCGCCATTGGGAGTCGCAATCCGGCGCACTGCACGGCACTGGGCAAGGTGCTGTTGTCTCGCTCCCCCGACGGCGTCGTCGAAGACATCGTGCGGCGTGGGCTGCCCCGACTCACCGAGAAGACGGTCAGTGTCCCCGGGGCGTTCTACCGCGAACTGAGTCGGGCGCAGGACGACGGTGTTGCCGTCGAGATCGAGCAATGCCGACTCGGGCTTGCCTGCGTGGCCGCCCCGATCATCGATAGGCGAAGCCAGCAGCCGATCGCCGCGCTGTCGATCAGCACCACCACCGCCCACTTCAACGCAACGCGCCTGGCCGACCGAGTCCGAAAAGCCGCCGCCGCGCTGTCCAGCTGAACAACGGGCCCGACGTCCATCGGTCGGGCATCGACTCAGCAACAGCAGATGCGGACAGCGCCAGGGTGGCACTGTCCGCACGCCGTTCACCGGTCGAATCAGCTGCCGGCTTGGTAGTCGTCGAGGAAGTCCAACGTGACACTGGAGAACAAGTCCGGATATTCGAGCATCGCCCAGTCGGGGTGAAGTGCAAGACGAATCTGGGATGGTTTGTCAGCCAACGCTTCACCGCGAGGTCTCTTGGTGGAGGCGTTGTCGAGCAGGACGTGGCAGTCCAGGTTGGCGGGGACGTCAGCGTCGATCTTCTTGAGGAACGCCAGGAACTCCTGGGCGTGATGGCGGGCTTGCAGCGAGCCGATACCTTTGCCGGTGGCCAGGTCCAACGCGGCATCCAGACTCGAGGTGCCGCGCCGTACGTAGTCGAGCCAGTCAGGGTTGGACGAGGGACACGCGTCTGCGTTGCGGCTCAGGCGGTTCGTGGTCGCCGAAACCGATCAGAACCCGCCGTAGGGCGTCGGATGCCGCCTGGCTCGCCTCGACGGGCACGGCCCGGAAGAGGTCCTGCTGCACACGGGCCCACTCCTTGACGATCTCGTCGGCGAGCTCCAGGCCCGTCGTGGTCAGGCGAACGAAGCTGCTCCGCCCATCGGTCGAGTCGGGCGCGCGGGTCACCAGTTCGGCCTTCAGGAGACGATTGAGGACGTTGCTGGTGCCTCCCGAGGAGAGCAGGATGCGCTCGCGTAGGTCGGTCGGACGAAGCTCGTACGGCTCACCCACCGATCGAAGGGCGGTGAGCACCCCGTAGTCGGCACGGGTCATCCCCCACCGCGCCAGGCAGGAGTTCATTGCGTCCTCAAGCATCACGCCGAGCCTGCCGACGCGCTTGGTCAGGTCGTACTCGACGCGGTCGAGCCCACCGATCTGCGCATTTAGGTCCTCCGACAGTCGGTCGACGCGGTCGCGCGGGCCAACGCCGCGCTTCTCAGTGCCCGTCACGCTCCCACCTCGCTCAATCCCGTTCGACCCTCGCAGAATAGTACTCCAGCCGAATGCTTGATAGAAAGCTTGCGTAATAGCATTCCGGTGAGATATACCAGAGCGCGTAGCTCACGCGCTTCGAACTCCCGTCGCGTCCGGCTGCAGAGGAAGGAACGCCGTGCATCCCGACGAGAAGCCATCCGATGATGACGCCGAGGTCATCCGCACCCTGGTCGCCTCGGCAGCCCTCGAGGTCATTCCGATGCGCAGCGCCGAGGAGAAGCTCCAGCAGGTGCCGACCGGTACGACGATCACGGTGACCTGCTCCTCGAAATTCGGTCTCGACGCGACTCTGGCCCTGGCAGCCACCGCGGCCGCCCGTGGCCACCGGGTGATCCCGCACCTCGCGGCTCGCCAAATCGTCGACGAGGCCGAACTCGGGCGCATCGTCGAGACCCTGGTATCCACGGGGATCGAGGACCTCTTCGTCATCGGTGGCGACGCACCCGACCCCGCAGGCGAGTTTGCGTCGTCGGCCGAGCTACTGGAGGCGTTGGCCCGATCGGGCCACACCATCCGTTCGGTCGGCGTGGGGTGTTACCCCGAGGGACACCCGCAGATCGCCGACGACGTCCTGGTTGCCGACCTGTTGAGGAAGCAAGAGCTCGCGGCCACCTACATGGTGAGCCAGCTGTGTTTCCACGCCGGCTCGCTGGTGGACTGGGTGCAGCGGATCCGGGCCGCGGGCGTTCGCCTGCCGTTGAGCCTTGGGCTCGCCGCACCCCTCAAGACGAGGAAGCTCGTCGAGCTGTCGCTGCGCATCGGGGTTGGCTCCTCGATCAAGTTCCTCACCCACCAACGGGGCTTTGTGGGCAACCTGCTGGTCGGCAACACCTACCGGCCCGAGCACCTGCTCGACGAGATCGGCGACGACCTGACCTCCGACGACCTCGGGATCAAGGGGCTGCACCTGTTCTCGTTCAACCAGGTCGCCGCCACCATCGCGTGGCAACGAGAAGTCGACGGCAGTGCACCAATCGAACTGCGGCCCTGAACCAGCGACCGGCCGTGCTACCCGGGTTCTCCGAACCTCCGCAGATCCCCGGTTTGCCTTGCCCCGGCCGATGTCTCGTCATGGGCATCGTCAACGTCACCGCCGACTCCTTCTCAGACGGTGGTGCCTATCTGCGGACCGAAGATGCCATCCGCCACGCAAGGATGCTGGCCGCCCAAGGGGCCGACATCATCGACGTGGGCGGCGAGTCAACGCGTCCGGGTGCCCCGCGCGTACCCGTCGAGGTGGAGCTCGAGAACGTCGTCCCGGTCATCCGGGAACTTGCCTCCGCGGGATTGGCCGTCAGCGTGGACACCACCCGCAGTCGAGTCGCCGACCGCGCGCTGTCGGTCGGTGCCGTCGTCGTGAATGACGTGAGCGGCGGTCTCGCCGACCCAGCGATGGCCGCGTGTGTCGCCTCTTCCGGTGCCGCATACGTGGCGATGCATTGGCGTGCACCCAGCGCACAGATGAGGGGCCACGCCCAGTACGACGACGTCGTCCGCGACGTCGTAACGGAGCTCGAACGACGACTCGACGCGCTGGTCGCGTCCGGCGTCGATGCGGAACGCATCGTGCTCGACCCCGGCCTCGGGTTCGCCAAGAGAGCCGAGCACGACTGGCGCCTGCTGACTGCCCTCGACGAGTTGGGCCGCCTGGGAAGGCCGATCCTCGTCGGAGCCTCACGCAAGTCATTCCTCGTGGATGTGCTCGCCGACCTTCCCGGCCCCATGCCTCCCCCGAGGGAGCGCGATCCGGCCAGCGTGGCGGTCGCCGCGCTCGCAGCGGCCTCCGGCGCATACTGCGTCCGAGTGCACGACGTGCGCTCGACTCTGCAAGCCGTCGCGGTTGCCGCGAGCTGGTCCAGGGCGGCCACGAAGTCAGCGGCGACCCTGCTCCCCTAGCCCGCGTCGGAACCGTTCACACTCACCGGGCGCCGCTCCTCGAATTCCTGCTCGACGTCGTGTTCGTAGACCCAGCTGTTCGCCGTCAACGGGTCGGACGAGGCGAGCCGCTCGTCGCGGGCGACCTGCTCGGGGCCGTCCTCGAAGTGGTAGGAGTGCAGGCGCGCATTGGCGTTCTGCTGGATCGCGCCGCTTCTCGGTCGGCGGATCGCCGCGTAGGTCGAAAGGGCTTCCGCCACACCGTCTCGTGACACTCCCTGCAGGCTCCGGGCAAGCACTGCCGCGTCCTCGATCGCCTGTCCCGATCCCTGCGCGAAGAACGAGAGCATCGGGTGCGCGGCATCGCCAAGCAGCGCGATGGGCCCGTCGGTCCACGTGGGCAGTGGGTCGCTGTAGTAGAGCGCGAATTTGCGTGTGGTCGTGGCCGCGGAGATGAGGGCATCGACGGTCGGATGCCAACCCGCGAAGGCCTCCCGGAACTCCTCGACGGTTCCGTCAGCCCAATTCGAGGGGTGATCCCACGTCGGCGTGGGCACCGCGCAGACGAGGTTCACCACCTCTCCGCGTTCGATCGGGTAGTGCACGAAGTGTCGGTCCGGTCCCAACCAGATGGCCATCGCGGCGGGACGCGCGGGCAACGGCGTGGCGGCTCGGTCCGCGACGGCACGGAAGGCGTAATAACCGGAGAACAGCGGTGGGGCGAACCCAAATACCTTGGCGCGCAAGGGCGACTGGATACCGTCGGCGATGATGACGGCATCGAACACCGGCCGGTCGGGCTGGCCGTCGAGGACGAGCCGTACTCGCCCGTCGGGCAGCCGCTCGAGATCGGTACAGCGAGCACGCAGCCGGATCGTTCCCGCTGGGAGGCCCTGGCACAGCGCCGCGAGCAGCTTCGCCCGGTGCACGAGGAAGTACGGAGCCCCCCACGCCGCTCGGTTCGCGTCGCTGAGCTCCTGCTCGAAGATGATCTCGCCGGTGCGCCACTTGTGGAACTGCCAGATGACGTCAGGCGTCGCGGCGAACTCGGCGAGTCGCTCCGCGATCCCCACCCGCTCCAGTAGGCGCACGGCGTTGGGGCTCACCTGCACGCCTGCCCCGACCTCGCGAAACTCGTCGGCCTGCTCGAACACCGTCACGTCGACACCCGCTCGACGGAGGAATTGGGCGGCGGCGGCGCCGCCGATTCCGCCTCCGATGACGCCGACGCTCAACCGCGCTGAAGCTGCGGACATGGGTTCTTCCTTCCTGTGAAACCGGTGGACGCCGCCGGGGACTACTACCCCGTCACCGCAGCGGTGCCCGGCGCCGGGCGGGACGGGTGGAGCTCGATCGGGAGGTCCGCGAAGGCGTGTCCGGCATGCACCACGCGCCCGGCGACGATGGTCAATTCCGAAGTAATGGAGGGGATCTCGTCCTCGTCGACGGTGAAGTAGTCGGCCGACAGCACGCTCAGGTCGGCATCGGCCCCCGCCAAGAGGCGACCGCGGCGGTGGTCCTCGAACGAGAACCAAGTGCTGCCCCGGGTGTAGGCGTCGAGCGCCGTCGCACGGTCGAGCCGATGACGCGCGTCCCGACGGGGACCGCCGTCCTGGCATCGGCCGGTCACGAACCACCACAAGGCCCGCCACGGGTTGTAGGAGGCGGCGCGGGTGCCGTCGGTCCCGGCGCCGAACGGGATGCCGAGCTCTGCGATGTCCCCGAGGGGCGGGGCGTGCCGGAACACGTCCTCGCTCCACCTCTCGGCACAGACCGCACCCTTGTGGGAGATGCGGCTCTGCACCGTCAGCCCCAGCCCGAGCGCGCGCATCCGCTCGAGATTGCGCATGCTGGCGCACTCGGCGTGACACAACGACCACCGGAGGCCCTCGATCGGTACCTGCCGTACGACCGACTCGATGGCGTCCAGCACAACGGTCACCGAGGAGTCGAGGATCGCGTGGATGGTCAACGGCCACCCGCCGCGGGCGCTGCGCAGCAAGGTCTCGGCGAGCTCGTCGCGGGACTGCTGCGACACCGCGAACGGCGCCATGCCCTCCCAGTCATGACACCCGTAGTGCAGGGCTTCACCCAGACCGAGGACGGAGAGCATGTCGTCACCGAGCGCCGGCGTGAGGTAGCGCTGCCAGTTGGCGAGCTCCTCGGCCTCCCGACCGGCTGTGACGGCACCAACGAACATCCGCACCCGAAGCGGCAACTCGCCACGCCGCCAGAGTGCGCGCACGGCACCGTATTTCTCCGGCACCATGCCGAGCCCGCCTGCGTCGATTACGCCGGTGAGGCCCAACCCGGCGAGCCTGCCGAAGAAGGCCCGGGTGGACGCCTCCGACTCCTCGGTGGTCGGCTGCAAGGCCTCCGCTACGACGGCCTGGAACGCGGACACCCCGGTCAGGCGACCGTCCGGCGTGCCGTCGGACAGGCGGTACAAGGTGCCGCCCGACGGGTCCTGGCACTGGCCGGTCCAGCCGAGCGCCTGCAACGCAACGGTATTGAGCACGCCGTGATCGGCGAAGCCGTAGACCGGATGAACGAATACGGGATGCCGGGGCGCGGCAGCGTCGAGCTCGGTACGACTCGGCCCCCGACGCTCCGAGAACTGCGTCGGGTGCCACCCCCCAAGCGCGGTGATCCATCGCCCCGGCGCACGCTCGCGCGCCGCGACGGTGATGGAATCCAGAGCCGCGGCCACCGAGCCCGTCTGAGTCCAGTCGAGTTCGGCGAGGTAGCTCCACCCTGCGCGCACGGCGTGCAGGTGCGAGTCCACCAGACCCGGGACTATCCGACGCCCCTCGACATCGACCACGTTGGTGTGGCTTCCGATATACGGGAACACCTCGGAATCGCCGCCGACGGCCTGGATCCGGCCGTCGGTTACCGCGACGGCCGTCGGCATCCCATCCCCAAGTGCACAGGTGCGGTCGGTCCACACCCGCCCACCGACGAGAACAAGGTCCGCGGGAATGGTGGCCGGCATCAGACGAGCGGGCTCGAGCTGATCGTGGCGCGGATGTGCGTCTGCACGTGACGCTCGACGGTGGGCTTGCGCGAGCCGCCGCCGCTCTCGCCCCAGACGACGGTGACTTCGGCTCCGTCTCGGATGTCGGCCTCGTCGAGCATCGCCAACGACAGCCAGCCGCCGACGTTGACCGTGTATCCGGCGTAGGTCGACAGACCGACGAGCCGATCGCCGATCAGGACTTGGTCGAAGGGCAACGACGAATAGACCGTTTTCGGGGTGTCGAGGTATTTCGCGCCGGTACCGGGCTCGTCGAAGAGACTGCTCGCGATCACCCGTTGCACGTCGTCGTCGTTCCAGCGCAGCCACACCTTGCGCCGGTGGGGTCCGTCGGCCAGCTTTTCGAGGGCCGAGCGGCCGATGAAGTCGTGGTCGAACTTCACGAGGTGGCCGTATCCCAGTTCCCACGGGGTTTGGTAGTAGTCGGCGATATCGGCGGACTCGAAGCTACCGCCCAGCGAAATGCTCGCCTCCCAGCTGTCGGCACCGAGCCACTGCCGGTACGGCTTCATCGCGTCACCCGAGTAGATCGCCGGGGTCACCGAGGGAATCCATCCCGACTCGAACGTGGTCGTCGGGTACGCGATGGCCCCGCCGCGAACCAGACCGAACTCCCCTCCCGCCTGCACGAGTGCCTCCATGACCTCGGGTCCCTGCTCAGCCGGCCCAATGAGCTCCAGACCGGTCAGCTCCTCACCGGGGATGCCGGACATGGTGTGGTTGAGCGCACGGACCGGGCAACCGGCCAGGCTGAACTCACCCATCTGGAAGAACTTGATCCGCGCGATCGGACCGCCATGGGCCTTTTCCACGACGCGGCCCGCGTTCGGCCCCTGCAGCTGATACCGGAATGTCCGGCGAAGCCCCTTGTTCGCAAGGGTCCTTTCATCACGTGACACCGTCACGTCGTAACCGCCAGTTTCGGCGCGATAGGCCACCCAGTTCGGGATGGCCGGCCGGCCGACGAGACTCACCTCGTCGTCCTCGAACCCGAACAGGATCGAATCGCCGACGACGTGGCCGTCCTCGTTGCAGGCCACAAACTGCTTCGCCTTGTTCCGTCCGAAGGTGCCGAAGCCGTTGACCCCGGTGTCCGAGAGCAGGCGTCTCACGTCAGGCCCGGTGAAGTAGACGTCGGTCATGTGGAAGGACTGGTCGAAGACGACAGCGGTCTTCTTCCACGCCGCCTGCTCATCACGCCAGTTTCCGAATTCACCAGTGCCGGGGATCTCGAACGCACCGGCCTGGGCGTTCCTGAGCATCTCGACCGCGCTCCCGATGCGGTTGATCTTGTCGTCAAGACTCTCGGTGGTCATGTCGCTGTCTCCTCGTATCGGTCGACGAGGTGACGCACCCGGCTCGGGGAGCGCGACGTCGTCGTAAGCGCGGAATTTCCAGAATCTGTATATCTCACTGTAAAGCTTCTTGTCTAGCTATATGAACAGATTCTCTCTCGTGGTCGGTGTCCGGGTGTGGGCATGACGGACGGACCGGCGGTAGACCGGCGAATTGACACGGACACGGTGCCCGTCAAGTCATGTGGTAAGCAGCGCGGCCTTGGCCTGGAGTTCGGCGTACTCGCTGGCGGGCCGCGAATCCCAGGTGATGCCACCGCCGGTGCCATAGGTGGCGATTCCGGTGCTTCGGTCTGCGACCGTGGTGCGGATCGCCACGTTGAAGCGCGCACGGACGGGCTGGTCAGGCGGTGCGACGACGCCTATCGCTCCGCAGTAGACGCCGCGGGGCCCGTCCTCGAGGTCCCGGATGAGTTCCATCGTCCTGGCCTTCGGCGCACCGGTGACCGATCCGCAAGGAAACAACGCTCGGAAGACATCGACCAGGTCGACGTCGGGCCGCAACTGCGCAACGACTTCGGACGTGAGCTGGTACACCGTCTCGTACCGTTCGGCGCGGCACAACGACGTGACCGCCACCCCGCCCGTCACGGCAAGCTGTGCGACATCGTTGCGGACCAGATCGACGATCATGATGTTCTCCGCGCGCTCCTTCGCGCTGGCCTGCAGCGCGCCGACCATCTCGGCGTCTTCCGCGGGGGTGCGCCCGCGGGGGGCAGTACCCTTCATCGGTCGCATCAGCAGCCGGTCGCCGGAGATTTTGAAGAAGAGCTCAGGACTCGCACTTGCGATCACGAAGCGTCCGAGATCCAGAAAGGCGTTGTAGGAACTGCCCTGACCGTGCGCCATGTCCCCGTACAGTTGGAATAGGTCTCCGTCGACGTCGGCTGACAGCCTCGTCGTCAGGTTGCACTGATAGGTCTCCCCCGCGGCGATGAGCCGGCGGACCGATTCGAGTCGACGTCGATGCTCGTCCGGTCCCCACTGATATCTCCACTCTCCGACGCGATACGAGCGCTGAGCCCGCGGCACCACCACCGGCACGGATTCGGGACTGGGGCACACTCCGAACCAGGCCAGGGGCAGGCCATCCACCGGTTCGTGGACGACGTGCGTCGGATCGAGACCTGCCGCGGCCTCGTACGAGACGAACCCATAGGCCCACGAGCCCTGACGGGTAACTCGGTCTACCTCTGCGAGAACCTCGGCCACGTGTTCCGGACGGGTCGCCACGAGTTCGTGAACAGTCGTGCGGAAGAACTGCGCGCCACCACCGCGCATGTCGTCGAACCGGGCCCAGGGCGTCGGCGGCCTCATGGGGCGATCAACCCCGCGGCGTCTGCAACGGCGTAGCCGAAGCGGCGACGTTCACCAACGTGTCCTCGATCGTGGCATGCCTAGACGTCGACGAAGACGATGTCGTCTTCCACCCGCACCGGGTAGGTCGCAACGTCCTCGGTCGCCGGCAGGGTGAGCGCGCGACCGGTGCGAAGGCAGAACTTGGCAAAGTGCCACGAGCACTCGACCTCGGTGCCGTCGAGGTAACCTTCGGCCAGCGACGACTGGCCATGGGTGCAGATGTCGCCGATGGCGAAGTACTCGCCGTCGACGTGGAACACCGCCACCGGCGGATCGGCTTCCACCCTGATTCCCTCGTCGGGTTCGAAATCTCCGACACTGCACGCCTTTATCCACGCCACCGTCGGCCTCCTCTTGTTGCTGTCTGTCGGTCTGATCGTCGTGCTCAACCATGAAGATGAGCGTCATGGCGCATACCTAGAAGACAAGCCCACTCGTGCCGCGACGGGAACTCTGGCGTTCCATTCGGCGGAACATCCGTCCCAACCCCGGCGCTCGGTCAGCACGCGGCGGATCGATCGTGAGCGCGACGTCAGAGGGGTTCTGCAGTGCTCTGCAAAGCTGCCAGGTCGAGCGCGATATCGGCGATGAGGTCTTCCTGCCCACCGACCAGGCCGCGCTCACCGACCGCGAGAAGGATTGCGCGCGTGTCGAGTCCGTACTCCTTTGCGGCAAACTCGGCATGTCGCAGGAAGCTCGAATAGACACCGGCAAAGCCGAGCGTCAACGTCTCACGATCGACTTGAACGGGTCGGTCTTGCAATGGTCGAACGATGTCGTCGGCCGCATCCTGTAACCCGAAGAGATCGCAATTATGCTTCCACCCATGCAAATTCGCGACCGCCACGAACGGTTCGATCGGGCAGTTGCCTGCGCCAGCGCCGTGACCGGCGAGCGACGCGTCGACCCGGATGACTCCCTCTTCCACCGCCACCACTGAATTGGCCACCGACAGCGACAGATTCTGGTGTGCATGGATACCGATCTGCGTGTCCGCGTCGAGCACGTCACGGTACGCGCGGATGCGCTTGCGGACACCGTCCATCGTCAGGCGTCCGCCAGAGTCGGTCACGTAGACACAAAGCGCGCCATACGATTCCATCAACTTCGCCTGCTCTGCCAACTGCTCTGGCTCCGCGAGATGCGACATCATCAGGAAGCCGGCAACGTCCATACCCAGCTCACGGGCCTTGGCGATGTGCTGCGCCGAGACGTCGGCCTCGGTGCAGTGCGTAGCCACTCGCACGGACGTCACGCCAAGGTCGAATGCGTGCTGTAGCTCGGACACGGTACCGACGCCGGGAAGCAGCAGAGTGGTCAGCTTGGCCCGATGGACCACCGATGCCGCCGCTTCGATCCACTCCCAATCGGTATTGCTGCCGGGACCGTACGTCAGGCTGTGGCCGGCGAGACCGTCGCCGTGGGTGACCTCGATCGCGTCGACGCCCGCGGTGTCGAGCGCGCTAGCGACCCTCGCGACGTTGGCCGGGCTGATGCGATGCCGCATCGCGTGCATGCCGTCACGCAGGGTGACGTCCTGAATGTAGAGCGCGGCACCATCGGCTGCATTCGGACGGGAAGTGTCGGTCATCGTGCCAGCTCCAGAGCCTTGGCTTCGGCGATCGTCTCCGCCACTTGCACTGCGGCAGAGGTCATGATGTCGAGATTCCCCGCGTACGCGGGGAGATAGTGCGCGGCACCTTCGACTTCGAGGAAGACCGACACCTTCCACAAGCCGGGCCCCTTCTCGACACCACCGGTCAGCGTGGCAACGGATTCGGCGTCGTCTAGCCGGGTGAACTGCACGTCTTGTTTGAGCCGGTACCCCGGTACGTAGGCGGACACCGTTGCGACCATGTCGAGGACCGACCGGCGGATCGCGTCCTGGTCGGGCTCTGTCACCAGCGTGAGCACCGTGTCGCGCATGATGAGCGGCGGCTCCGCCGGATTGAGCACGATGATCGCCTTTCCGTACGCCGCACCCCCGACCTCAACGATTGCCGCGGACGTGGTTTCGGTGAACTCATCGATGTTCGCGCGGGTTCCCGGCCCTGCGGACTTCGACGCGATCGAGGCCACGATCTCTGCGTAATGCACTGGGGTCACGGCAGAGATCGCCGCCACGATGGGGATGGTCGCCTGACCGCCACACGTCACCATGTTCAGATCGGGAGCATCCAGGTGTTCGTCGAGGTTGACCGCGGGTACCACGTACGGGCCGATTGCTGCCGGTGTGAGATCGATGAGGCGCTTACCGTACGGCCGCAGTGCTTCCTCGTTGGCCACATGGACTTTCGCCGACGTCGAGTCGAAGATGATGTCGATGTCGGCGAAGTCGGGGTGCGCGATCAGGCCGTGCACGCCGGAGTCGACGGTGCTGATGCCCATCCGCCGGGCCCGGGCCAGGCCGTCCGACGCCGGGTCGATGCCGACCAGAACGACGATCTCGACGTTCTTCGCGACGCGCTTGAGTTTGATGACGAGATCGGTGCCGATATTTCCCGATCCGATGACCGCGGCTTTTGTGCGACTCACGTTGTCCTGCTTTCAATGTCGAAATGTCACCTGTCGGGCACGGAGCTGAATGTCGCGGCGACGTCGCCGATGCCGGAGAGCGAGGCCCGGTACGTCGAACCCGGCTTCACGACGACCATCGGCCCGAGCGCGCCGGAGAGAATCACTTCGCCTGCCCGAAGCGGAGCTCGGTAGGTCAGGCTGACATTCGCCAACCACGCCAGGGCGGCCCATGGACTGCCGAGACAATCGGCTCCCTTGCCGTTCGAGACCTCTTCGCCGTCGGCGGTCATGGTCATCGCAACGTCGGCGAGGTTCGGAGTCCTACTGCGCTCCAGTGCATCCCCGAGCACGTAGAGCCCCGACGACGCGTTGTCGGCGACGGTGTCAGCGAGACTGATGTCCCAGTTCGCGATTCGACTGTCAACGATCTCGAACGCCGCGAACGCCGTGCTCACGAACTCCGGCGCCGCCGCGGCGGTGACGGGCTCGGTGATGTCGCGTGACAACAGAAACGCGACCTCGACTTCAATCTTTGGTTGTAGCAATCGTGTCGAGTCCACTCGTGCGTCATTCGAGCAGTCCATGTCGTCGAGGAGGACGCCGAAGTCGGGCTGGTCCACGCCCAGTTGCTTCTGTACTGCTGGCGACGTCAGACCGATCTTGCGGCCGACCCGGGTTCGGCCATCGGTCAAAAGCCTTTCGATGTTGTGTGATTGAACCCGATACGCGGAATCGATGTCTTCGCTTCCAATCAAGTCGCGCACCGGTCCGCACGGCGTACCGGTTGCACTAGCTCGTTCGAGTCTGGCCGCGGCCTCGTTGATCACTTGTTGGTTCACGGCTGCCTTTCTGCAATTTCGACGACATTGGCCAACAACATGGCGCGGGTCATCGGTCCGACGCCACCAGGCATGGGCGCGAGAAACCCTGCGGTGCCGACGACGTCGGGGGCGACGTCGCCGACGAGGCCCGCTTCAGTGAGGGTGATGCCGACGTCGACGACGACTGCGCCTGGACGCAGATCGTCGGCCTGTACGAGCGCCGCGGAGCCTGCTGCGGCTACGACGATGTCTGCACGTCGGACGTGGTCGGCGATGTTGCGGGTTTCTTGGTGGCACAGGGTCACCGTGGCGCTCTCGGTATTGCGCGTCAGGAGCAAGCCCAGCGGCCGGCCGACGGTGACCCCGCAGCCGATGACGACCACGTCGGCACCGGTCAACGGGATGCAGTAGCGGCGAAGCAACGCGACGATGCCGCGGGGAGTGCAGGGCAGCGTGCCAGGCACCCCGAGCACCAGCCGACCGAGGTTGACTGGGTGCAGCCCGTCCGCATCCTTGTCGGGGTCGATCGACTCGAGGATCCGTCCCCGATCGATCGCCTCAGGGAGGGGAAGCTGGACGATGAAACCCGTGCAGGCGGCGTCGTGGTTGAGGTCGTCGACGGCGCGACGCACGTCGGCTTCAGTTGCGTCAGCGGGGAGTTCGACCCTGATCGATTCAACGCCGATCTTCGCGCAGTCCCGATGTTTGCCGGCAACGTAGGAGACACTGCCGGGATCGGCACCGACGAGCACGGTACCAAGACCCGGCCGAATTCCCCGTTTGTGTAGCTGCCCTACCCTGCCGCGCAGTTCCTCCATGATGATGTCGGCAGTGTGTTTGCCGTCGAGCACGTATGTCAGCGGCGTTGGCGGGGAGAATTCGGCGGCGGCGGTCATTGGGGTTGCTTCACTCCGGAAAGACGACGGTGGTCTTGCCATGGATGAGAACTCGTTGATGAAGGTGGTGCGAGACCGCACGGGCGAGGACCCGGCGTTCGATGTCTCGACCCTTGCGGATCAGGCGCTCTGGTGTGTCCCGGTGACTGATCGGTTCGACGTCTTGGACGATGATGGGGCCTTCGTCGAGGTCGCCGGTGACGTAGTGCGCAGTCGCTCCGATCAGCTTCACGCCGCGGGCGTGCGCTTGGTGATAGGGCTTTGCACCTTTGAAGCCCGGCAGGAACGAGTGATGAATGTTGATACACCGGCCATGGAGGTAGCGGGAGAGCTCGTCGGACAGGATCTGCATGTACCGGGCGAGCACGACGAGTTCGATGTCGTGCTCTTCGATGATGCTGACGAGCTTGGCTTCTTGTTCGATCCTCGTGTCGGCAGTGACCGGTAGGTGGTGGAACGCGATGTCACCGAAATCTATGTGCGAGTACGTCTCTCGCGGATGGTTGGAAACCACGCCCGCAACCTCCATGGGCAAGTCGCCGTTGCGCCACCGGTACAGCAGATCCACCAGACAGTGATCGCTCTTCGACGCCATGAGCAGCACGCGAATCCGATCCGAATTCGCCGACATCGACCATTCAGCGGCCAGCGGGGTGAGGCTCTCGCTCAAGTTCTGCTCGACGTGGCTCTTGCCAACGCCGCTGGGCACCTCGAACTCGACGCGGCAAAAGAACTGCCCGCTCAGGGTGTCGTTGAACTGCTGGGCATCGAGAATGTTCCCACCGATTCGAACGAGATACGTCGTGACCCTGCTGACGATGCCGGGCTTGTCTGGGCAGGCGAACTTCACCGTGTAAGTGGATGTCACGGATCAGACTCTCCTGCCGGGAGAGTCGATCTCGTTTACCGACCGCTTGTTCGCGCTCGCCACTTCGTGTCGCTCCTAGGTACTTTGGTCCACCGGCAAGACAGTGCCGATGCGCACCTCCATCACACCCCGTTGCGCGCCAATCTTGGCGCCGAGCGTTCCGTGGGGTGGAACCCTGAGGCGCGACACGGCTTCTGGTGGGCGAGCCGCACGGGTCGTCGGCTCAGACTGGCGGATGAGCGCCGCCGAGCGCGCTCATCAAGCGGTAATGGAGGCTTGCAGGGCTGCGCCGAACATCCGCGTGATTTCGTCGATCTCCTCTGCGCTCGGCTTCGGCCCATCTGGGTCCAGGAGCAAGCCGAACGCGAACAGGCCGATCGCAATCATCTGTGAAACCATCACCTTCGCCCGGACTTGCGGGTTCGGTCCTGAGAGCACCGCTGTCAACGGCTCGGTGAATCGGCGGTCAATCTCGGTCGAGAGAACTGACCTGGCATCTCCCACGTCGAGCGATCTCAAGGCAGCAATCGGCGCGGCGACCAGCTCAGGTGTCAGCCACGTCTCGACCTGAAACTTGGCCAGTCTCAGACCCAACGTTTCCGTTGGGCCAGCCAGCACGTCGTCGCCCACGCGGGACGGGGAGCTTTCGCGCAGTACCGCTCGAAAGAGCTCGACCTTCGATCCGAAGTAACGCACGACGAGCGCGGCAGTCACCCCGGCATCAGCCGCGATTTCCTTCAGAGTGACAGTCGCGTACCCACCACTAGCGAACCGTCGAGCGGCCGCGGCGAGAATCTCTTCTCGAGTTCGTCGCGCACACCGTCTTCGACGTGGCCGGGCCGAGCCGACCGACGGTGGGTCGGCCGTATCGGGCTGGCGTCGAGACTGTGTCGTGCCGGCCTGTTCAGTGGGTTGATCTGCCATATCCCTTACCGATGCCATTTAGTGCACGCTCCAAGTTAACTGGATGGGTTGCGGCCGGAAATCTGAGGTCCCTTCCATCGCGCTGCCACCTATTTCCGCGACGGCCAGCAAAGACCCACAGCGGACGCAGCGACATGTCCATCCGGGTGCCCTTCGCGGTGGATTTCCGTTGATGTGACCGTGACCACAACATCGATTCGAATGTGGTCGACACCACTGCCGGCCTGTGCTAGCGTCAGCCAAGTAAACCACGGTTTACTTCTCGGATCAGCACCAGCCCCCACCGAGAAGGCCGTCGTCAGGATGTGTATTGCGAGGTCGTCAATGAGCGCCGACATCATCGAACAGGAAGCTGCGGAGTGTTCTGAGCCCGCCGCCCACAGCTCCTCGCCGAGCAACGTGGCAAGTCGTACCTTGGCGCTGTTGAGCGCGTTCGACGAAACGCGGGCGGTGCTCGGGGTGACCGAGCTTGCCCGGGCCGCCGCGGTACCCAAGTCAACTGCGCACCGTTTGCTGACGGTGATGCTTCGTCATGGCTACATCAAGCGAGACGGCAACCGGTACCGCCTCGCAGAGCACGTGTTCGAGCTGGGCTCGCGGGCCGCCGGCCCACGGGGACTCCGGGATCGTGCCATCCCGTTCATGGTGGAGTTGCATCACGAAACGCGTGCGGTCGTCCATCTCGCGGTCCTGCACGACGATCAGGTGCTCTACCTGGAGAAGGTGTTCGGACATGGCGGTTGGCCGTGTCCGACCGCCATTGGGAGTCGCAATCCGGCGCACTGCACGGCACTGGGCAAGGTGCTGTTGTCTCGCTCCCCTGGCGGCGTCGTCGAAGACATCGTGCGGCGTGGGCTGCCCCGACTTACCGAGAAGACGGTCAGTGTCCCTGGGGCGTTCTACCGCGAGTTGAGTCGGGCGCAGGACGACGGTGTTGCCGTCGAGATCGAGCAATGCCGACTCGGGCTTGCCTGCGTGGCCGCGCCGATCATCGATAGGCGAAGCCAGCAGCCGATCGCCGCGCTGTCGATCAGCACCACCACCGCCCACTTCAACGCAACGCGCCTGGCCGACCGAGTCCGAAAAGCCGCCGCCGCGCTGTCCATCTGAGCAACGGGCCCGACGTCCATCGGTCGGGCATCGACTCAGCAACAGCAGATGCGGACAGCGCCAGGGTGGCACTGTCCGCACGCCGTTCACCGGTCGAATCAGCTGCCGGCTTGGTAGTCGTCGAGGAAGTCCAACGTGACACTGGAGAACAAGTCCGGATATTCGAGCATCGCCCAGTGGCGGCAATGAGGGACGAGGTAGCCGGTGGAGTTCTCGAGGAGTTGGAGGTACAGGTAAGCGTTGGCGATGGGGCACACGAGGTCGTCTTTGCCGTTGAAGACGAGGGTTCGTGTCTTGATTTGAGCGATGTCACTTCGCTTGTAGTCCAGGCTGTTCTCCCGTACCCAGGCCAGGACGGCGCTATAGGCGGCGCGGATGTGCGGCTGCACCGAAAGTTCGTAACGATATTGGACTTGGTCCTCGGTGGCTTGGTAGCCGGGATTGGCCAGCGCCGAGATCACCCGGCGCATACCGTCGGGCGTGAAGTCGTAACCCATGAGATTGACGAAGGCCGCCTTCGCCTCCTCGGTCTGCGGGGCGTCGGCCGTCACTCCAGCAGAACCCATGAGGATCAGGTTCGACACCAGGTCGGGTCGGCGCATCGCCACGCCCATTGCGGTCGCCCCGCCCATGGAATTTCCCACGATGCTGACGCGCTCGAGCCCGAGTGCCTCGATGAACGCGATGATCTGATCGTTACGCGATTCCTGGCTGTAAGTGAAGTTGGCCGGATCGGGCGCGTCGGTGTGGCCGAACCCGACCAGGTCGGCGACGATCGTGCGCTTGCGCTTCGCGAACAGCGGTAGACACTTCGACCAGTTCGAGATGCCGTCGGCCCCGGCGCCACCGCCGTGCAACAGGATCACCGGGTCGCCGGAGCCCTCATCGAGGTAATAGGTCCGGAAACCGCCCGTCTTCACGAAATTGCCGTTGTTGTTACCCATGGTCTTGTGCACACCTTTCCTAGTGATTCTTTCGAAAAACAAGCAATCTGAACATGTTTGGGAGTGAGAGCCCCGAGTGAGAGCCGGACCTCGCCGAATTCGTGGCGCCGCGAATCGTGGGAGTTAGACGTCGGCCGGCACCAGGGCGGATTCGGCATCGACGGGCTCGGAACATCCCGGCGGTAGGGCATTGACCGGTCGGTGACCCCACATGCTGGAGGCGTCCATGTAGGTGACCACCCACTCGTCGTCGTCATCGAC